>JBHYFR010000110.1:0-7755 GCA_051859425.1 Oceanicaulis sp. | reverse complement strand
AAGGCGCGCGCGTCGACGCCTTGCCCCAGGCCCTGCAGGCCGTGACCCACCATCTGTACGAAGGGCGCTTGGCGCGGGCGGAGGATCTGTGCCGGGCCTATGTGAAGCAAAACCCGCGCGATGTGGAGGCGATGCGCCTGCTCGCCGCCATCGGCGTGCGCTTCAACGTGCTGGACGATGCCGAGTTCCTGCTGGAAAGCGCGCTGGCGTTTGAACCGGATAATATTCAGGTCCAGCTCGATTACATCGCCGTCTTGCGCAAACGCCAGAAATTCGCTGCGGCGTTGGAGCAGGCGCGCCAGCTCAAGGCGCGCGATCCGGACAATCCGCTCTTCCTGTCCCATTTCGCCATTGAAAGCCTGCAGACCGGTGATCACGAAACGGCGCTGGACGCGTTTGACGCGGTGCTCAAACGGGTTCCCGGCGATCCGGCGACCCTGACCTCGCGCGGCCATGCGCTGAAAACCTGCGGGCGCACCGATGAGGCCATCGCCTCCTATCGCGCGGCCATCGAGGCGCGGCCGGACCTGGGCGATTCCTGGTACGCGCTGGCCAATCTGAAGACCTATGAGTTTTCCGCCGGCGAGCGTGCGCGCATGACCGCGCTGGAGTCGTCAGACCAGATCTCCTACGCCAGCCGCATCCATCTGTGCTTTGCGCTGGGCAAGGCCCATGAGGATGCTGGCGACCCTGAGCGCGCCTTCGCGTTTTATGAGCGCGGCAATACGCTCAAGCGCGTGCAGACCCGCTACACCGCCGAAGGGATGGAGGAGGAGCTGGCCGCCCAGGCGGCGCTGTGCACGCCGGACCTGTTCGCGCGCCAGAGCGGGAAGGGGCATGACGCGCCCGATCCGATTTTCATCGTCGGCCTGCCGCGCGCGGGGTCGACCTTGCTGGAACAGATCCTCGCCAGTCACAGCCAGGTGGATGGCACGCTGGAGCTGCCCAATATCCTGGCGCTGTCTCACTCATTGCGCGGGCGCCAGCGGGTCAGCGACCGCACCCGCTATCCGCGCATCCTGCACGAGCTGGACGCCCAAGCGCTTCAGGCCATGGGGCGGCGCTATATCGAAGAGACGGCGATCCACCGCAAGGGCGCGCCCTTCTTCACCGACAAGATGCCGAACAATTTCCGGCATATCGCCCTGATCAAGCTGATCCTGCCCAACGCGAAGATTATCGATGCGCGCCGCGCGCCGCTGGCGTGTTGCTTTTCCGGCTTCAAGCAGCTGTTCGCCGAGGGCCAGGAGTTCACTTACGGGCTGGAGGAGATCGGGCGCTATTACCGCGGCTATGTGGAGCTGATGGATCACTGGGACCGGGTGCTGCCGGGGCAGATCCTGCGCGTCATCTATGAAGACGTGGTGGCGGATGTGGAAGCCCAGGTGCGGCGCATTCTCGATTTCTGCGGGCTGGAGTTTGAGCCGACCTGCGTCGCCTTCCACGAGACCCGGCGCGAGGTGCGCACCGCCAGTTCCGAACAGGTGCGCCAGCCCATCAACACCAAAGGCCTTGAGCCCTGGCGGCCCTACGAGCCCTGGCTCGGCCCGCTCAAGGACGCTTTGGGACCGGCCCTGACCGATTGGCGCCGTGACGGCGCCGCGTCCGTCCGCAACGAGGATACGCCATGAAACAGATCGAACCGGCGGTGTTCTTCCCCGCCGCTGCGCTGGCCATTGCCGGGGTCGCGTTTGCGGTGCTGGCGGGCGATTCCGCCGAAGCGGCCTTTTCGACCCTGCGCGACGCCATCACGCACAATCTGGGCTGGGTGTACTCGGTGGGCGTGGGCGCCTTTCTGGTGGGCGCCTTCGTGGTGGCGCTGTCGGATTGGGGGCGCATCCGTCTGGGACCGCAGGACAGCGAGCCAGAATACGCCTTCCTGCCCTGGTTTGCGATGCTGTTCTCGGCGGGCATGGGCATCGGGCTGATGTTCTTCGCCGTGGCCGAGCCGATGACGCACTTCCTGACGGCGCCCTATGCCGAGCCGGAAACGCGCGAGGCCGCCCAGCAGGCCATGGTGCTGACCTTCTTCCACTGGGGCGTTCACGCCTGGGCGGTGTATGCGATCGTGGGCCTGAGTCTGGCCTATTTCGCCTTCCGCCACGGCCTGCCCCTGACCATACGCTCATCGCTCTATCCGCTGATCGGAGAGCGGATTTATGGCCCGATCGGTCACGCGGTGGATGTGCTGGCCATTCTGGGCACGCTGTTTGGCGTGGCGACATCGCTGGGCTATGGCGTCACGCAGATCAATGCCGGGCTGAACAGCCTGTTCGGCATCGGCGTGTCGGTGGAAATCCAGATCATGCTGATCGCCGTGATCACGCTGATCGCCACGACGTCGGTGCTGGCGGGGCTGGATGCGGGCATCCGGCGGCTGTCGGTGTTCAATCTGGGGCTGGCGGCGGCGCTTCTGATCTTCGTGCTGATCGCCGGGCCGACCCTGTTCCTGATCAGCGCGTATGTGCAGAATATCGGCGAATACATCTCCAGCCTGGCCACGCTCACCTTCAATGTCGACGCCTATGGCGACGGGGTGTGGATCAATGACTGGACCCTGTTCTACTGGGGCTGGTGGATATCCTGGTCGCCCTTCGTGGGCATGTTCATCGCGCGCATTTCGCGCGGGCGCACCATCCGTGAATTCATTCTGGGCACGCTGCTGGGGCCGACCCTGTTCACCTTTGCGTGGATGACGATTTACGGCAATTCGGCGCTGCAGACCGCGCTCCTGGACGCTGCCTCGCCGCTGGTGGAGGTGGTGCGCAGCGGGGATACGCCGCTGGCCCTGTTCGCCTTCCTGGACACGCTCCCGTTCGCGTCCATCACCTCGGTGGCGGCGATCCTTCTGGTGACGACCTTCTTTGTCACCTCGTCAGATTCCGGCTCGCTGGTGAAGGCGACGCTGGCGTCGGGCGGCTCGCTCACCTCGCCGCTGTGGCAGCGCCTGTTCTGGGCGGTGCTCGAAGGCCTGGTGGCGGCGGTGCTCTTGCTGGCCGGCGGGCTGGCGGCGCTGCAATCGGCGACCATCGCGGCGGCCTTGCCCTTCACCCTGGTGATCATCCTGGCCTTTGTCGGGCTGGTGCGCGCCTGGTCCATGGAGACCGCGCGCCGGGCCGGGGTGAAGACCGCGGTCCAGCTGCCGGTCTCCGGCGTGGCGGTGCCCTGGCGGGTGCGTCTCAAACTGATGTTTGCAAGGCCGGACACAAAGGAAGTCACCGCCTGGATCAACGATACCGCCGCGCCCGCCTTCGCCGAGGTGGCCGCCGAGATGGAGGCGCTGGGCCTGACGGGCGAGGTGGAAACCAAAGACGATGAAGCCCGGCTCACCGTGGGTCACGAGACCGGGCCGGACTTTGTCTACGGCGTGGTGCTCAAGACCTATCCGGGCAAGCACCCGGAAACCGAGCCGGCGCGCGCCGAAGTCTTCCTCAGCGATGGCGGACGTCACTATGACGTGTTCGGCTATACGTCGGTGCAGCTGATCCGCGACCTCTTGCGCCACTATGAGCGACACCGCCAGTGGATGCACCATCTGAACCGCTAGGTTCGGCGAAGCGCTCTCAGCCGCGCGGCGGCGGGTTGACCAGCCGGGCGTCCGGTGCGGCGCCGCGCTTCAGGGTCACACGCCCGTCCTCCAGCCGCGCTTCGCCGCTGGCCACCTGGCGCAGGCATTCGGGGTAAAGCTGGTGCTCGGCGGCGAGCACGCGCGCGGCCAGCGCATCGGCGTCATCACCGGGCAGGACGGGAATGGCCGCCTGGCCGATGATCGGGCCGGCGTCCATCTCCGCGCTGACGAAGTGCACGCTGGCGCCGGTGAGTTTCACGCCCGCGTCCAGTGCACGCTGGTGGGTGTCCACGCCCTTGAAGGATGGCAGCAGGGACGGGTGGATATTGATCATCCGCCCGGTCCAGCGGTTCACGAACCCCGGGGTGAGCAGACGCATGAACCCGGCCAGGCACACCAGCTCCACGCCCTGTTGTTCAAGCGCGCGGTGAAGCGCGTCTTCAAACGCTTCGCGGCTCTCAAACGCCTTGTGATCGACGGTGAGGGCGGTGACGCCAGCGGCCTCGGCGCGCGCCAGCCCGCCTGCGCCGGGGCGGTTGGAGATGACGCAGACGATCTCGGCTGGAAAGTCTGCGCTCGCGGCGGCGTCCAGCAGGGCCTGCAGATTGGAGCCGCGCCCTGAAATCAGCACGCCTGTGCGCACGCGCGCCATCGCCCTAGACCGCTTTGAGCGCGCCGATGACACGCGCATCCTCGCCCGCCGCGTTGAGCGCCGCACACACGGAATCCGCGTCGGCGGGGGATGCCGCAGCGATCATTCCGATGCCGCAATTGAAGGTGCGGCGCATCTCGGCTTCGGCGACCTTGCCCGCCTCCTGCAGCCAGTTGAAAACGGCAGGCCGCGCGAAGCTGGCGTAATCCACCTCAAAGCTCAGATGACCCGGCAGCATGCGCGGCGTGTTCTCGGTGATCCCGCCGCCGGTGATGTGGGCGAGCCCTTTGATCTGGCCGGCGCGGATCAGCGGCAGCAGCGCTTTGACATAGATGCGCGTGGGTTCCAGCAGCGCCTCGCCCAGCGTGCGTCCCGGCGCGAAGGGGGCGGGATCGGTCCAGCCGAGCCCGGCGCGCGCGGCGATCTTGCGGATCAGCGAATAGCCGTTCGAATGCGGGCCCGATGAGGCCAGGCCGACCAGGACATCACCCGGGCGCATGTCCTCATGGCGCGGCAGGAGCGCGCCGCGCTCGGCGGCGCCGACGACAAAGCCCGCCAGATCGAAATCATCGCCGGTGTAGAGGCCCGGCATCTCGGCTGTCTCGCCGCCGATCAGCGCGCAACCGGCGCGGCGGCAGCCCTCGGCCACGCCTGACACGATGGCGGCGCCGCGCACCGGGTCCAGGCGCCCGGTGGCGAAATAGTCGAGGAAGAACAGCGGCTCGGCACCCTGGGCCAGCACATCATTGACGCACATCGCCACCAGATCGATCCCCACAGTGTCGAGACGGCCGGTATCGATGGCCAGCTTCAGCTTGGTTCCCACCCCGTCCGTGCCGGACACCAGGACCGGATCACTGAAACCGGCAGCCTTGAGATCGAAGGCGCCGCCAAATCCGCCCAGCGCCACGTCCGCGCCCGGGCGCGCGGTGGATCGGGCCAGCGGCTTGATCGCCTCGACCAGCGCGTCGCCCGCGTCGATATCGACGCCGGCGTCGGCATAGGTGAGACCTTGCTCGTCAGATGTTCGCGGCGCCAAGGCGGGCCTCCTTCATGCGGCGGACATGAACGCGGTGCATACCTGCGAATGCGCGCCTTGGCGAGGGGCGGGCGCCGCGCGGGGGGGCGCCCCGGCGCGGCGCGGGGGGTAGTCGGCGGGGGCCCGCGGAAAGGCGGGGAAAGCGGGGCCCAGACACACACGCGATTTGAGGGGATCACAACCGCACTGGTGCTGGCGGCAGGGCTTCTGGCGGCGCCCGCGCAGGGCCAGACGCCGTTCACGGTGGTGGGAATCGAGATTGACGCCACCGCCGACAACGCTGCCGAGGCCCAGCGCCGGGCCATGTCTGACGGTCAGGTGCGCGGCGCCCAGCGCCTGATCGCGCGCATGACCCTGCCCGAGGATCGCGCCGAAGCCGGCCTCGACACGATCAGCGCCGGGGAGGCGGCGGGCCTGATCGCGGGGCTTCGCATGTCCAACGAGCAGCGCTCTGCGACGCGCTATCGCGGCGATCTGACCTTGCAGTTCGATCCGCGCGAGGTGCGCAGCTTTTTCGCCCAGCGCAATGTGCCCTTCGTGGAGAGCCAGGCGGCGCCCGTCCTGGTCGTGCCGGTGCTCGAAGGCGAGGGCCGCGACACGCTGTGGGCCGGTCCCTGGAACGAGGCCTGGCGCGCAGGCGGCTTTCAGAATGCCCTGACGCCCTTCATCGGGCTGGGCTCGCGCCAGGGCGCGGGCGGCGAGCCGCTGGGCCTGGGCCTGATCAGCACCGATGAAGCGCGCCGGGTGGACGAGGCGGCGCTGCGCGCGCTGGCCGATGTCTATGGCGTGAGCTCGGTGGCGGTGGTGCTGGCGCGCGCCGGCGGCGGTCAGGTGCGCACGGTGGGCGTGGTGCTCGATTTCGGACCGGCGGGAACCACCCGCGAGGATCTTTCCGCCGTGGCCGGCGCGGGGGATTTCCGCGAGGCGGCGCGCCGGATTGTCGAACGCCGCGAAGAGGACTGGAAGCGCCGCTCTGTCGTGCGTGGCGGCGAGGCGGCGGAGCTCCCGATCACCATCCTGTTCTCCACCCTGACCGAATGGCGCAGCCTTCAGGGCGCGGTGGCCGGCGCCTCGCTGGTGCAGTCGGCGCGTCTGGACGCGCTGTCGCGTACCGGCGCAGCCATGGTGCTCAGCCATCGCGGCGCCCGCGAGCAGCTGGCCGCGGAGCTTGATGCGCGCGGCGCCCGGCTGGAGCGCGACCCTGACCTTGGATGGACCGTCCGCAGCCGTCGATGACCCGTACCCAGCTCGCCCTCGACCTGGCCCTGGCGCCGGACTACCGGGCCGAAAGCTATGCGGTGAGCGAGGCCAACGCCTCGGCTCTGGCGCTGGTCAATCGCTGGCCGCGCTGGCGCCATGGCCATCTCTTGCTGCTGGGCCCGGCGGGCGCCGGCAAGACCCATTTGTCCACCATCTGGGCGGCGCGCGCCGATGCGCTGCGTCTGGACCCGGCCATGCTGGCGTCCGGCCTGAGACAGGTCGGGCGCGGCGGCGCGGTGCTGGTGGAGGACTGCCATCTGGGCGTGGACGAGGCGGGCCTGTTTCACCTTCTCAACCGGGCCGCAGGCGATGCCGGCGTGACCGTGCTGATGACCGCTGCGCGCGCGCCGGTGGAGTGGCCTGTGACGCTGGCCGATCTGGCCTCGCGCCTCAAGGCCGCCGAGACCGCCGTGCTGCACGAGCCTGATGATGCGCTTTTGCGCCAGGTGATGGAGAAGCTGGTGCGCGACCGGCGCACGCCCCTGGCGCCCGGCGTGCTCGATTACCTCCTGGCGCGCATGGAGCGTTCGGTGGAATTTGCCCGCCGCCTGGTGGCCTGGCTGGACCGCGAGGCGCTGGCGCGCAAGGGGCCGGTGACGCGCACCCTGGCGCGCGAGGCGCTGGAAACGCTTGTCACGCCATGAGTGGAATCGCGCTAGCAGAGACCCACACCAAGGCAGGGGCATGATGACAGACGCGCCGCGCATATCCTCTGCACCGGGCGAGACGCACGCGGCGGAGGCGCCCGCGACGGCGCTGGCCAGCGAGCGCGACCGCTTCCTGAACCGGGAGCTGTCTTGGCTGCAGTTCAACTGGCGCGTTCTGGAGGAAGCGGGCAATGAGCGCCATCCGTCCCTGGAACGGCTGCGCTTTCTGTCGATCTCGGCGAGCAATCTGGATGAGTTCTACATGGTGCGCGTGGCCGGCCTGCGCGCCCAGATCCGCAACGGGCTGGACCGGCCGGGTCAGGACGGCCTGACCCCCACCGAGCAACTTGAACGCATTGATGTGGAAGCCAACGCTCTGATGGACGCCCAGCAGGCGGGCTGGCGGGCGGTGCGCAGTGCGCTGGCGGCGGACGGCATCGAGCTTGTGGAGCTGGATGCGCTGACGCGCGCGGAACGCACCTGGCTGCGCGATGATTTTCTGGCGCACACATTGCCGGTCATCACGCCGCTGGCGATTGACCCGGCTCATCCGTTTCCCTTCATCCCCAATCTGGGCTTCGCCGTGGCG
>JBHYFR010000109.1:0-8132 GCA_051859425.1 Oceanicaulis sp. | reverse complement strand
CCAGGACCAGATCGACATGAAGACCAGAATGCCCATCACCGTCTTCACCACGATGTCGGCGCGCATGAACAGGTAGAGGATGGTCAGTTCGCCCTGCGGGCTGGCCAGTTCGACGGCGACGCTTTCCATGATGATCGACCAGACCCCTTTTTGGCGCGCCACGCGCGGCGCGGATTGGTATTGGCGGCGGCGCTCCCCCGATAACGCCGTCACGCTGTTTAACCGTGTGCAAGCCGCGCGCCAAGCCGCCGCCCGGTTACCGGTGCGCATGAACACGTCCGAATGCGGCGATTTGAGGGAAAAAGGCTTAAGAGAACTGCCCTTGGCAGGCGGTCAGGCGACCGGAGGCGGGGCGATCAACCGCGTCAGCGATGTCAGCGCCGCCGCGGGCAGACGCCGGGGCCGGCCCGCCAGATCAATGCAGGCGGCGTCCACCTGCGCTGTGAGCAGAACGGTTTCATTTTTCAGTATGCGCTGGGTGACAGCCAGCCGCGCGCCGCGCGCCTCGACAAACCGGGTCTCCACCACCAGCGCGTCATCAATGCGCGCCGGGGTGATGTAATCCACCGTGATCCGGCGCACCGCGAAGCCCAGCGGCGTGTCCAGCTCCAGAAGATCGCTGTGGGAGACGCCGGCCGTGCGCAGGGCGTCCGTACGCCCGCGCTCCAGGAATTTGAGATAATTGGCGTAATACACCACCCCGGTGAAGTCCGTGTCCTCGTAATAGACCCGGACGGGGAGGTGGTGCGCGCCGCCGGACCACTGGCCCGCCTCAGGGCTCATGGCGCGTCCCCGAACAAATCCGGCCCGGCGCGCGGCGGCTCCAGCCCCAGATGTGACCAGGCGCGCGCTGCGGCGACGCGTCCGCGCGGGGTGCGCTGGATGAAGCCTTGCTGGATCAGGAAGGGTTCGACCACGTCTTCGAGGGCATCGCGCGCCTCGGCGCAGGCCGCCGCCAGCGTCTCCACCCCGGCGGGACCGCCGGCGAAGCTTTCGATCAGGACGCGCAAATAGCGCCGGTCCAGGCTGTCGAGGCCCACCGCGTCCACTTCCAGACGCGCCAGCGCGGCGTCAGCTACAGCGCGGTCAATCACCGGCGCGCCATCGGACTCGGCGAAGTCACGCACCCGTCGCAACAGCCGCCCGGCCACGCGCGGCGTGCCCCGGGCGCGCCTTGCGATCTCCATGGCGCCATCCTCAGTCATCGCCGCGCCCAGCTTGCCCGCGCCGCGCGCCACGATATGAGCGAGCTCGGCGGCGTCATAGAACTCCAGCCGCACCGGCACGCCGAACCGGTCGCGCAGGGGTGTGGCCAGAAGCCCGGCCCGGGTAGTGGCGCCAATCAGGGTGAAGGGCGGCAGGTCGATGCGCACGGTGCGCGCGCTCGGTCCCTCGCCGATCACCAGATCCAGCGCAAAATCCTCCATGGCCGGGTAGAGGATTTCCTCCACAATCGGCTGCAGGCGGTGGATCTCATCGATGAACAGGACGTCGCGCGGCTCCAGATTGGTCAGGATGGCCGCCAGGTCGCCGGCGCGCGCAATGACGGGTCCGGAGGTAGCGCGAAAGCCCACGCCCAGCTCGCGCGCGACGATTTGCGCCAGCGTGGTCTTGCCCAGGCCCGGCGGGCCGGACAGGAGGACATGGTCCAGCGCCTCGCCGCGCCGCCCCGCAGCGTCGACAAACACTTTGAGGTTCGCGATCGCCGCCCCCTGGCCGACGAAATCACCAAAGGACAGGGGCCGCAGCGCCCTGTCGCGCCCGTCCCCGGCCTGATCCTCCGCCGAGATGATGCGCTCGGGTTCGCTCATCGCGCCAGCTCCTTGAGCGCGGCTTTGATCAGCGCGCCTTCGCCGGCCTCGTCGCCGAGATCACGCAGGGCCTGGGCCGCCGCGCGGCGGGCATCGCTTTCGCCATAGCCCAGATTGATCAGCGCCGAGACGGCGGCGTCGCGCGCGGCGCTGGGGCCGGAGGCAAGCGGCGAGGACGCGGCCGGGGCGCCGGACGCGGCCGATGCAGCCAGGGCTGCGCCGCCGCCCAGCGTGCGGCCCGCCGGGGGCGCCTTGTCTTTCAGCTCCGCTGCGATGCGCTGGGCCAGCTTGGGTCCGACGCCCTTGGCGCGCGAAAACGCCGATGTATCGCCCAGCGCCGCCGCGCTTTCGATCTCGCCCGGCGCCACAGCGTCGAGGATGGCCAGCGCATGGCGCGCGCCCACGCCCTGCACCGATTGCAGGCGCACGAACCAGGCCCGCTCGGCGTCTGTGAGAAAGGCGAAGAGTTTCAGCGCATCCTCGCGCACATAGGTCTCCACATGCACCGCCACAGAAGCGCCGGGGCTGAGGCGCGACAGGGTGCGTGCGCCGGCATGGATGAGATAGCCCACCCCGCCCACATCAATCACCGCTTCCTCCTCGCCGACCGCGTCGACGATGCCTTTGAGCTTGCCGATCATGACGCGGCCCTCGCTGAAACCATCCCGGCGGAGCGCCGGTGATGGGCGTGACAGATGGCGACGGCCAGCGCATCGGCGGCGTCGGCCTCGGCCTTTGCGCCGGGCAGGATCACCGAGATCATGGCGGCCACTTGCGCCTTTTCCGCTGCGCCGGTGCCCACCACCGCCTTCTTGACCAGGCGCGGCGCGTATTCGGCCACGCTCAGCCCGGCGCGCGCAGGCGCCAGCATGGCCGCGGCCCGCGCCTGCCCCAGTTTCAGGGCGCTGGCCGGATTGACGTGGACGAACTGGTCCTCCACCGCCGCTTCATGGGGCCCGTGCTCGCCGATCAGGGTCTCCAGCGCGTCATGGATGGTGCACAGGCGCTGCGCCATGGGCGCGCGCGCCGGAGCGCGGATTACGCCGAACGCCACCAGGGCCAGGCGCGAGCCGGTCTGATCAATAATCCCCCAGCCCGTGGCGGTCAGGCCCGGATCGACGCCAAGAATGCGAATCGCTGCGCTCATGGGTTCAGCATAGCCCGGCTTGGCGCGCCTTGCCCCCATGGTTTCAGACCTGGCGCGGCGGGCCTCATTTTCTGCTCGCCAGACGCAAAAACCCGGCGTAGCGTCAGCCAGTTGCACACCGGGGAGGGAGCAATGGGGAAATTCAGACCACTGACGCGGCGCTCGTTTCTGGCCCGGGTCGCCGGCGGCGGTGTTGCGCTGGGCGCAGCGGGCCTGACCGGATGCGCCACCGGTCCCTATACCGGCTATACCGATTCCGATCCGTTTGACGCGGTGGGCCACGGGCGCACGACGGGCTTTGCCGCCAGCTGCTCAGACAGTGATGGCGGGTTCTTCGCCGATCCGGCCGGCGGCGGACAGCGCTGCGCGGTGGTATCAGGCTGTTCCGATGCTGACGGCGGGCCCTATGCCGATCCGGGCGGTCAGGGGCGGCGCTGCGGCGGATATGAGCCGGGCTATACCGGCTTCACGGACTCTGACAGCGGCGCCTATGCCGACCGCGCCAATTACGGCCACGGGCGCGGGTCCGGCGGCGGGCGGGCGTGCTCGGACGCGGACAGCGGGCGCTATGCTGACCCCGGCGGGCAGGGTCGCCACTGCGGCGGGTATGAGCCGGGCTATACCGGCATCACGGACTCTGACGGCGGCGCCTATGCCGACCGGGCCAATTATGGGCGGGGCGGATCGCGGTCGTGTTCGGATTCGGATTCCGGGCCCTGGGCCGATCCGGGCGGTCGTGGGCGGCGCTGCTGATCATGGCTCACGCGTCCAGCCCGTTCGGGCTCGCCGGCCTGATCGCGCCGCATGACGCAGCCGGCTTTCTGGAGCGCGTCTATGAACGCAGCGTCCTGCATGTGCCGGGGCGCGACCCGGCCCGCTTCAAGGGCCTGATCTCCACCGCAGACATCGACCGGCGCCTGGCTGGCGAGGTGTTCCGCGAGGGCGAGGCCTCCATGGCCCGCGCCGAACCCAAGCTGTCGGAGAGCGCCTATATCAAGCGACAGGGCGTCAGGGACCGGGGCCAGTCGGCCCGATTGTTCCAGCAAGGCGCGACCCTGATCCTGCCCCAGCTGCACACCCGCGTGCGCGCGCTGGCCGATCTGTGCCGGGCGCTGGAGGCGGACCTGTCGGCCCATGTGCAGACCAATATCTATCTCACCCCGCCCAACGCCCAGGGCTTCCAGACCCATTATGACAATCACTGCGTCTTCGTGCTGCAGGTGGAGGGGGAGAAGCGCTGGCGGCTCTATGACTCGCCTGTGGGCGCGCCCTATCGCGGGGAGCGGTTCACGCCGGGCCAGTATGCGGCGGGCGAGCCGAGTCAGGAGCTGGTCCTGAAGCCCGGCGACGTCCTCTATGTGCCGCGCGGGCTGATGCATGACGCGGTCAATGAGGGCTCGGGCGAGCCGTCCCTGCATATCACCACCGGCGTGATCACCCGCACCTGGGCGGACTTCCTGCTCGAAGCGATATCCGAGGCCGCCCTGCGCCTGCCGGACCTGCGCCGCTCCCTGCCGCCGGGCTTCCACCGCGATGCCGATCCGGGTGCGTTCAAGGCCCGCTTCACCCAGGCGCTGCGCGCGGTGGAGGCAGAGGCTGATATCGAATCCGTGATCGCGCTCTTCGCCGATGAATTTGTCACCAGCCGTACGCCGGATACGGCTGGTGCGCTTACCGGCGGACCGGTCACGGACACGACGCAGGTGCGCCGCCGCCCCCTGATCGCGCTGCATCTGGCCGAGGAGGACGGCCATATCGCAGTCACGGGACCCGGCGGGCCCGTGATGATCGATCTGCCCGCCGCTCCGGCGCTGGAGCGCCTGATTGCGGGCGAGACCTTGAGCGCCGTCGATTTCGCCATGCTGGGCGAGGACAAGGCCCGCGACGCCATCGCCCGCCTGATCGCCTTTGGCCACGCGCAGCGGGTTTAGGCGCGGCCAAGCTCATCGCAAAGCGCTTGCAGGCTGATGGCTTCCACGCCTTGACCCAACGCGAACCGGTCCGTGCCCGCGTGCACTGCGAAGGCCAGATCAGGCTTGATATCGGCGCAGGCGGCGTGAAACCCTTTCGTCAGGCGCGGCGCGGTGGAGCGTTTGATCTCTATGGCGATACGCCGCCCGCCTGTCTCCAGCACCAGATCGATCTCTGCGCCGGCCGAGGTGCGATAGAAGCTCGCCCGGGCGCCTGAGGGCGCGCTGGCGAGCAGGCATTCAATCACAAACCCTTCCCAGCTTGGCCCGGCCACAGGATGGCCCAGGACAGCCTCGCGATCCTTCAGGCCCAGAAGCGCGTGGGTGATCCCGCTGTCGCGCACATAGAGTTTGGGCGATTTGACCAGACGCTTGCCGGCGTTCTGGTGAAGCGGCTCCAGCCGCCGCACCAGCATGAGGTCGATCAGAAGATCAAGATAGCGCCCCACGGTGACGCCCGACACGCCCAGACCCCTCGCCAGCTGGGCGGCATTGGCCAGTCCGCCCTGAGCATGGGCGAGCATGGTCCAGAACCGGCGGAGCGTCTCGGCGGGAATGCGCGGCCCCAACTGCGGGATGTCGCGCTCCAGATAGGTGCGGATGTAGTTTTCCCGCCAGATCAGGCTGCCAGCGTCATCTTGCGCCAGATAGCTGTCGGGAAAGCCGCCGCGGATCCACAGCCGCTCGACGGTATCGGCGCCGGTCAGACCGGCCAGTTCCAGATAGGCGATGCGTCCGGCGAGACTCTCTCCGGACTGACGCAACAGATCAATGGAGGCTGAGCCGAGCAGCAGGAACTGCCCAGCTGCCCGCCCCTCCCGGCGGCCAGCGTCAATCAGGCCGCGCAACGGCTGGAACAGGTCCGGGGCGCGCTGCACCTCATCTAGAATCACCAGCGCGTCGCGGTGGGCGCGCAGATAGGCTTCAGGATCGCTCAGGCGCGCCTGGTCTGCAGGCGATTCCAGATCGAGATAGAGGCTCTTGCGCGTCTTCGCGATTTCCAGCGCCAGCGTGGTCTTGCCCGCCTGACGCGGGCCGAGCAGGCCCACCGCTGGAAACTGATCCAAACGCGCTTCTAATAAAGTCAATAGTTTACGCTCTATCATCCTTGCAAATGTAACATTTCATGTAAGATTTGCAAGGATGCCGGGCCGCCTTCAGAACAGGATCGCTGTGGCGATGGAGAAGTAGACCACGATGCCCATCACGTCGGCGATGGTCGCGATGAGCGGCGCGCTGGCGGTGGCCGGGTCGAAGCGCAGGCGGCTGAGCACGAAGGGCAGGCTCATCCCGATCAGGCTGCCGATCAGCACCACGATCACCATGGACAGCGAGACCACCAGCGCGATGGACATGTCGCCGCGGGCATAGCCGATGGGCGCAACAGCCAGCGCCATGGTGGCGCCCAGCAGGGCCGCCACCAGCAATTCACGGCCCAGGAGCACGCCCCAGTCCTTCATCACCACATCGCCGGTGGCCAGCGCGCGCACCATCAGCGTGGCGCCCTGGGAGCCGGCATTGCCGCCCGAGCCGATAATCAGCGGCATGAAAATGACCAGCGTCACATAGGCCGCGATCGTGTCTTCAAACACGGCGATCCCGGCCCCGGAAAACAGGTTGGCGAACACCAGAATGACCAGCCAGACGATCCGCTTGCGGTAAAGGGTGAAGATCGGCGCGTCGCGCACGCTTTCCCCGATGGCGCCGGCGGCGGCGAATTTGTGGAAGTCCTCGGTGGCTTCGGCCTCGACCACGTCAATCGCGTCGTCATGGGTGACGATGCCGACCAGCTCTCCGGATTCGTTGATGACCGGTATCGCCAGCACGTCATAGCGCGCGATCTTGCGGGCCACCTCTTCCTGGGGCTCTTCAACGCGCACCGACAGCGCGCCGCGCTCCATCAGGTCGGCGACCCGGGTCTCCGGCGCCGCCAGGATCAGCGCCTGCAGGCGCACCGAGCCCAGCAGCTTGCGCTCGGCATCCACCACATAGGCGCGGTAGATGGTTTCCTTGTCCGGCGCCTCCTTGCGCAGCGAGTCGATCGCCTCGCGCGCCGTCAGTTCAAGGTCCAGCGTGGCGTAGTCGGACGTCATGATCGCGCCCGCCGTGCCCTCCTCGTGGGCGGCCAGGCGGCGGATATCCTCACGCTCGGCGCGCGCCAGACCGGGCATCAGCGCCGCGCGCTGGTCTTCGGTCAGGCGGTTATACAGGTCGGCCCGGTCGTCGGCATTCATCTCGCTGACGATCTCGACCAGCTTGGCGCGTTCGAGAATATGGGCCAGCGCTTCCTGGGTGTCGCCGTGGAGATAGCCGAAAATCTCCGTCTGATGGTCCAGCGCCTGGGTCATCAGAAGATCGCGCGCCAGCTCCGGCTCCAGCTCGTCCAGCAGCGCGGCGGCGTCCACGGCGTGGGCGTCCGTCACGAAGGCTCTCAGCGCGTCCACATCATTCAGGTCGAGGCCGTCATCGGCGATGGCTTCCAGCACGCTCATGAGCGCTCCGTCTTGGCTGCGGGCAGGGCGCAGGCTTCAAGGCGCGCGCCGGGGCGTCAAGCGCTTATAGCCGCTTGAGGGCTTCGTCGGCCACCGCCTTGGCGGTAATGGCGAAATGCTCGTAGAGCGCCTCGGCCGGAGCCGACGCGCCAAAGCCGGTCATGCCGACAAATCCGCCCTCGCGCCCGAGCACCGCGTCCCAGCCCCAGCGCAGCCCCGCTTCCACCGCCACGGCGGGCAGTTCGGGATCGATAACGCTGTCACGATATTGTGCATCCTGGGCGAGGAAGGTCTCCACGCTGGGCGCCGACACCACGCGGGCATGCACGCCGCGCTCTTTCAGCAGGCCTTGCGCCTCCACCGCCAGGGCGGTTTCGGTTCCAGTGCCGATCAGGGTGACCTGGGCCGGACCGTCCGCCTCGCTCAGCACATAGGCGCCGCGGGCGCTGAGATTGTTCGCGCCGTCATCCGTGCGCAGATGCGGCGTCTTCTGGCGCGACAGGATCAGGGCGGTTGGCCCGTCCCTGCGCTCCAGCGCCACCCGCCAGGCTTCAGCGGCTTCCACCGCGTCAGCGGGGCGCAGCACCACCAGATTGGGGATCGCGCGCAGGGCGGAGAGGTGCTCCACCGGCTGGTGGGTGGGGCCGTCTTCGCCCAGCCCGATGGAATCGTGGGTGAAGACATAGATCACCGGCTGGTTCATCAGCGCCGA
>JBHYFR010000108.1:0-8132 GCA_051859425.1 Oceanicaulis sp. | reverse complement strand
CGAGGGTAATGCCATTGGCGATCCGCAGGTTGTGGCCAGCTATTGGGGCGTGTCGGGCGAAAAACTCCGGGCGCTCTCCAATGAGAACCTGGCGATGCTGCGCGATAACGCTGCGCTTGGGGCCATCTACGCCCACATGATCTCCATGAGCCAGTGGGACTATCTGATCCAGCGCGCCAGCCGCCGCGAGGGCACGACCCCGCGCGACTTCACCGTCCCGCCCGTCGCGCCGCCGCCCTCTCCCGAGCTGTAGGCGTCAAAGCCCATATCAAGACGAACAGACGGCCGGGCGGAAACCTCCCCCGGCCGTTTGTCGTGCGCGCCAACATCGCGCGTTCACAAGCGTGTCAGCGCTGTTCCAGACCACGGACGCAGAGCGTATATGCATAGCTCGTCACTCCGCCCGCGCCGCTCCAGCCGTCAGGGATGTCTGATTTGATCCGCTTGCTCGCCGCCCTCGCCGCGCTCGTGCTGTCCGCCGCTGCGTCAGCGCAGGACTTCAGCCCGGACGGCCCGTGGGTGCATCCGCGCCTGACGGCCGACCGCGTCTCCGTGGCGCCGGGCGAGACCTTCCATATCGCGCTGCATCAGGACATTGCGCCGGGCTGGCACACCTATTGGCGCAATCCCGGCGATTCCGGCCTGCCCACAGAGCTGGATCTCACCCTGCCCGAGGGCTGGAGCGTGGGCGAAATCGTCTGGCCGGCGCCCGGGGCCTACTCGCTCGGGCCGCTGACCAATTACGGCTATTCCAACGCCGTCACCCTGCCGGTGCCGGTGACCGTCCCGGCAGACGCGCAGCCTGGCCGCATCGAGATCCCCGCCTATGCCAGCTGGCTGGTGTGCGAGGATATCTGCGTGCCCGAGGATGCGCAGCTGACCCTCTCAATCGATGTGGGCGACAGCCGGCCCGACCGCGCGGGCGCAGCCCTGATCGCTGCCGCGATGGACGCGGCGCCCGAGCCGGCCGGCGCGATGCAGGCCGGGCTTGAGCGCGGGCCGGACTCCCTCATCCTGACCCTCGCCGGCGCCCCGCTGGACGGTGGCGCGGAGGCGATCGCCAATCTCGCCTTCTTCCCTTTCAACCCGTCCGTCATCGACCATTCCGCGGCCCAGCGCGTGGCGCTGGGCGATGGCGAGGCGCGCCTGGATACGCGTCCGGGCCGCCTGACCCGTCAGGCGGTGACCGAAGCCTATGGCGGCGTCATCACGTTTGACCGCCAGGACGGCGGTGAAACCCGGCGCATGGCCTACACGATCGACGCCACGCCCGGCGCGCAGGTGTCAGAGCTCGCCGCCGCTGCGGCGCCGTCTGCGCCCGCTTCGCAAACGCCGGCCGGCGCGCCGGACACGCCATCAACCGCCCAGACCGGCGGGTCGGCGTCCGGCTTCAGCTTTATGCAGGCGGCGCTGTTCGCGCTGGTGGGCGGGCTGATCCTCAATCTCATGCCGTGCGTCTTCCCGGTCCTGTCCATGAAGGCGCTGACCCTGGTCGAGAAGCGCGGGATCGAGCGGGCCGAGGGCCGGCTTCTGGGCCTGATTTTCGGGGCCGGCGTGATCCTCACCTTCCTGGCGCTGGGCGCAGTGTTTCTGGCGGTGCGCGCGGCCGGCGGCGACGCATCCTGGGGCATGCAGCTTCAGGCGCCCGGCGTGGTCGCCGGACTGGCGCTGCTGATGTTCCTGATTGGCTTGAACTTTCTGGGCGTGTTCGAGATCGGCACATCGCTGCAGTCGGTCGGCTCGGGCGTGCGCGATTCAGGGCGGCGCGGCGCCTTCCTGACCGGCGTGCTCGCCGTGTTCGTGGCCGCGCCGTGCATCGCGCCCTTCATGGCCGGCGCGCTGGCCTACGCCCTGACCCAGCCGCCCCATGTGGCACTGGCGGTGTTCGGCTTCCTCGGCGTCGGCCTGGCCCTGCCCTTCGTGATCGTCGCCTTCTATCCTGGCCTTCTGTCCTTCCTGCCCAGGCCCGGCGCGTGGATGATCCGCCTGCGCCAGGTGCTGGCCTTCCCGATGTTTGGCGCCGCGATCTGGCTGGTCTGGGTGCTGGCCGCCCAGACCGGGCCCAATGGCGTTCTGTGGGCGCTGATCATGCTGCTGGCGGCGGGCTTCGCCAGCTGGGCGTTCTCCATGCGCGGCGTCACGGCGCGGGTCACCGCCATGGCCGCCGCCGTGCTCACCGCCGGCCTGCTCTACAACGCCGCCATCCAGCCCACGGTCTCGGCTGCGCCCTCCGCCGCTGACGCGCGCTGGGCGGACTGGTCGCCCGAAGCAGTGGAGGAGGCGCGCAGCGCGGGCCGGCCCGTCTTCGTGGACTTCACCGCCGCCTGGTGCGTCACCTGCCAGGTGAACAAGGTGGGCGCCCTGTCAGAGCGTCAGGTGGTGGAGCATTTCACCACCCATGACGTGGCGTTGTTCCGCGCCGATTTCACCAATCGCGACCGGCGCATCGCCGACACGCTGGCGCAGCATGGCGCCGCGGGCGTGCCGCTCTATCTCATGTATCCGCAGGACGGCGGCGCGCCGGACATATTGCCGCCGCTTCTGACCGGGTCCATCGTCACGCGCGCCGTGGACCGCGCCGTGAGCCCCTGACTTTAACCGAGGCCAACACAGGAGACGAGCCTGATGAAGACCGCAGCCAATACCGCCACCGTGAACCGCCGCCATCTGGTGCTGGGCGCCGGCCTGTTCGCCGCCACGGCGCTGGCGATCGCCAGCTTCACCGGCATCGCCAAGGCCGACCCCTTCCCCGGCAATCCGGCCCCGGCCTTCACCGGCGCCACCGCCACGGGCGAGAGCGTCTCGCTGTCCGATTTCGCCGGCCAGACAGTGATCCTGGAGTGGACCAACCATGACTGCCCCTTCGTGGTGAAGCACTACAATCACGGCACCACCATGGCCGATCTGCAGGCGCGCGCCGCCGATGAAGGCCATGTCTGGCTGCAGATCATCTCCTCCTTCCCCGGCACGCAAGGCCATGTCAGCGCCGAGCGCGCCATCCAGCTCAATGTCGAGCGCGGCGCCAGCCCCACCCATGTGATCCTGGACGAGACCGGCGATATCGGCCGGGCCTATGAGGCGCGCACCACCCCGCACATGTTCATCATCGATGGCGAGGGCGTGATCCAGTACGCCGGCGCAATCGACGACCAGCCCAGCGCCAATCCGGCCTCGCTGGACGGCGCGCTGAACTATGTCAGCCAGGCCCTCGACGAGCTGGCCGCCGGCGAGCCTGTGTCGATCCCCGAAACCCAGCCCTATGGCTGCTCGGTGAAGTACGAAGGCACGTAAAGTCCGCGCCATCACCGGTATTTGATCAAGCCCCGGCGGCCCTCGCGGCGCCGGGGCTTTTTCTTGCGCGCGCGGCGCCCTAGTCTGCCCGGCAACCCGTTGATATCGCGAATTATGGAGACGCCTGATGCGCGCTGCTTTCGTGACTTTTGCTTCCCTGCTGGCGCTGGCCGCCTGCAGCCCGGACCCCGCTACAGACACACAAGCCGCCATCAGCGAACCGGCCTCCGCCCCGGCGGCGGGACCGGCGGCTCCGGCCTATCCTGAAACCCGCACCACCGATCAGCGCGACACGTATCAGTCCGCATCGCTGGGCCAGGTGGTCATCGCCGACCCCTATCGCTGGCTGGAAACCGATGTGCGCGTCTCTGAAGAGGTCGCAGACTGGGTGCGCGCCCAGCAGGACGTGACCAACGCCTATCTTGAAGACCTGCCCGGCCGCTCGCGCATCGCGCAGCGCCTGTCAGAGCTTTGGAATTACGAGCGTTACGGCCTGCCGTCCGAGCGCGGCGGGCGCTATTTCTTCACCCGCAATGACGGGCTGCAGAACCAGTCGGTGCTGATGGTCCAGGAAGGCCTGGACGGCGAGGCGCGCGCCCTGATCGATCCCAATACATGGTCGGATGACGGCACCACCGCGCTGGCGGGCTCTGTCGCTTCGCCCGACGGGTCGCTTCTGGCCTATCTCATTCAGGAGGGCGGTTCGGACTGGCGCACCATCCGCGTCATCGACGTGGACTCAGGCGAGGTGCTGGACGATGAAATCCGCTGGGTGAAGTTCTCGCCGCTGAGCTGGGCCAGGGACGGGTCAGGCTTTTTCTATTCGCGCTATCCCGAACCGGCGCCGGGCGAGGAGTTCACCTCGCTTAACATGAACCAGGCGATCTATTTCCACGCCCTGGGCACGGACCAGTCCGAAGACCGGCTGATCATCGCCGATCCCGAAACCCCGGAAACCAGCTGGCGCGGATCGGTGAGTGATGACGGGCGCTATCTGATCATCAATTCCAGCCAGGGCACGGACGGCAACGGCGTCTGGATCCTCGATCTTGAAACCGAAGGCGCCGAGCCGGTGGAGATATTCGAAGGCTTTTCCAATAACCACAGCTATGTGGGCAATGTGGACGAAACCTTCCTGTTCCGCACCGACCTCAACGCCCCCAATCAGCGCATCGTCGCCGTGGATCTGTCCGATCCGGCCACGCGCCGCGATGTGATTGCGCAGGGCGATGACCCCATCCTCAGCGCCAGCCATGTGGGCGGGCATCTGATCGTCCAGTCCATGCGTGATGTGGCCAGCGCGGTGACCGTCCATGATCTGGACGGCGCGCTGGTGCGTGAGGTGGAGCTGCCGGGCCTGGGCGTCGCCGCCGGCTTCAGCGGACGGCCCGACAACGCAGAGACCTTCTACAGCTTCTCCAGCTTCAACCAGCCCGGCGCGCTTTACCGCTATGACGTGGCGACCGGCGAGAGCAGCGTGTTCCGCGCGCCGGAGCTTACCTTTGATCCCGATGACTATGTGGTCAGCCAGGTGTTCTTCAATTCCACCGGCGATGTGCGCGTGCCCATGTTCATCGTGCACCATCGCGACGTGACGCCGGACGGGGCGCGCCCGACGCTGCTGTTCGGCTATGGCGGGTTCAACATCCCCATGCGTCCGGGCTTTGACGTGCGCCGCCTGCAATGGATGGAGATGGGCGGCGTGTTTGCCCTCGCCAATATCCGCGGCGGGTCGGAATACGGCCGCGACTGGCATGATGGCGGGCGCCTGGCCAATAAGCAGAACGTCTATGACGACTTCATCAACGCCGCCGAGCACCTGATCGAAACCGGCTGGACCAGCCCGGCCAATCTGGCCATTGAGGGCCGCTCCAATGGCGGTCTGCTGGTGGGCGCGGTGTCAAACCAGCGCCCGGACCTGTTCGCCGCGGGCCTGCCGGGCGTGGGCGTGATGGACATGCTGCGCTTCAATCAGTTCACGGCCGGCCGGTTCTGGGTGTCGGACTATGGCAGCCCGCAGGACCCGGCCATGTTCGACGTGCTCTACGCCTACTCGCCGCTGCACACGATCCCGGAAGGGCAGGGCTATCCCGCCACCCTGATCACCACCGCCGACACGGATGACCGCGTGGTGCCAGGCCATTCGTTCAAGTTCGCCGCCGCGCTGCAGGCGGCGGACACGGGCGAGGCGCCCACACTGATCCGTATCGAGACCAGCGCGGGCCATGGCGCGGGCACGCCAGTATCCAAGCTGATCGAGGAAACCGCCGACAAATGGGCATTCATCGCCTTCCACACCGGGCTGGCGATCGAATAGAGCCGGTCAGCTCAGGCCCGCGCGGCGGATGATCTTGTCGCGATAGAGCTTTTGCTCGTCCGTGCGCGGGCCGGACCGGTCCATGACCTGGTCCAGCACGGGGATGAGGCTGGTCATGGCGTCGGGCCCGGCCTGCTGGACGATCAGGTCGGTGAGCCGGCTCACCGCGTTCAGCGGATCGATCATCATGTTGACATGCCAGGCGCCGCGGGCGGCGAGCTCGTCCGCCGTCGCGGCGTTGATCTCCAGCAGCCCGGCCAGATCAACGGACAGGGCGGCCTGATCCTCCTTGCTCACCGGCCCGGCGCACGCCATGGCCCCGTAGAGCAGTACGGCGGCGGCTTCGCGCGGATCGTCAATCACCTCATGGCCGCGCTTGCGGGCCTTGGACCGGAAGCGCATCTTGCGCGGCAGATTGGCCGCCTCGCCCGCAAGGTCGGAAATCTCGCGGGCCGCATCCATGGCCATGCGCACGCGCCAGATGATGAAACCCACCGTCGCCAGTGCGCCCAGTATCGCCAGAATAATATGCATGAGACCCTCCCGCGTGGCGCGATTATGGCGGGGCGCACAACTTCGGGCAAGCGATCAGACCCGCGCTTGCACCCGCCCCGCTTGCTCCGGGCCCGCCCTGCGGTCCATGGTCTGCGCTCCCGCCAGCCTGATCCGGAGCGAGCGATGACCGACGCCCCCATCCCAGTCCCCGCCGCCTTCAAGGACGCACGCATTACCGCCGAGCGCTACGCCGAACGCTATCAGCGCTCCATCGCCGACCCGGAGGGGTTCTGGCGTGAAGAACTGAAGCGCGTGGACTGGATCAAAGCGCCGTCGCAGATCTCGGACGTGTCGTTTGACCGGGATGATCTGCACATTCGCTGGTTCGAGGACGGGGTGCTGAATGTCGCCTGGAACTGTATCGACCGGCACCTGCCGCGGCGTGCGAACAAGCCGGCGCTGATCTGGGAGGGTGATCACCCCTCGCGCCATCACGCCATCACCTACGCCCAGCTCTATGACCATGTCTGCCGCTTCGCCAATGTGCTCAAAGGGCTGGGCGTGAAGAAAGGCGACCGGGTCACGCTCTACATGCCGATGATCCCCGAGGCCGCCTACGCCATGCTGGCGTGCGCGCGCATTGGCGCGGTGCATTCGGTGGTGTTCGGCGGCTTCTCGCCCGAGGCGCTGGCCGGGCGCATCCGCGATTGCGAGAGCGCCTTCGTCATCACCGCCGACGAGGGCGTGCGCGGCGGCAAGCCGGTGCCGCTCAAAGCCAATGTGGACGCCGCGCTGGAGCTGGCGCCGGGCGTCAAGGCGGTGCTGACCGTGCGCCATACCGGCGCCGGGGTGGGCTGGGTGGAGGGCCGCGATCACTGGCTGCACGAGCAGCTGATAGAGGCGGACGCCCATTGCCCGCCCGAGCCCATGAACGCCGAGGACCCGCTCTTCATCCTCTACACCTCAGGCTCCACCGGAAAGCCCAAGGGCGTGCTGCACACCACGGGCGGGTATCTGGTCTGGGCGGCCATGACCCACGCCTACACTTTCGATCACCGCGAGGACGACGTGTTCTGGTGCACCGCCGATGTGGGCTGGGTGACCGGGCACAGCTATATCGTCTACGGCCCGCTGGCCAATGGCGCGACATCTGTGATGTTCGAGGGCGTGCCCACCTGGCCGGGTCCCGACCGCATCTGGGAGGTGGTGGCCAAGCATAAAGTCACCGTGCTCTACACCGCGCCCACCGCCATCCGCGCGCTGATGCGCTTTGGCGACGAACCCGTGCGCGCCCATGACCGCTCTTCGCTAAGGCTGCTGGGCAGCGTGGGCGAGCCGATCAACCCGGAAGCCTGGCGCTGGTATCATCAGGTGTGCGGCGAGGGGCGCTGCCCGGTGGTGGACACCTGGTGGCAGACCGAGACCGGCGGGCACCTCATCACGCCCCTGCCCGGCGCCCATGCGCTGAAACCCGGCTCGGCGAGCTTTCCCATGTTCGGCGTGCAGCCGGCCTTGGTGGACAATGAGGGAAAGCGCCTGCCCGATCAGGGCGCGGCAGAGGGCAATCTGGTGCTGCTGGGCTCCTGGCCGGGCCAGATGCGCACGGTCTATGGCGATCACCAGCGCTTCATCGACACCTATTTCAGCACCTATCCGGGGATGTATTTCACCGGCGACGGGGCGCGGCGCGACGCGGACGGATACTGGTGGATCACCGGCCGGGTGGATGACGTGCTCAACGTCTCCGGCCACCGGCTGGGCACCGCCGAGATCGAAAGCGCGCTGGTCGCCCATGAGGCGGTCGCCGAGGCCGCCGTGGTGGGCTATCCCCACGAGATCAAGGGCCAGGGCATTTACTGCTACGTCACCCTGACCGCCGGGCGCGAACCCGATGCCGCGCTGGAAAAGGCCCTGAAAGACCAGGTGCGCAAGGAGATCGGGCCGGTGGCGAGCCCGGACGCGATCCAGTTCGCTCCCGGCCTGCCCAAGACCCGCTCGGGCAAGATCATGCGCCGCATCCTGCGCAAGA
>JBHYFR010000107.1:0-8188 GCA_051859425.1 Oceanicaulis sp. | reverse complement strand
CGGCCTGGCGCGCCAGCGCGGCGATGGCGGGCATGTCGCACATCGCCCCGGCCAGATGCACCGGCAGCACGGCGCGATGGCGCCCGGGGCCTGCGCGCGACAGGGCCTCGCCGAATGTGTCCGGCGTCATCAGGCCGCTCTCGGCGTCCACATCGGCGAACACCACCTCCGCCCCGCCATACAGCGCTGCATTGGCCGTCGCCAGAAACGTGATCGCGGGGACGATGCACACATCGCCCGGGCCCACGCCCAGCGCGTCGAGCGCCAGATGCAACGCCGCCGTGGCGCTGTTGCAGGCCACGGCGAAGGGCGCGTCCACGGCGTTCGCAAAATCGGTCTCGAACGCCTCGATCTCGGGGCCGGAGGTCAGGAAATCACTGCGCAGCACGCGCGCGACGGCCTCGATATCGCTGTCGTCGATGGACTGGCGCCCATAGGGCAGATCGGTCATGGCGCGGCGCTCCGGCTGTCAGGACGAGGCATGCCTTGAGTCTGGTCCAAACGAAAGCCGCCCGGCGGGGGTGGCGCCAGGCGGTCTCGAATCCGTCGGGGCGTAAGCCCTAGCGGTTGAACAGCGACAGGATGATCTGCGGCTCAGAGTTGGCGATGGACAGCGCCTGCACCCCCAGCTGCTGCTTGACCTGCAAGGCCTGGAGCCGCGCGCCTTCCTTGGCGAGGTCTGCGTCAACCAGATTGCCCACGCCCTTGGTCAGCGCGTCGGTAAGCTTGCCCACAAAGGTGCGGTGAGCTTCCAGCTTCTTGCCGTCGGAGCCCAGATTGGCCAGCGCCTGATTGACATTGTCGAGGCTGGCGGAGATGGCGCTGACCACCTGGCCGGCCAGCGTCACCGTGCCCAGGCTCGCCGTGCTTTCAATCGTGATGATCGCCCCGGAGAAGGACATGTCGTGGGCCGACAGATTGATGGTGCGCGCCGCGTCGGCGTCGGCCAGGAAGTCGATGCCGCCGGTCAGCGAGCCGTTGAGGATATTGGCGCCGTCAAACTCGGCGTTGGAGATGATCACGTTGATCTGCTCCATCAGCGCCTTGAAGTCACCATCATAGGCCTGGCGCGCGAACGCATCGATGGACGGGTCCATGGCGGCGGTGGCCTTCTCGCGCATCTCGATCAGCAAATCAGAGATCGCTTCGCCGGCCGCGATCGCCACATCGGTGATCGACACCGCCCGGTCCAGCGAGCCCTGCACCGAGCCCAGCGCGCCGATATCGGCGCGCATGCTCTGGGCTACGGCGAAGACCGCCGAATTGTCCTTGGCGCCCGAGACGCGAAAGCCGGTATTGATCCGGTTCTGGACCCCGTTGATGTCCTGATTGGTCTTGTTCAGGTTCTGCAGGGCGATCATCGCCGATGTGTTGGTGTGGACGCTCAAGGCCATAGGTCTTCTCCTGTATCCCCTCGCCGCGTTCCGCAGCGCTGTCGCACGAACAGGAGCAAGCCCCGGACCAGATGGCGGGCCGGACACAGAGCCATTTGATTTCAGAGACTTATAAACGAAACGCCCGCATCCGGCAGGGCCGGGCGGGCGTTGGCATGGTTAATTTCTGCCGGGCGGACCGGTCAGTCTTGCCGGGCGCTCAGGCGCGCTGGTCGAGCAATCCGCCCTGTCCGTCGCGCAAATAGGCGATCAGATCGAGATAACCCTCGGGCGGCCACTGGCGCATGGTTTCGCCGGTGTCCGGATTGAGTATGCGGTAGATGAACCGTCCCGCCCGCTCCTCGCGGTCGATCAGCAGACGCGAGCGTGCGCTGGCGTCGAGCTGGTCGCGCAGGGCTTCGATCTTGTCCACCGTCTGCGGCAATGCCTTCCCGATGGCGGCCTTGACAGCCGTCTCGATCGGTTTGTCCCCTTTAGAGCCGCGCTGCTCGGACCCTTGGGTCCTGCTGGCGTTTGCGGCCCATTCAGGGGACGACAAGGCGGTCCCTGACATGAGCGTCGCAATATCCGTCATCTGTGTGTCACTGGACGCGTCAGCGTCCGGCGCCTCCCTTGTTGCAGGCCGCCTCCCTCAGCCGGGAGGCCGGTGACGACGGCCGGAGGGAACCCCTTCGCTCCGGCCGTCATCGCCGTTCAGCCTCTCCCTAGCGGAAGAAGCCCAGCACCGTGCTCGGCGCCGAGTTGGCGATGGAGAGCGCCTGGATGCCCAGCTGCTGCTTGACCTGCAGCGACTGGAGCCGTGCGGACTCCTTGGCCAGATCGGCGTCGACCAGATTGCCGATGCCCTTCTCCAGCGTGTCGGAGAGCTTGCCCACAAAGGTCTTGTGGATCTCCAGCGCCTTCGAAGACGTGCCCAGACGCGCCAGAGCCGAGTTGATGTTGTTGAGCGACGTCTCGATCGCTGTGGCAGCAGCCGACGCGCTGGTCGTCGTGTTTATTTGCGTGCCGGCTGTAATAGTCAGGGTCGTACCGGTAAGGCTCATGTCCTCAGCAGCAACTGTAATAACATTTGACCCGTCTGCATTAGCTAGCGGGGTGATAGAGGTGGCACCGTTATTGATCAGATTGACGCCGTTGAACTCAGCGTTCTCCACGATCGTGCTAATCTGATTGCGCAGGGCCGTGAAGTCTTCATTCAACGCCAAACGTGACGCCGTGTCCAGGGACGTGTCGCCAGCGGCCAGCGCCTTTTCCTTCATCTCGATCAGAAGGTCGGAGATCGCTGTCCCCGCCGCGAGGGCCACATCGGTGACCGACACCGCCTGATCCAGTGACTGGTTGACGGCGCGCAGGCCGCCAACTTCAGCGCGCATGTTCTGGGCGATGGCGTAGATGCCGCCATTATCCTTGGCGGAAGCGACCCTGAAGCCGGTGTTGATCCGGTTCTGGACCTGCATCAGGTCCTGGTTGGTCTTGTTCAGGTTCTGCAGGGCGATCATCGCGCCCGGATTGGTATTGATCGTCGCCATTTCTTGGCTCCTACGTTTCTACGTGTGAACGCACGCATTTTGCGGGCGGGGCCTTCTGGCCCGCAGGAGTCCGAGCAAAGCCGGGGCCAATTGAGCCCGTCCGGACGCTGATTTTTCACAGCATTGATTTTTATAAGGTTTTTCCCGGACCGCGCCGCAGCGCCCGCGCGGCTGCGGCAGTTCTTGCCGGGTCAGGCCCCGGTCCGCCCGGCAATTTCTGCCTACGCGGCAGTTTATGCCGGGTGATTCGGGTGGGTCTGGCGGCCGCTCCCGTGGCAGGGTTAATCAGGGGTTAACGCCATGGGCAGCCAAAGAAAAACCGGGACCGCCGTGAAGCGGCCCCGGCGTCTTTCCCTAGCGGAAGAAGGACAGTACAGACTGCGGCGACGCGTTGGCGATGGAGAGCGCCTGGATCCCCAGCTGCTGCTTGACCTGCAGCGACTGGAGCCGGGCGGACTCCTTGGCCAGATCCGCGTCGACCAGATTGCCGATGCCTTTCTCCAGCGTGTCCGACAGCTTGGTCACGAACGTGGAGTGGATCTCCAGAGCCTTCGACTTGGTGCCCAGACGGGCCAGCGACTCGTTGACCGCATCCAGCGAGGAGGCGATCTGCGAGGCGATGTCCGAGGCCTGGGTCGCGGTCGCGAACGAGGCGGCGGCGCCCACCGTCACGATGGAACCCGACAGGGACATGTCCTCTGAGGGCACCGTGATGGTGTTCGATCCGTCCTGGTTCGCCAGCGCAATGAAGGCGTCTGTCGAGCCGTCGATCAGGTTCACGCCGTTGAATACCGCATTCTCCACAATCGTCGAAATCTGGTCGCGCAGCGCCATGAAATCTTCATTCAAAGCGCTCCGGCTGGCCGAATCCAGCGATGTGTCAGCGGCGGCGAGAGCCTTTTCCTTCATCTCGATCAGAAGATCCGAGATCGCTTCACCCGCGGCCAGCGACACGTCGAGCGTCGCATTGCCCCGGTCCAGAGACTGCTGAACAACCCCGTAGCCGGACACTTCGGCGCGCATGCGCTGGGCGATGGCGAAGATGCCGCCATTGTCCTTCGCGCCTGCGACCTTGAGGCCGGTATTGATACGGTTCTGCACCTGTTGCAGCTCCATATTGGACTTGTTCAGGTTCTGAAGCGCGATCATCGCTCCAGGGTTCGTATTCACCGAGTTTGTCATGGGGGGTTCCTCCGTTCTGGAAGCGAACGGCCGTTTTGGCCGGCGGACATTTTGTCCCGCCAGCGCCCGCGCAAACCTCATGCCGCGCGCCCGCCTGTCCGCCGCGTCTTTTCAGGCTTGTCTTTCAATGCGTTGGGCGCCGCCACATGAAACCGGAGCGCCAAGTCGCCTGCGTGCGCCCGGCAAGATCATTCCCCCCCGGCAGGAACTGCCCGGCCGCTTGCCGCCCGCCGCGCAACGGACCATGCTCGGCGCACGGGCTGTGAGGAGACCTGCCATGACCGGAGTTCGACCTGTTCTGGCGGCGCTGGCTGCGGCGGGGCTGATGGCCGCCTGCGGGCCGGGCGCGGCGCCCGGTGAGGGCGACGACATCGCGATCCCCGCCCCGGCCTTTCCCGTCGTGCTGGCGGTCACAGGCGCGGGCGGGGGTGAACCGGTGGAGGGCGGACTGTTTGAGCGCTTCGACATCGAAGGCGACGCCCACACCTTCACTTTCGCCAATATCGCGCTTCTGCCCCATCACGAGATAACGGCGGGCTATCCCATGGGCGAGGCGGGGCGCACCTGGCGCGGCGTGCGCCTGAGCGATGTGCTGGCTGCGGCCGGCGCTGATCCTGACGCCGGGGCGCGCATCACCTGCCTGGACGGCTACACGGTGGAGGTGGATGCCGGCATGATCGCCGCCCACGAACCCATCCTGGCCCACAGCGTGGACGGCCGCGCCCTGACGCTGGGCGCGCTGGGTCCGTTCCTGCTGGTCTGGCCGCGCGATACCGCGCCGGACCTGTCTGACATGAACGACGATCTGTGGACCTGGGGCGTGTTCGCCATCGAAGCGATATAGGCGGACGCGCCGCTCAGGGCGGGGGAAGGATCAGACCGTCCGCGCAGTGAGTTGCATGCGGGGACTTCCCGTCAGGCCATAGTCTGCCTAGGGTCTCGTCAAATTAGGGAAATGCGGGGAGCTGGAATGGACAATTTCTTCGACAGCGTCACGGTCTTCAGTGACTTTCTGTGGGGCGGCACGTGGGGCGATCAGCGCGTCATGCCCGTCGGGATCATCACGATCGCCCTTCTGGGCACCGGCGTGATCATGATGGTGCTGCTGGGCGGACGCCCGCTCAAGCGCCTGTTCCCCGCCTTCGCCGAGCTGTGGGCCGGCCGCAAGAAGGGCGGCGAGGGCGAGATCACGCCCTGGCAGGCGCTTTCCACCGCGCTGTCGGGGCAAGTGGGCACCGGCAACCTGGCCGGTGTGGCCACCGCCATCACGCTGGGCGGGCCCGGCGCCATTTTCTGGATGTGGGTGACCGCGATTTTCGGCATGGCGCTGGCCTATGCGGAGTCCTCGCTGGCCGTGCGCTACCGCGAAAAGCAGGACGACGGGAGCTATCGCGGCGGCCCGATGTACTACATCAAGAACGGGCTGGGCAAAAACTGGAAATGGCTCGCCGTTTTCTTCTGTGTCGGCACCATCTGCTCGGCTCTTGTGACCGGCGGCTCGCTGCAGGCCAACTCCGTCGCCCAATCGGCGATTGAAGCGAGCACCTCGCTCGGCGTGGACCTGCCGCGCTGGGTGGTCGGGGCGGTTCTGGCCTTCCTGGTCTTCGTGGTCATCGTGGGCGGGATCAAGTCCATCGGCGTGGTGGCAGGACGGATCGTGCCCTTCATGGCCGCCGCCTACATCCTGATCGCGCTGATCATCCTGATCACGCATGCCAGCGAAATTCCCGGTGCGTTTGCGCTGATCTTCACCCAGGCGTTCGGCTTCCAGGAAGCCGCTGGCGGGTTCGCCGGCTATGTGATCATGGCCGCCATCAGGGCGGGCGTGGCGCGCGGCCTGTTCTCCAACGAGGCCGGTCAGGGCTCGGCCCCCATCGCCCATGCGGCGGCGCAAACCAGCAACCCGGTCAAGCAGGGCGAAATCGCCATGCTGGGCGTGTTCATCGACACCATGATCATCTGCACCATGACGGCGCTGGTGATCCTGACCGTGTCGGGCGCCTACGCCAATCTGGACGGGACCTTCGCCGAGTTCGCCTGGCAGTCCGACGCCCTTCAGGCGTCCGCCATCACCACGGCGGCCTTCGCAGAGGGCATTTACGCCGGCGGCTGGATCATTCTGGCGGCGCAGGGCCTGTTCGCTTTTACCACCATAATCGGCTGGTCCTATTATGCCGAAACGTCGGCCACCTACATCGTGGGCAGCTGGGCCGCGCGCCCGTTCCGCTTCATGTGGGTGGGCGTGGCCTTCCTGGGCACGCTGGTGGTGAACGTGGACGGCCTGTGGCGGTTTGGCGATGTGGCCAATTCGATGATGCTGTTCCCCAACGTCATCGCGATCCTGTTCCTGGCCGGCGTGGTGCTGCGCTATACCAATGAGTATGACCGCCGCGGCATCGTTCCGCCGGCCTGGTATGGCGACACGCCGCGTGATGCAACGGGCCGTCCGGTGGACGCTGGCGCCGCAGCTGTGGCTGACGGCAAGCGCACCCCGGACAGTGACGTCACGCCGGACGCCAGCGATGGCGGCGGCGCCAAGAGCGGCGACTGATACCGTCCGCCTCTGGCTCGACTAACGATCCGGCCCGCAAGTTCGCTTGCGGGCCGGTGTCGTTTCGGGAGCCTTAAACGTCAGCAAACACCGCCTGCGCATGGCGCTCCAGCGCGGCCCAGCCCTTGTAACGGCGGCCCGCCTCGCCCAGCCCGCGCCAGGCCTGCGCCAGAGCGGTGAGGTCATCGCCCCCCAGCGCGCTCACCCGATCAAGACACACCCGGATGGTGAACAGCACCGCGCCGGCATCCGGCAGTTTGATGATCGTCTGGCGCTCCACCCGCACATGCAGATGCACGCTCGCCTCACGCTCCGGCGCGGCATTCGCCGCCGCGCGCAACGGGGCCGCGTCCGGCGTAAAGCGCTCCGGCCCCCATTGTAGCGTCCAGTTGAAGCGTTCGAGCACCTGGCCGGGTCTCAGCCCGTCAAACACCCGCGCGATGCGCGCCGCCAGCGCCGCCCCGTCTGGCACCGGGCCGTGCAGCGCCGTCAGATCGCGCCCGAAGGCGTGATCCACGCTGAAGAAAGTGGGCGAGCACAGGACAATGGCGCCGGTCAGCCAGCGGCCCTGATCATCGCGCGTCATCACCACCAGATCATCGCTGACCAGATGCGCTGCTGCGATCAGATCACCCGCGGGCGCGCCGGCCTCGGCGCAGACCAGGGCGGCGGCCTCCAGCGCGGCGGCGTTCGCTCCCGCCGCCTGGCGCAGCACATCCTCAGGCCGGGACAGAAGACCCGCCTTCCAGTCCAGCACACGCGCTTCGCTATCGGGAAACAGCCAGCGGGCCGGGTCAATCGGCTTCAAACCCACATTGAAGCGCGGCGCGCCCGCGCGCCAGGGCGCATGGGGCGGGCGGCTCACGGATGCATGTCCAGGCGCCGCGCCGCCCACGCCGCGACCGCCGCAGCGGCCAGACCGAGCAGAATGCCGACGCTATTGGCGCCCACATCATAGGGCGAGGCTGAACGGTTCAGCGCCTCGATCATCTGCAACAGCTCTATCGCGATCCCGAACCCGCTGAGCCCGGCAAACAGCCAGACCCGCGCCAGCCCCGGATAGGCGAACCGGCCCAGCACCGTCAGCGTCACGAAGGCGGCGATATGCTCCAGCTTGTCCCAGCCCAACAGGCGCGGCGCGCCGCCATAGCCCGGCCACAGGGCCAGACCCAGCACGACAACAAGCGTGAACCAGAACGCCGGCGGCCCCAGAGGCTTCACCCGCATCACGAGGCGCCGCACGGCTTGCCGCCATCCGGCGGGCTTCCTAGGGTGCGGGACCGATTGATCATCACGAGGCGTCATGACCCACCTTCTAGACGATATCGCCGCCCTGACAGAAGCCCGCAGCGACTGGACGCGCGCCGATGTGCAGGCGATCCACGACGCGCCGTTCAATGATCTCGTCTTCGCCGCCCAGAGCCTGCACCGGCGCGTGCATCAGCCCAACGCCGTGCAGAAATCGCGCCTGCTCTCAATCAAGACCGGCGGCTGCGCGGAAGATTGCGGCTATTGCAATCAGTCCGCCCATT
>JBHYFR010000106.1:0-8211 GCA_051859425.1 Oceanicaulis sp. | reverse complement strand
CGAAGAGCTCATGGCGCGCGAACGCGATGATGGTGGCGGCCACCGCGACCCAGAGCAGGGCGATGATGATCACGCCGGTCAGAATGCGGTGCAGGCCGAAGAATACCGCCGACCACAGCGTGTTCATGCTGATCTGCAGGCCCCACAGCGCGATGGCCGCGACGCTGCCCTCATACGTCCCCACCCGCGCCGCTGCGACGGACATGGAGAGGTAGAGGAACGCCCAGATGATCGGAAACACCAGGTCGGGCGGCGTCCAGGCCGGCTTGTCGAGCCCGCGATACCATGCGCCCGGCTTGAACAACGCCCCCGCTGCGGCCGGCACGGCGCAGGTCATCAGAAAAATCACAAACAGAAGATAATCCAAAGCCTTGCCTCCGCCGGGGGTGTGGGGGGCAGCCTAGAGCGCGGGGGCAGGGGCGGCAATGCGGGGAAGGGGGCTGTGGCGAGGCGTGGTGGACAGCCCCCTCACACCCCACCCGCCCCCATCTGCGCCAGCGCGGCGTGGATGTCGCTGACCGTGACCGAGCCTTCGCCCACGGCGCTGGCGACGCGTTTGACCGAGAGGGCGCGTACATCGCCCACGGCGTAGACGCGCTCCAGGCTGGTTTCTTAGGGGCTGGGCGGGCGCTGGCGGCGCCAGCCGGCGGCAGTGAGATCGTCCCGGGTCAGGGCGGCGCCGGTTTTCAGGAAGCCGCGCGCATCGCGGGCCACCGCGCCGGGCAGCCAGCCGGTGAAGGGCGCCGCGCCGTCACCGGTCATCGTCTGGATCGTCCGGTTCGGGCGGAGCCGTCGGATCGGTCTTGCGGCTGGGCGGAAACATCACGGCGATGCCGATCTGAACGCTGATGAAGGTGGACGAGATCAGGAAGGCGAGCATCAGCCGCAACACCGTCCCCTCGGTGCTGGCGCGGGTGAGCGTGCGGATCGCGCCCACATCGAGCACCAGGATCAGCGTGGTGAAGGCGACCCCTATACAGAAGCCGATCAGGCCATGGCGCAGGATAAAGCGGATCAGCGGGGGCATGGCGGGGGCTTTCTGTCTGCGGGCGCCGCGTCAGCGTGACGCGCGCGCCTGGATCGAGCTGAGCGGGACGCGCTGCCGACCTCAAGCTAGACTGATCCATGTGGCTGGACATGCGGTCCATGCGCGCACGCGGGCGCCTTGCGCCTGTGGCGGACGCCGCCGTGAGGAACCGAGGTTGATATGAAACATGTAGTTCTCGCGCTTGCGCTCGCGGCGATCCCTGCCGCAGCCTGCGCCAAGGCTGACACTCAGGATGCGCCGGGTTCCGCTGAGGCCCCGCGCCAGCTGGTGACCATTGTCACTGCCGCCGATCCGCAGACCCAGCTCATGGCCATGGTGCTGACTGCCGCCTCCGTGCGCCAGGGCGCGCAGGCGCACATCCTGCTGTGTGGACCGGCCGGGGATATCGCGCTGCGCGATGCGCCCGCCAGCGCCACGGACGGCCAGCCGCCGCGCGGCGCCAGCCCGCAGGGCCTCATGCGGTCCCTGATGGCGGACCATGGCGTAACGGTTGAAGTGTGCGCCATCTACCTGCCGGGCCTGGGCGCCGACGCCTCTGTCCTGATCGACGGTGTGACGCCCGCCTCGCCCGACGCCATGGCGGCGCGGCTGATGGAGCCGGACGCGCGGGTGCTGACGTTCTGAAGCCGCGCGCGGCCTACCGCCTTGCTTTCGCCATCAATCCCGGTCATAGAGCGCCCATCGCATGAAGCGCGGGCGTAGAGGCGGGTCCAACCCGCCCACGTGCTTTGATCGGATCGGCCGGAGCCTTGAGGGCTCCAGAGTACGTGTCCGGGCGAGGGCCATGAAGGCCCGTCGACGGCGGCTGATCTGCGCGGACGCTTTCCCATAACTGATTGAAATGGCCGGCAGGCGTGCGCGCCCCCGGTCAGAAGGAATGTGCTTTGACCACTTTTGCTCAGCTCGGCCTGGCCGAGCCCGTTCTGCGCGCCGTGACCCAGGAAGGGTATGAAATCCCGACCCCGATCCAGGCGCGCGCCATCCCCCTGTTCCTCACCGGCCGCGACATGGTCGGCCTGGCCCAGACCGGCACCGGCAAGACGGCGGCCTTTGTGCTGCCGCTGCTGACGCGTCTGCTGGCTGACAACAAGAAGGCGCCGGGCCTGTCGTGCCGTGCGCTGATCCTGGCGCCGACGCGCGAACTGGCCGCCCAGATCGGCGCCTCGGTCGCCGCCTATGGCAAGTTTACCGGCCTGACCCACACCGTGGTCTATGGCGGCGCCAAGGCCGGCCCGCAAATCCGCGCCCTGGCGCGCGGTGTTGACGTGCTGGTGGCCACGCCCGGCCGTCTGCTCGATCACATGCAGGCGGGCAAGCTGCGTCTGGACCTGACGCGCACGGTTGTGCTCGACGAGGCTGACCAGATGCTCGATCTCGGCTTCATGCCGGCGATCCGCCGCATCCTGCAGGCTGCGGCGCGTCCGCGCACCACGGTCATGTTCTCGGCCACCATGCCCCCGGCCATCCGCCAGCTGGCGGACGATTTCCTGGACGATCCGGCCACCGTCTCGGTGTCCGCGCCCTCGCGTCCGATCGAGGCCATCACCCAGAACGTGTTCTACGTGGATGGCGGCGCCAAGCCCGAAGCGCTGATTGATCTTCTCGCCCCGGAAGCAGGCCGCCGGGCGATCATCTTCACGCGCACCAAGCGCGGCGCCGACAAGGTCGCCAAGCGCCTGGCCGAGTATGGCCACAAGGCCGCAGCTATTCATGGCAACAAGACGCAAGGCCAGCGCGAGCGGGCTCTGGCGGCGTTCCGCTCGGGCGCAGCGCCGGTGCTGGTGGCTACCGACATCGCCGCGCGCGGCATCGATGTGGACGGTGTGGAGCTGGTGGTCAATTACGAGCTGCCCAACGTGGCTGAAAGCTATGTCCACCGCATCGGCCGCACCGCGCGCGCCGGCGCGACGGGACGGGCCGTGTCGCTGGTGGCGCCGGACGAGCGCGGTCTCCTGAAGGATATCGAGAAGCTGACCGGCAAACCCATCGCCGGGCTGAATGAGGCTCCGCCGATGACGCGCGGCGCCGCTTCACGTCCGGCGCGTCCGCAGCACAAGCGCGGCGGCGGCGGCGGCGGCGGCCGTCCGCGCGCGGCCTCCGGCGGCGGTGACCGCCCCGCTCAGGGTGGCGGCAATCGCAGCGGTCAGGGCGGTGGAAACCGTAATGGCCAGGGCGGCGGCAATCGCGGCGGTCAAGGCGGCAAGCGTGGCGGCCAGGGCGCCCAAGGCGGCAAGGGCGGCGGTCAGAACCGCAGCAAGCCGCGCGCGCACGCCTCGTAAGCGTCAAGCAGTCGCAGACGCGTGAATTGACCATGGGGCCCCGTGCCGTCAGTTAGTCCGTACAGGATACTGATGCAGCACGGGGCGCCCCATGGCCGATTTCGATTACGACCTTTTCACCATCGGCGCCGGGTCCGGCGGGGTGCGCGCGTCGCGCCTGGCCAGCCTGTCAGGCGCAAAAACGGCGGTGGCCGAGGAATACCGGCCCGGCGGCACATGCGTGATCCGCGGCTGCGTGCCCAAGAAATTCATGGTCTACGCCTCCAGCTTCGCCAAGACCTTCCGCCACGCTGAAGGGTATGGCTGGAGCACGGGTGAGGCGCGCTTTGACTGGCCGGCGTTTCGCGACGCCATGGCCGGCGAGGTTGACCGGTTGTCAGGCATTTACGCCAAGAACCTCGCCAATGCCGGGGTGGAGCTGATCGAGGACCGCGCCGAGCTGGCCGGCCCTCACGCGATCCGCCTGGTGAAGTCAGGGCGCACGGTCACCGCGCGCCATATCCTGATCGCCACAGGCGGCGTGCCCAGCCGGCCCGAAGGCTTGGCCGGCGCCGAGCACGCCATCACCTCCAACGAGCTGTTCCATCTCGACAAACTGCCCGAGCACCTGGTCATCTCCGGGGGCGGCTATATCGCGTGCGAGTTTGCACAGGTGTTCGCCGGGCTGGGGGTGAAGACCTGCCTGGTCTATCGCGGCGACACGGTGCTGCGCGGGTTTGACCATGATGTGCGCGCCTTCGTCCATGAGCAGCTCAAAGAATGCGGCGTGCGCGTGATCACCCATGCGGTGTTCACGTCCATCGAGCCGGCGCAGCGCGAGGGCTTTTATACCGTGCGTCTCGACACCGGCGATGCGCTTGAAGCCGACGCTGTCGTGCTGGCCACCGGGCGCGATCCCTATACCGCAGGGCTGGGCCTTGAGGCCGCCGGGGTGGAGGTGCTGGAGAACGGTGCGATCAAGGTGGATAAGTATTCGCGCACCAGCGTGGACCATATCTACGCCGTGGGCGACGTGACCAACCGGGTGAACCTCACGCCCGTGGCGATCCGCGAGGCTATGGCCTTTGTGGAGACCGTGTTCAGGGATCGCCCCACCGCCTTTGACCACAGCGATATCGCCTCGGCTGTCTTCACCCAGCCGCCGGTCGGGACTGTGGGCCTGAGCGAAGCCGAGGCGCGCCGCGCTTACGGAAAGATCGACATCTATAAATCCAAGTTCCGGCCCATGAAGGGCATGCTGACGGCCAAACCGGACTGGATGATGATGAAGCTGGTGGTGCGCGCCGACGATCAGGTGGTGGTGGGCGTCCACATCGTGGGCGATGACGCGCCTGAAATCATCCAGGCGGTGGGCATTGCGGTGAAGGCGAAGCTGACCAAGGCGCAGTTCGACGCAGCCTGCGCGGTGCATCCCACGGTGGCTGAAGAACTGGTCACGATGCGTGAAAAATGGGTGGACCCGACACTCAGCTCGGCGGAGTGATCCGCCGCGCCTGAAAAGGTGTCAGAGACCAGACCGAAAGGGCGCCCGTCAGTCGTCGTGCCCGCCCATCTGGGACTGCATGTAACGCTCTTCGCCAATCCGCTCGATGAGGCCCAGCTGGGTTTCGAGGAAGTCGATATGCTCCTCCTCGGACTTCAGGATCTCGTCGAACAGCTGGCGTGAGACATAGTCACCGGCGCTCTCACAATAGGCGACGGCGTCCTTGTAGATCGGATGCGCGCGGCGTTCGGCCTCCAGATCGCATTCCAGGATTTCCTTGACCGTCTCGCCGATCAGCACCTTGCCCAGATCCTGGACATTGGGCAGGCCTTCCAGGAACAGGATGCGCTCGATCAGCGCGTCGGCATGCTTCATCTCGTCGATGGATTCTTCGTATTCCACCTTGGCCAGGCGGTGAAAGCCCCAGTCCTTCAGCATGCGCGCATGCAGGAAGTACTGGTTGACCGTGGTCAGCTCCAGCTTCAGCGCCTTGTTGAGGTGCTCGATGACCTTGGGATCGCCCTTCATGGATTCGGCTCCGGTTCTGGAAACAGGTTGACGCACAATGTAGCATCGATTCCCCTCCAGCCAAGTGATTGAAAGATATTTGATAAGTCACTGAGAGGCATTCGCGCGCCTCAACTGAGACGCGTTTGCAGCAGCGGGCGGATATCGGGCGCTGCGGCCCGCTTTGGCTTGCGTCCTGGCGGCAGCGGGCCAGACGAGGAGACAGCCAATGTGAACGGCGTTCACTTTTCCTCCGGACCGGGTTATGGTTGGGACAGCCTGCCTGATCATCCCAAGGAAGCCGCCATGGCCGCGCCCGCAGCTGACGAATATGCGTTTCCCTTCCAGCCGGTGCGGCCGCTGGGCGCTCTGGCGGCGTTCCGCGATCTGGTGAATGATCCTGAAGACACCCGCCATGTGTTCCGCTTCTTCTCCGCCGCCCAGGGGCGCACGGGCGAGGCGAGCTTCAGGCGTTTTTGCGCCAGCGCGTATGGCCAGGGCGTCATCGCCGACCGTCAGGGCCTGGCCAATACGCTGACCGGCCGCGCGCAGCTGGAGGCCCACGGGCCCGGCACGTTTGCGGCGGCCTATCTGCACTATCTCGACAGCGAAGGTCTCGATCCGCTGGGCGTCTACGAGGCGGCGGTGGCGGTCAACCCGGCCCATTACGAGATGCTGGACCGGGATTATCCTCAGTTCAGCGCCTATACCTGGTCGATGAGCCTGACCCATGATCTGTATCACGTGCTCACCGGCTATGGCCGCGACCCGCTGGGCGAGGCCTTGCTGCTGGTGTTCACCGGCGTGCAGACCGGGTCACGCGGTTCGCGCCTGCTGGGCGCCATGGCGGGCCTGCGCATCCGGTCGGAGATTCCAGGCTGGCCGGTGGGGCGCATGATGCGCAACGCGGCCGCCATGGCGCGCGCGGCCCAGCCCATGCCGGTGCGCGATCTGACGGACCTGTTCGCATTGTCGCTGGACGATGCGCGCGCGGCGCTGTCGATCACGCCTGACCCGCTGTACCGCGAGACGCTGGCCGCCTGGACCGGGCCCATGCCGGTCAGGGCGCGCGCCTGAGGCGGCGCTGCTGCCTGTACGCGGCGCCCGAGGTCTCGACGCGCACGCCATCAGCTTGTATCTAACCGGTCAGGCGCGGGTGTAGTTCAATGGTAGAACGTCAGCCTTCCAAGCTGAATATGTCGGTTCGATCCCGTCCACCCGCTCCAGATTTTCCGCCGCCATCCCTGATCTGCGCCCGCGCCCCTTGACGCCAGCCTCTGAGCGCGGCTCGCTGGCGCCAGTCTGGGAGATCGCCGTATGCCCGAATCCCTTCAATCGCTCTGCGCGCGCGCCGACGCGCTCAAGGCGCAAAAGCGCCTGGAGGAAGCGCTCGCCGTGCATGAGGCGGCGGTGGCGGCCTATCCGGACAACACCATCGCGCTGCACAATCTGGCCGCCAGCCAGGGCGATTGCGGGCGTCACGCAGACAGTGCGGCCAACGCCCGCCGGGCCATCGCGCTGGGCCTGAAAGCCGGCGAGACGCGCCTGGTGCTCGCGCGCGCGCTCATGCAGCTGGGCGAGCTGGATGCGGCGGCCGAGGCTTATGACGCGGCCTGTGCGATCAATGGCGCCATGGTCGACGCCCAGCTTGAGCGCTGCCAGCTGGTCTGGATGCGCACCGGCGACCGGCGCGAGGCGCTCAGGGCGCTGGAGCGCGATCTGGCGGCGCGGCCGGGCTTCGGCCCGCTGGAATATGTGCGCGCGCGCGCCCTTGATTATATGGGCGATCTGGAGGGGGCCTGCGCGCAAATGGAGGCGCTGGCGGGGCGCGAGCCCGGTCAACTGGTGCTGCAATGCGCCGCCGTCTATCTGCTCACCCGCGCAGGCCGGCTTGATGCCGCGCGCACGCGCGCGCTCCAGGCCCTGAAACTGGCGCCCAATGGCTTCACTGCGCTCGAAGCGTGGACCCATGTCTGCCTGGCCGCCGGCGACGCCCAGGGGGCGCAGGACGGGGCCAGCCGGCTGCTGGCGCTGGCGCCGGACAATCAGAACGCGGTGAACCTGCAGGCCATGGTCTGGCGCATGACCGGTGATTCCCGGTTTGGCGCGCTTTATGATTACGACAGCGTCGTTCGACCGCAGATGATCGATCCGCCGCCGGGCTGGCGCAGCCGCGAGGCGTATCTGGCCGATCTGGCCGCCGAGCTCAAGGCGGCCCATCCCTACCGAACCCATCCGTTCGGCCAGTCGGTGCGCCATGGCAGCCAACGCCCGGACATCCTGTCGGTGCAAAGCCCGGCCATCCAGGCTTTCCGCCAGGCGCTGGACCCGCTGGTGGACCGCTATATCGACGGGCTGGGGGAGGGGTCTGATCCTCTGCGCCGGCGCCGCGCCGCGCGCTGGCGAATCCACGGCATCTGGTCAGTCTGGCTGACGCCGGGCGGATTCCATACCGACCATGTCCATCCCGATGGCTGGATCTCATCGGCCTTTTATGTAGCGCTGCCCGATGCGGTGACGGCCGGCGGGCGCGAGGGGTGGATCCGCTTTGGCGAGGCGGGCATCCCGGTGTCGCCGGGCCAGAGCGCCCAGCACTGGGTTCGGCCGGAGCCGGGCATGCTGGTGCTGTTTCCCTCATATATGTGGCATGGCACGGTCCCGTTCGGCGGCGGTCAGGCGCGCCTGACCATGGCCATGGATATCGTCCCGGCCTGAAAGCGCAGGGCGGGGCGCGTTTCACACTTGCAAGCGGGCCTCTCGGGCGTTATGCCCCGCCCTCAGTTTTCAAGGGGCGTTCCGGGTGCGGAGCGTCACCAGTCCATCACCAGCGTAAGGGTCGAGACAATGGCCAAGGGTAAGTTTGAGCGTAACAAGCCGCACGTCAACATTGGCAC
>JBHYFR010000105.1:0-8260 GCA_051859425.1 Oceanicaulis sp. | reverse complement strand
AAATCCACCGGCTCCAGCATCAGCGGCGGGAAGCCGCCATCGCGGGTGGCGTCGGCCAGGATGCGCCGGGCGAAGGGGAAGATCAGGCGCGGGCATTCGATCAGCAGGAAGGGTTCGCGGGCGCGCTCTTCAAGATTGCGGATCGAGAACAGGCCGGCATAGGTCAGCTCGGCGATGAAGAGCGGGCCATTGTCCGACTTGGCGTTGGCGCTCAGGATCAGCTCCACCTCGAAGGTTTCGGCGTCCAGGCTGCGCGCGCGCACATCCACCGACAGATCGATCTCCGGCTGGCCCTGGCCGCGCAGGCTGTCGGGCGCGTTGGGGTTTTCGAAGGACAAATCCTTCACATACTGGCCAAGCACGCGGATCATCAGCGCGGCGCCGGCCTCGCCGCCGGGCTGGGGTGCGGGAGCATCGGTCATGGGCAATCCATCTCTTGTTGATGTCGGGCCGGGCGCAAGGCGCCCGCGGCGGAAACGGCAGGTGCGGGCCGGTAGCACGCCGCCGCTGCTGCGGCAAGCGCAGCCCCGGCGTGACGCGGGCCGCCAGAGCGACTATATCAGGATGGAGCCATACGCTTCGCGCAATGATGACAGGCCCGATTCGCCATGAATATGGACGTACTCCAGCTCTTGTTCTTCGCCGGCCTCGCCGTGTTCCTCGGCGTGCGCCTCTACATGCTTCTGGGCAGGCCGTCGGGCCGCACCCATGAAGATCACATGCGTGAAGAACGCGAGCGCGCCGCCGCCTCGAGCCGTGCGGCGCGCCCGGTGGGCCCGGCCGGGCCGGCCACGGCCGGGCTGTCGCCCGAACCGTCTCACTTCACCGGCCCTGCGGCGGCGGGTCTCGCCTCCATCGCGGCGGCCGATGGCGGGTTTGACCAGAACGGCTTCGTCTCTGGCGCGCGCGAGGCCTACAAGATGATCGTCACCGCCTATGCGGCGGGCGACAAGGACACGCTGGCGCCGCTGCTCAGCGAAAAGGTCATGAAAGCCTGGGGTGCCTCGATTGACGGGCGTGCGGACCAGAACCTGACCATGACCACCGAGATTGACCGGCTGAAGAGCGCCGAGATCGTGGAAGCCTCTCTTAACGACAACCGGGCCAGGGTGAAGGTCGCGTTCAGCGCGGAGATCGCCAGCGAGACCCGGAATGCCGACGGGGCCGTCGTGGAGGGCGATCTGACCACGCTGAAGACCGTGGACGAGATCTGGAGCTTCGAGCGTGATGTCACCAGCCCCAACCCGAACTGGTATCTGGCCGGCGTTCGCTCGGCCTGAGGCGCTGGGCGCCGGCCTGATCGCGCTGCTTCTGGCCGCTTGCGCCAGCACCCCCTCCGCCGGACCTGCGCCCGCGCCTGCGCGCCCGGGCATTGTCACCCCGGCGCCGCCGCCCGCCGTGCGGGCGCCGGAGCTGTCGCCCGTGCGCTTCTCCGCTCTGCCTGGCTGGGCTTCGGCCGATGCGCGCCCGGCGCTGGCCGCTTTCGTGGAAAGCTGCCGCCGGGTGGAGGCGCGGCCCGATCATGCGCCCCTTGCTCCCAATGCGCCCTATGCCGGCCAGACCGGCGACTGGCGTGAAGCCTGCCTGGAAGCCTCCATGCTGGCGGGCCGGGCCGATCAGGCGTCGGCCCGCGCCTTTTTCGAGCGCCAGTTCACCCCCATGCGCCTGGGCGCTCAGGGGCGGCTCACGGGCTATTACGAGCCCTATGTGGAGGTGCGCGAGGCCCCCGACCGTGAGTTCTCCATGGCGATCCGCGGCCGTCCGGGCGATCTGCTGACCGGGGATCTGGGCCAGTTCATCGCGGGCCTTGAGGGCCAGCGCATCATGGGCCGGGCCTCGGACCAGACATTTGAGCCCTACCGCCCGCGCGCCGAGATCGAGGCGCTGAATCTGGGCGTGCCGCTGGCCTGGGGCCGGCCGATCGACGTGTTCTTCCTGCAAATTCAGGGCTCGGGGCGCCTGGTCTACCGCGATGGCGGGCAGGCGCGGGTGCGCTTCGCCGCTCATAACGGCCTGCCTTACGTGTCCATCGGGCGCATCCTGATCGACCGGGGCGAGCTGGCGCCCCACGCCGCCTCCAAGCAGGATATCGAGCGCTGGCTGATGGCGCGCGGGCCGGATGCCTGGACGGCGCTGTTCAATGAAAACCCGCGCTATGTGTTCTTCTCTCTGGATGTGCTCAATGACCCCAATGAGGGGCCGCTGGGCGCCCAAGGCGCGCCGCTGACGCCCATGGCGTCCATGGCGGTGGATCCGGCCTATCACGCCTGGGGCGCGCCGGTATTTGTCGAGGCGGTGCTGCCGGGCGCGCCTCAATGGTCCGGTCTGGTGATCGCCCAGGATGCGGGCGGCGCCATTACCGGCCCGGCGCGCGGCGATCTGTTCTTCGGTTGGGGGCCGGAGGCGGGCGAGCGCGCCGGACGCCAGAACGATCCGGCGGCGCGGTGGACGATTTTGCTGCCGCGGGCGCTGGCCGCGCGCCTGACCAGCTGATGGCCCGGCGCCCGTCACGGCCCCTGCGCCCGGACGAGCGCGAGCTGTGGCGGCGTTTCGCCAGCGGCGTGCGCCCGCTGGACGATGCGCGCCTGAAGGCGCTGGACCAGCCTGCGCCGGCGCCGGGACCGGACCTTGGCGCCCGCCCCCTGCCGATGCCGGGCCCTGTGCCCGGCCCGGGCGATCTGGTCCGTACGGACGTGAACGCTTTGCGCCGCCCCGCAGACCGTTCCTCGGACCGCCGCCTGCGCCGGGGCAAGATAGAGGTGGAGGCGCGCCTTGATCTGCATGGCCTGACCGCCTCGGCCGCGCGCCGCGAGCTTCTGGCCTTCCTCACCCGCGCCCGGGCGCGCGGCTTTGGCGCAGTGCTGGTGATCACCGGAAAGGGCGCAGGCGCCCGCGCCCGGGACGACAGCCGCTTTCAGCCTTGGAGCATGGACGCCCGGCCCCTGCCCGGCGTGCTGCGCCGGGCCTTCACCGACTGGATGGCCGAGCCGGATTTTGCACCCCTGTGCGCCGGCTACAGCCCCGCCCACGCCCGCCACGGCGGATCAGGGGCGTTTTATGTGATCGTGCGTCACTGATCGCGCAGCGCGCATTGCACCATGTGCGACAGCGCGGCGCGGCCTCGCGCCCAGGCCTCATCGTGCCGGGCTGTGACCGCGCGTCCGGCTTCCGCGCTGCGGCGGGCCAGCACCATCTGGTGGACCAGGGCGATCAGCAGGGCGTTCACCGCCAGCGCGTCCACGCCCCTGGGCGGGGCCAGCGCGCCCTGATGGCGGGCAATCCACCCGGCCAGCATTTTCGCGCGCGCCTTGGCAAAGCCGGCCAGCGCCGGCACAGGGCCTGACAGCTCCCACAGAACAAGATTCTGCGCCGCCCGATTGGCCGTCAGCGTCTCAAGATAGGCCAGCACCAGCTGGTCGATCAGCGCGCCATAATCAGTCACCGGGCGGGGCGGGGCGTTGGCCTCCAGCGCTGCGGCCAGGGCCGCGCCCTCGCAGGCGGCCAGCGCGGTGATCAACCCGTCCAGTCCCCCGAAATACCGGTAGATCAGCTGTTTGTCGCAGCCCGCCGCGCGGGCCACGCCATTGACGCCAAAGCCGTGGCATCCCGCCTCGATCAGGACCTGCCGGGCCGCGTCCACCAGGCGCGCCTCGGTCGCCGCGCGGCGGGGGGTCTGCACTTCGGTCATCCCGGATCGGCCTCCTGTGCGGGGTGAAGGGCGGGGTGAGGGATTGGTGTCACCGCGCGGTGATATCATACATCACCGGATGGTGACATGAGAAAGCTCTGCGCTGCAGGCGGGTGGGGCGGGCATGCTGCGTCTTCGTTAACGATTCTTTACGCGGCGGGAGGCAAGGTGAGGGGCGAATCAGCCTGTTCCAGTGGAAACGCCCGATCATGCCCGCGCCTGATCCAGATCGTCCCCCCTTGCGCGCGCCCCTGCTGGCAGGGCTGGCGGCGGCGTGCGTGTTCATCGCCGCGGCCGGCGCCCTGTCGGTTTTCACCGGCGGCGAGCCGTCCCCGGTGAGCGCCGGAGCGGAGATCGCCCAGCGTCCGGAGCGGGTGGTTGTGGCTGAGGCCGAACCGGTGATCGAAATCGCCGAAATCTCCGCGCCTGCGCCGTTTGCCGACGGCCCGGACGAGGATGTCTCGCTGGAGGGCGTGCGCGATACCGAAGCCGCGCTCAATGCGCCGCCCGCCTCATCGCCGGCGCCCGTGGCGCCGCGTGCGCCTCTGCCTGGCCTGTCTGAAGAGGGTCCGGGCGGGCCCCTGCCCATTATCAGCGCCGATGGCCGGCGCCCCGACGAAGCTTATGCCCGCGCCCATACACCGCGCACCGGGCCGGTGGTGGCCCTGATCGTGGGCGGTCTGGGCATGTCCGAGCGCCTGACGCTGGAGGCCATCGAGACCCTGCCCCCGGAAGTCACCTTGAGCTTTGCGCCCTATGCCCGCGATCTTCAGGGCTGGGTCGACCGCGCCCGCGCCGCCGGGCATGAAGTGCTGATCGAACTGCCCATGGAGCCGTTCGATTATCCCAATAACGATCCCGGTCCCCACACCCTGCTGGCCGATGCGTCGGAGGCGGAGAATGCGCGCCGGCTGGCCTGGCTGCTCTCGCGCTCGGCAGGCTATGCCGGGGTGATCAATTATCAGGGCGCGCGCCTGGGCGCGGCGCCCGCGCCGCTGTCACGGATTTTCGCCCGCCTGGAAGCGCGCGGCCTGACTGTGTTTCATGACGGGGCGGGCCGGCGCCTGGTGCTGGAGGCGGCCGGGCGCGAAGCCAATGCCCGCCTGGTGCTGGCCGACCGGGTGATTGACGCCGATCCCAGCCCGCAGGCCGTGGAACAGCGGCTGCTGGAGCTGGAGGCGCTGGCCCTGCAGAACGGCTCGGCGCTGGGGTCGGGCTTTGCCTATCCGGTGACGGTGGAGGCCGCCGCCGCCTGGGCCGAGGGCCTGTCGCGGCGGGGCTATGTCCTCGCTCCCGCCAGCCATGTCGCGCGCCTGCGCCGCGACGATGCGCGCGGGACATGAGCGCGGCCCACGATCCCTATCCCGGGCACCGTCCCAATGCCGGGGTGGTGCTGTTTGACCGGCGCGGCCTGGTCTGGCTGGGCAAGCGCTACGCCCAGGGCGGGCCCTGGGTCTGGCAGTTTCCCCAGGGCGGGCTGGATCCCGGCGAGGATGCGCAGACCGGTGCCCTGCGCGAGCTGTATGAGGAAACCGGCGTCACCGATGATCTGGTGGAGCTGATCGGCGAGATTCCCGGCTGGCTCGCCTATGACTTCCCGCCCGAAGTGCTGGCCCAGCGCCGGCGCAACGCCTGGAAGGGCCAGAAGCAGCGCTGGTTCGCCTATCGCTTTCTCGGCACGGACGCCGCTTTTGACCTCAAGGCCGTGCCGCCCCAGGAATTCGAGGCCTTCCGCTGGGCCCATCTGGCCGAAGCGCCTGCGCTCATGATCCCCTGGAAGCGCCCGGTATATGAGCAGGTGGCCCGGGGCTTCGCCCATCTGGCCGCGTCGGGACCGGGCTGAGCTACTGGTTGCGGAACTGGGCCTCGCCGTAGTCGGGGCACTGATTGACCGGCTCGAAGCGCTCCCCGCCCGCCAACCAGCAGCGGTCCACGATGGAGCAATAGCACAGCTCGGCCTCCATGGCCTCGATCACCGAGAGCAGGCGGGCCACATCGTCCGCGCCGCGCACGGTGATGGCGGCGGCCGCTTCGCCGGGGGCGAATATCCGGTCGGCCACATAGCTGTAGGAGCGCTGCGCGCCTTCGGTCTCGCCCATCAGGTCAAACAGCGCCTCGAAACTGGTCACCGGCGCGCCGTCCAGCGTCAGGCGCATGGCGCGCACCTCCGCGGGCCCCACGCCATGATTGGCCACCATGAGCTGGAAGCTGCTGACCTCGCCCGCCTCGTGATTGATATTGGCGTAGGTGACCAGACGCGGCCAGGTCTGGGCCTCGATCTGGATGCGCGCCGCATCGGCCTGGGTCCAGGCCGCGTACATCGCCGCGCACGAGATGACCACCGCCACCACAGCCGTCACGGTCTGGGCGACCGCCATGCGCGCCAGCACCCGCTCGCCGGGGGTGAGGCCGTCGCTCGCGCCGGCATCCCGGCCGGAGGCGTCATCGCTCATGGATCAGGCCTCCAGCCGGTCTGCGGCACGGTTCAGCTCTGCGGTGCGCGGGCCACGGGGCCCAGATTATTGACCACCTGGCGGGCATCGAACGCGTCCGGGCCGCCCGGCGATTCGCCCCGCGCCAGCACGATTTCCGCCGTGGCCTCGAAGCGGGTCACCTCGCGCACGTGGTAATCATCCCAGAACGGGTCGCGCCAGCCATACCAGCCATGGCGCGGATGGAAGTACCGGTAACCGAACCCGTAGCGCGAGCGGAACGGATCGCCCGATCCGACAAAGCGCCGGTTGGTGTCGGTGTCCCGGCGCACCAGCACGAAATGGTCCGCGCCGCGCTCCAGTGTCAGCTCGGCCGCGCGCAAGAGGAGATAGGTCTCCACGGTCTCACGGTCGGTCAGCGTATTGCCGCGGAAGCTGACGGTGAACCGGTTGTCCTCGATTTGCTGCTGGCTGTAGCCGAACCCGCCCGGCCCGGCGCTTTGATAGGGTGTGGGCGTGGCGCAGGCCGCGAGCGCGCCCGCCAGCCCGATGATCATGCATAGCCTCAACATGACGCTTCTTCCTTCTGACTCGCCCCCGGAGCCCCAAGTATGGTTAACTGGGCCGCGGCTGGGAAGCCCAAAGCCGGGGAATTCGCGGGCCGCAGGGGCAGGGGAATGCAGATGGACATGGCGATGCGCTCCTTTCTCCTGGCCGGCGTGCTGGCCTTGGTCGCCGCTGCCGCGCTGGCGGGGTGGTGGTTTCTGGGCCGGGATTCAACGCCTCAAGACGACGACCCGTTCCTGCGCGGCGATTATGAGCGCGTGGAGGGCTCGCTGATGGACGAGTTCGGCGAGACCGGCGCGTGGTCCGGCTCTGACGAGCTGCGCATCACCGTGGGCCGGGGGCTGGCCGGGTCGGCGTCCGGCGGCTCGGCAATGGACGCCCCGCCGCAATTCGCCGGCGCCGATGACCCGGCGGCGCAGCCCTGGTGGAGCAGCGGCGGCGCGCCCGCCATACCCGAATCCGCTCTGGCCCCGCCCGCCGCCCTGCCACGCGCCACGGCGGAGGAGCGCGTGGAATCCGATTGCCGCTATCGCGGCGGCCGGTCCTGGGAATGCCGCTGCCTGGTGCGGGTGGCGCGCGCGCGGCTCGATGCCGCCGGGTTCGAGTTCCTGTCCCTGGCCGAGGAGGCGGAGGGCCGCTCCGAGCGCCTGCGCCGGTCCGGACTGGATGCGCGCGCCCTGCCGGCCCTGTCGGCCGCTCTGGTGGGCGTGCATGTGGAGGCGGACCAGCGCTGCGGCGCCGGGCTCACGCCCTGAAAGGACAGGCCGGATCGGCGTTATTGCAGGCGCAGCTCCAGCTCGGCGCGCCGCCACGCTGACGGCCTGATCAGCCCGGCATGGGCCACCTCCACCGAATGGATCACCGCCTCGATCTCCCGGCGCCAGAAGCTCAGGAAATCCATCAGGCGCGGATAATCCGGCGCCCGGTCCCAGGTCTGCCACAGGAAGCTCTGCAACAGGCCGGGATGATCGGGCAGGTGATACAGCACCGAGGCGGTGGTCAGGCGCGCCCCCTTCAGCGCGCGTTCAAAATCTGGGTCCGTGCGCATGCTTTGCCTCCATGAACCTGACAGGTCCGGGCCAGACAGATGCAGTCTTGACAGGCCCGGCCCTGACGCTCACGAGGATGCGCGCTGAAATATGAATGAAACCAGTACGTTGATAGCAGGGCCTATGATATGCTGCCAGCGCCCTGTCCGCCATCAGGCCCGGTCTCGGGGTCATCGTCAGGCGTCACGAACAGGGTCTGGCCGTGATCGGCGTCGATGCCGGCCGGTTCGGGGTGGATGATCACGTCAGCGGCTGGCCACCGGGCGGCGATGCGGTTTTCAGCATCGGTGAGGATGGCGTGGGTCTCGGCCAGCGACAGGGCCGGGTCGAGCATCATGTGCATCTGGGCATGCACGAACGGTCCCGAGGCCCGGGTGCGCAGCCGGGTGACGCCATGCACGCGCGGATCGGCCTTGGCCAGCGCCAGAATCTGCGCCCGGTCGGCTTCAGGCAATTCGCGGTCCATCAGATTCTCGATGGCCTTGCGCCCTATGCTCAGCGCGGTCCAGACCAGCCACAGCGCC
>JBHYFR010000104.1:4783-8286 GCA_051859425.1 Oceanicaulis sp. | reverse complement strand
CTCGGGATTATCCGGCGTCACGCAGCCGGTCAGGGTGCGGATCTCGAAATCGGGATTGAAGTGCAGGAAAAACGGCGTGGAGTAGCGCGGGAATTTCATCCGCTCGCGGCTGGGGTTCACCACGCGGTGGGTGGTCGAGGGCAGGACATGGTTGGTCAGGCGCTGGAGCATGTCGCCGATATTGACCACCAGCGCGCCTTCGGGCGGCTGGATCGGCAGCCAGTCGCCTGAGCGCGTCTTCACCTGCAGCCCGGCCTCCTCGGCGCCCAGCAGCAGCGTGATCACATTGATGTCTTCATGCGCGCCCGCGCGCACGCCGTCCGGCTCGCCGTCAATGGGCGGATAGTGCAGGAGGCGCAGGATGGAATTGCCCTCATTGACCGTGGGCGCAAACCAGTCGTCGGGCAGGCCCAGATCGCGCGCGATGGCCTCCAGCAGCACTCCGCCCATGGCGTCCAGCGCCTCGAACAGGGCTTTCGTGCTGGCGTCGAAACGGGCGATCTCGGCGACCGGGACGTTGGCGGGCATGAAGCGCTCGTAAGCGTGGCCGGCGGGCAGGTCGCGGCCGCGGTGCCAGAATTCCTTGAGGTCCTTGCGCGCTTCGCCCTTGGCGTTCTCCATGGCGAAGGGGGTGTAGCCGCGCTGGCCGCCGCCGCCGTCCTGGAAATAGGCGCGCTTGACCGCGTCGGGCAGGGCGAAGAAGGCGCGGGTGTCCTCCAGCGCGCGGTCAATCACGCCGGTATCCACCGGATGATCGCTGACCACGGCGAAGCCGGTCTCGCGAAAGCTGCGGCCCAGCGCAGCGGCGAAGCCGTCGGGATCGCGCTTTGCGCTGGCGAAGGAAACGGGGCGGATCGTGTCTTCAAGGATGATATTGCTCATGGGCGCACTTTTATCGCGCTCTCACGCGGGCGTGAAGCGGCTCATGCTTGACCATGATGCCGCAGGCGCCGACATACGGCGGCCCGGAGCAAGGAAAGGCAAAGCCCATGACCGCCCCCATCGAGCTGCATTACTGGCCCACGCCCAATGGCTGGAAGATTTCCATCGCGCTGGAGGAAATGGGTCTGCCTTATGAGCTGAAGGCCGTGAATATCGGCGCAGGCGAGCAGTTCCGGCCCGAGTTCCTGGCCATCAGCCCGAACAACCGCATGCCCGCCATCATCGACCCTGACGGCCCGGACGGCGATCCGGTCAGCGTCTTTGAAAGCGGCGCGATCCTGCAATATCTCGCCCGCAAGACGGGCCTGTTCTACGGTGATACGCCGCGCGACCAGATCGAGGTGGACCAGTGGCTGTTCTGGCAAATGGGCGGGCTGGGGCCTATGGCCGGCCAGGCCCATCATTTCCGCGGCTATGCGCCCAAGATCGAGCCCGATCTCACCAAGCTGGAATATGGCAAGACGCGCTACACCAATGAGGTCAACCGGCTTTACGGCGTCATGGACCGGCGCCTGGCCGACCGCGACTATCTCGCCGGGCCGTACTCGATCGCCGATATGGCGGCCTGGCCGTGGATCCTGCCGGAAGGTCAGGGCCAGACGCTGGATGATTTCCCCCATCTCAAAGCCTGGCACGCGCGCGTGGGCGAGCGTCCCGCCGTCCAGGCCGGCCGCGCGGCGGGCAAGGCGCTGCGTGTGTCGCTGGCTGATGACAGCGAGGAGATGAAGAAGGCGCGCGACGTCCTGTTCGGGCAGCGCGCGCGTCCCTGATTGCCGCCCCCGCCCGGAGCGGCTAGTGTTTCGCCGAGGGTGGTTGGAAGCGGGGGCTTCATATCGGCATGCAGGCAAGCGGCTATAGCGCACGGTACGGCGCGCGCGACCCATGGCTCGCCCCGTGGCCGCGCACCGCGCTGTATCTCATCTGGCGCGCCCTGATCGCCAGTGTGCGGCCGCTCCTTTTCATGGCGCTGGCGGCGGCGTGCGTCGCCCTGATCTTTCTGGCTTTGAATGAGCCCGGTGACGGCGCGCGCGCGCCTGATGCCGGCGAACGCCTGGCCCCGGTGTCCAGCGGGGCGGAATATGACCGGCGATTGCGGGCTTTGCTGCCTGCGAACATACGCCCGCGCGCGGTGTGGGAAGCCGAAATCGAGCGGGCGCTGGATGGCGGCGCCTGGCGGACGCCGGACCTGGCGCTGGCGGCCAGTCTGGCGCGCGCGCTCCCCGCGATCGAGGGGGAGGACGCCTTGGCCTTCTCGATCCTGACGGAGAACCACAGCGCAGCCCATGTCGAAGCCGAGCTGCGCGCCCGCCCGGTCTGGGTGCGCGAGCAACGCTTGCGCAATGCCCTGGCCGCCCGCTTGGCCGAGGGGGAAGGGCTGGAGACCCCCTATCTGATTTTCGCCCGGCCTGAACTGGTCCGGCGTCTCGACCGGGCGCGCACCCTATACGGCCCGGCGCAAGAGGCCGCCGAGGCCTGGTTCGCCGCGCCCCGTGGCGCCGCAATCGCCCTGCCGGCCCTGGCCGGCTGGCGCGGCGAGACCGCGGTCACCCTGTTTGGCGACGCCCGCGATCTGGTGATCCATGGCTGCGCCGCCGCCCGCCAGGCCGGTCATCGCATCGCAGGGTGCGCAGACGCGCCGGCGGGCTCCCCCGATCCGGTCCTGTCCGGACTTCTGCTCCATTCCGCGTCCATGCCGGGCGAGGGCGGCGCAGGCCGGCGCCTGCTGGCGGCCGCCTATGCATCGGGCCATCTGGACCGGGAGCTGGCCGCGCGTCTGGCGTTGGGGCCTGACCCGGCCCTGGGGCGCCAGGCCCTGATGGCCGCGCTCACGCCCATGCTGGTCGAAGCCGCGTGGGTGATCCGCGAGCCCTGGCGATATCAGGCGCGCGCTGAAGGCGCGGCGGCCGAGTTCATCCGCGCAGCCCGGATCGATCTGGCGCAATATCAGGGCGTGGCGGACGCCTTGAATGCCGTACGCCGCAGCGACGGAGCCATCGCGGCCTTGCGTACATCCACCTGGATGGCGGCGCCACACGATGGCGCGCAGCTGGTGCGCGTGGCCCAAGCCCGGCCCGGATACATGCTGGCCTTCGACGCTCTGGCCGGGGCGGATATCCTGAGGGCCGCGCGCGAACCGGACATCACCACGCAAACATCGCATACGCCGCGACGCGCGGTGCTGATCGCCCTGGCGCTCGTGCCAGGTTTGCTGGCTCTGGCGATGGTGGCGGCGGCGCTGAACGGGGCGGCGAAAGGCCGACGCCAAAGGCGTCCCGGCGCGCTGACGCGCCTTGATGCGGCGATGACCGTGTTAATTCTCGGCAGGAATTCCTAACAGAAATAAAGCCTTAATTCGCGTTATTCTTGATTGGCCTTAACCCTGCGCTTACCGTCCGCGCGCATCATCCTGCTCGTACGACCGGCTCCGAAGAGGCTTGGCGTGCATGGTGGGATGACGGGCCACACCGGAGACACATCCGGGTCGCCTGTCCAGATGCAGGGAAGACGACGATGGCTTTTACCGATGTGGAAACCGCTCAGGCGCACGACGCGATCGCGAT
>JBHYFR010000104.1:0-4773 GCA_051859425.1 Oceanicaulis sp. | reverse complement strand
GATGGATCCGACGGGCGAGGACCTGTGCAAGCTGGGCCTGTTGTACTCGACCGGCCAGTGCGGCGTGATCGACTATGTCGAAGCGCACAAATGGTTCAACCTGGCGGCCCTGATGGGCGACCCGGCGGCCAAGCATTACCGCGCCGAACTGGCGATGGAGATGGACACCAGCCAGATCGCCAACGCGCTCACCGCCGCTCGCGAATGGCTCGCCACCCGTCACTAGGCGCCAGCCTCAGTCGCTGAACACCGCATTGGCCAGCGCGAACGCGAACGCGTTGTCGATGGGCAGGATGTTGCGCACGTACAGCTCGATGAAGTCATTGACCTCAGCGATGCCGCGGCGGGGCGCGAACACGATGTCGAAGCGCGATAGCGGCACCGTATCAACCGGTTGACCGCGCTCGGCGCGCGACAGATTGACGGTGCGCATCATCAGCCCGCCATTGGCGGAGCGGCGCAGTACGACCATCTCGCTGCGGCGCGCCCTGATGGTCAGGCCGCCGGCCAGAACCGTGGCTTCCAGCACGCCGATGCGCTGGGAGGGCAGATCGAACAGGCCGGGACTGGCCACTTCGCCGCCCACCAGAATGCGTTGGGAACCGAAGGCCGTCGGCCGCACCTCCACAATCGGGTCGCGCAAGGTGCGCACATAGCGCTGGGCGATCAGATTGGCCGCTTCGGGCGCCGTGGACCCGGCGACCATCACGGCCCCGGCCAGCGGCAGATTGGCCCGGCCGTCCGGTCCGATCACATACTCGCCGGATAATTCCTGGGCGGTGTGGATCGTCACGGCGACGGTGTCGCCGGGAAATACGCGATAGGGCGACGCTCCGGCCTCCCAGGGTTCGAATCGCGACGGCTCGAACCCGCCCGCTTCCTGCTGACGGCCGCGGCTGGCGCAGGCCGACAGGGTGAGCAGGGCCAGGGCGCCAGTCAGCGCGCCGCGCCGCGATACGTCTGTCATCTCAAGGCCTCTTCGCTCAAATATGTCAGGAGCCTTACGCTGGCGCGCTCCGGCTAAGGAAAAATTAAGCGCGTTGCAGCCACATGCGGACATGGGCAGTAACACGCGCGATCACGATGGACGCAGCGACGGGGCACGCAATCCCCGGCGCGATCTTGATCTGTTTGACCTCATCGCGCTGCTTTGGGCCCAGAAAATTCTGGCCATTATTGTGGCGCTGCTGGTTTTTATTCCTATCGCCCTGTTCGCCTTCACCAGTCTGAAGCCCAGCTATGAGGCGGTGACCCGGCTGCTGGTGATCCAGGATGACAGCGATCTGGCGCCTGGCGCGGCGGGATCGGGCGGCGCGTTCACCCTGGATCAGGTGATGCAGTCCGAGGCTGAAATCCTCAATTCGGACGCCGTGCGCCGCCTGGCCATCGAGCGCCGCAGCGGAGCGGTGGGGCCGGCGCAGCTTAAACTGTTGCGCGATGGTTTCGACGTAAGCCGTTCGCCCAGCGCCAGTCTTCTGACCGCCACATTCCGCCATTCCGACCCGGTCGTGGCCGCCAACACGCTCAACGCCATCGTCGACGCCTATCTGGCCTATCGCATCGAGGTGCTGTTGGGCGGGCTGGAGGGCGGCGTCGAGGAGCGGCTGGCGACCGCCGAGCGCGTTTCTGCGATGGCCGAAGCGGATCTGCGGCGCTTCCTGGAAGAGCACGGCATTTCGGACTTCGCCACCGAGCGGGCAGGCGTCCTTGCGCGCCTGTCGGACCTTGAGGCCCGCCGCATGGCGGCCGAGGCCGAGGCCGCGCAGGCGCGCACCCTGGCCGGCGCGCTGGCGTCGCGGCTGGCAGGCATACCCGATACGATTGAATTATATGTGGAAAACTCGGTGACGGGGCAGTTGCTGGACCTTCAGGTCCGCCGGGTTGATCTGCGCCAGCGCTATCAGGACGACGCGCCGCCCGTGCAGGCGGTTGAGCGCGAGATCGAGGCGCTGGAGCGGTTCATCCGCGCCGGCGGGGCCAACGGCCAGGGTCAGCGCCGCACCGGCGTCAATCCGGTCTGGCAGGATCTCGAATCAGCGCGCCTGCAGCAGGAAGCCTTCAGCGCCGGGCAGAACCAGCTCGCCGCATCGCTGGCCCGGCAGATCACCCAGGCCCGCACCGAAGCCGATCGCCTGCGCGCCCTGGCGCCCGAGCATGACCGTCTGGTGCGCGCCGCCCAGGCCCGGGCCGAAGCGGCGGGGCGCCTGTCGGCCCAGGCCGCCGACGCCAGCGCCCGGCGCGCCTTGCCCCCTGGCGCGGCTGATTCGGTGCGTATCGTGGAACGCGCCGAACCACCGGCGGAAGCGCGCTCCATGCGCAATATCGTGCTGGCGGCCGGCTTGATGCTGGCCCTGGCGGTGGGTGGATTCGCCGGGCTCGTGCGTGGCTATCTGGTTGAAGTGCGTGAGGTTCGCCCCGCGCCCCGGTCTCCACAGCCGCCGCGCCGGGATCCGCCGCCGCCGGCTGCTCAGCCCGCCGCGCCTGCGCCCGCTTACGCAGCGCCACGCCTGCCCGTGCTGGCCCGGGTGTCGCGCCAGCCCGCGTCAGCGGCTCGTTAACCAGTTCGCCCCTAGGGTTGACGCTCCTTTCAAGGCGCACGCATGACACTCGAACTGGAACTTGACGGGCTGGCCCGGACGCTGGTTTCGCGCGGTGTGCGCGGGACGGCGGTCATGCTGGCCCCTGTCACGCCGGGCGCCGGCGCGTCCTTCATCGCGCGCGCGCTGTCAAACCGGTGCGCCCGTCTGACCGAAGGCTCTGTCTGGCTTTACGATCTGGACTTCGCCCGCAACCCGCAAACATCCGGCGCCGCCTTCAGCAAGGACGCCTATGAGGGCGCCTTGCAAGGGTCGCGTTTCTGGCGCTGCGAGCCAGACGGGGCGGGGCGCCTGGCGATGCGCCGGCCTGAGGGGCAGCGGATTTTCGTTTCCCGCTTTGAACGCGAGCCGGGGACGGTGCGCCGGGTCGTGTTCCGCTCCGCGCCCGAATACTGGACCATGGCACGCCGCGTGTGCCGAACGGCCATACTGGATGTACCGTCAGGCAGCCCCGCTGTCACCGCCATGGCCCGCGATCTCGAAGGGGTCATTCTGGTCGCAGACGCCAGTAAAACAAGGCGTTCACAGGCGGACGCCATGGCCAGCGTGATAGAACAGGCCGGTGGCCGGGGGTTGGGGGTGGTGATTAACCGGCTGGATTTGAAGGCGGCGTCATGAGCGCCCTGGCGCAGGCCGCGCGCTGGCGCGAGGCTGCGCCGCGCCTCACTTTCTGGCCGGCGGTCGAAGCCGGACTGGCGCTAAGTGCTTTGCTTTTATACTCAAATGCGCTTCTAGCCCCCTTGCTGGCGGACCCGGCGCGGCCGGATGATGCGGAGGTTTTGCGCCTCGTCTGGCCGCCAGTCTATGCGCTGAGCCTGATCCTTATCCTCCTGTCGCCCGGCGCGGTCTGGCGTGTGGCGATGCGGTCCTGGCCTTTGATTTTGCTGGGTTTATTGACCATGGTCTCGGCGCTGTGGTCGATCGATCCGGAGGTGTCTGTCCGGCGCGGCCTGGGCGTGGTGATGACGCTGGTTTTCGGGCTGTGGCTCGCCGCACGCTATGACTGGCGTGACCTTATCCGCTCGATCGCATTGACCTTTTCCATCCTCGCAGTGGGCAGCCTCCTGGCGGGGGCGTTGGTTCCGGGCTTTGGCGTCATGCAGGAGGTGCATCCGGGTGCCTGGCGGGGATTGTGGTGGGAGAAAAACACGCTGGGCGCCATGATGGCCTGGGGCGCGCTGGCGTTTCTGGCGGCGGCCTTCTGCGCGAAAAGCCAAGGCGAGCGCTGGGTTTGGCTGGGGTTGATTCCGCTGGCGCTGGCGCTGGTGGTGCTGGCCACGTCACGCACCGCCTTCCTGGCGACAGGGATAGCGGTGGGGGGACCGCTGGCCATCGCCCTGATCCGTCAAGGGTTCGGTTTTGCGTCTCTGGGCGTTCTCGGACTGGTTCTGGGGTTCATAATTGTCCTGTCCGGAGTCATCATCGGCCCCGAAGTGGTCCTCGAACTGCTCGGACGCGACGCCACCTTCACCGGCCGTACAGACATCTGGATCGCCCTCACCGACGCCATCAACCAGCGCCCCTGGACCGGGTACGGCTATGGTGCGTTTTGGCAGGTGGATGACGGACCGGTGCACTGGGTGCGCCAGGCCACCGCCTGGCCGGTGCCCACCGCCCACAATGCCTGGCTGGAGACGGCGCTGGCGCTGGGCATTCCAGGCACAGTGCTGGCGGCCTGGGTGTATCTGGCGGGGCTGGGCCGCAGTGCGGGGCGGCTCCTGCGCGGGGTGGAGGTTTACTGGGCGCTGCCGTTTCTGGCGGCCTGGGGGGTGGTCAGCCTGTCGGAGAGTAATCTGTTGCAGCAGAACGGCTTTGTCTGGCTGCTCTTGTCGGTCACGCTGGCCAAGCTGGCGATGGGCCGTGCTCAGGCCTGACGCGCGGACAGGCCGTAGAAGCGCGGCGCGGCGAACTCAAAAAACACAATCTTGCCCGCGCCTTGCACGACCTTGTCGAGGCAGGCGGCCGCTATGCCGGGTCCGGCGATCAGGGCGCCGGGCAGCACCAGACCAAAGCCGATCACCTGCACCGCTCCCACCGCGACCCACGCGGCCAGAGCGCCAAAGCGCCTTGATTTCAGCGCCGCCTGGCTGGGCCCCTGGCCGTAGGCGAAGCTGCGCCGGGCCGCATGGCCAAACGTGGCGCGCGATGTTTCCACATGTTCGATGACCTCGGCGCC
>JBHYFR010000103.1:0-8540 GCA_051859425.1 Oceanicaulis sp. | reverse complement strand
CCCGGTCGTCCTTGACAGCCTGCGATCGCCTTGCGTGATCTTCCAGCATGGAACGACGGGGAGGTTTGCGCGCCGGTTGTCCAGGCCGGAGGCCGAAATGGGTGTGTGTCCCAGGTTTCCCGCCTCCCCAGCCCCCCCCGGTCCAACCCGTCACCCGATTGCAAATGCGCCGCGAACGCGGTCTATCTCATGTCTCCCGACCTGCCGCACCGGAGACTGACGCCGTGACCGCTCCCCAGAACGCTCCCCTGAACGCCATCGAATCCCGCCTGGCCGATCTCGCCATCACCCTGCCTGAACCGGTCGCGCCGGTGGCCAATTACGTGCCGTTCGTGCGCTCGGGCGCGCTGGTTCACATCTCCGGCCAGATCTCCATCGGCCCGGACGGGCTGGTCGCCGGGCGCCTGGGAGCCGGGATGGATCTCGACGCCGGCCAGGCCGCGGCCCGGCTGTGCGCCATCAATCTCATCGCCCAGTTCAAGGCAGCGTGCGGCGGCGACCTCACCCGGGTGGCGCGCATCGTGAAGCTGGGCGGCTTCGTCAACGCCGACCCGGGCTTCACCGACATTCCCAAAGTGATCAATGGCGCCTCGGACCTGATGGTGGCGGTGTTCGGCGAGGCCGGGCGCCATGCCCGCTCGGCGGTGGGGGTGGCGGTGCTGCCCCTGGGCGCCGCCGTGGAGGTAGACGCGGTGATCGAGATCAGCTGACATGGTTTTGACGCGGCGCAGCATGTTGCGGCGCAGCGAAAGGCCGCCGCCCGCCTCGCTCATGGCGGGCGCCGGCGCTATATCTCCGGGATCACCTCCATCGCAACCCCGGCGGCCCGCGATATGACGTCCTTGCGCCTCTCCCTTGCTGAAACGGTGCGCGCCGCTGCGCAAGGGTCGTGGGATGCGCTGTCATGTCCCGCTGGGCCCGATTCATGTCTCCAACAGCCCGATTCATGTCACCATAAAGGGGTGGTTTCGTCACAAAAACGGGGGGATAGCCCGTTCACAAGCTGGGCATTCCTGGACGCACTGGAGACCAGCGGCAGCGTCGGGGACGGGACCGGCTGGGCGCCCCGCCACCTGCTGGCGCATGATGCGGATGGTGCGCTGGTGGGCGCTATGCCGATGTATTTAAAGGGTCATTCCTACGGCGAATATGTTTTCGATCACGCCTGGGCCAATGCGCTGGAGCGCGCGGGCGGGACTTATTACCCCAAGCTGGTCACCGCCATTCCCTTCACGCCCGCCACCGGCCCGCGCCTTCTAACGCATTGCCCGGACACGCGAAACGCCCTCGTCCAGGGCGGGATCGCTGCGGCCCGGCAGCTCAGCGCATCAAGCTGGCATGTCCTGTTTCCCGACGATGTGGATCGCGAAGCGCTTGATTCCCATGGGCTTCTGGCCCGCCACGATATCCAGTTCATCTTCACCAGTGACGGCTATCGCGACTATGGCGACTTCCTGGACGCCCTCGCCTCACGCAAGCGCAAGGCCCTGCGCAAAGAGCGCGAGACGGCGCAAGCCAATGTAACCATTGAGCTTCTGACCGGCGCTGATATCCGCGAAGCCCATTGGGATGTATTCTATGCCTGCTATCTCGACACCGGCGCGCGCAAGTGGGGCCAGCCCTATCTCAACCGCGCCTTCTTCTCCGTTATCGGCCAGACTCTCGCGGACAAAATCCTGCTGGTCATGGCCCGGCGCGGTGACCGCTATATCGCCAGTGCATTGAATTTTATCGGGTCTGACACGCTCTATGGCCGCTATTGGGGGGCGCTGGACTCCCATGACAGCCTGCATTTCGAGCTGTGCTATCATCAGGCGATCGAGTTCGCCCTGGCCCATGGCCTCACCCGCGTCGAAGCCGGCGCCCAGGGGGCGCACAAGCTGGCGCGCGGGTATCGTCCGCACCTGGTCCATTCCGCCCATCATATTGAACATGAAGGCCTTCGCGCCGCCGTTGCCCGCTATCTCGCCGCCGAACGCCCCGCCATGATCACCGAATGCGACGCGATGGATGCGGAGTCGCCATTCAAAAAGGTATAATTCTACTTGTAACTATTTAGCCGTCGAGATATACCCGTGACGCACCGAGCAATAGTGCGACGATGAGGTGACTGCCATGACCAGCAAATATGACCCGCTTCAGGCCCATCTGGAGGCACAGACCACCAGCGAAGTTCCGATGAAATTCAAAGATATAGAAACGCTTATCGGTACGCCCCTGCCGCCCTCGGCGTTCAAGCACCGGCCCTGGTGGAGCAATAATCCCAGCAACAGCGTGATCACCCATGCCTGGCTGCGGGCGGGGTTTGAAACCTGCAAGGTGGATATGGGATCGCAGAAACTGGTGTTCCGCCGGACCCGGCGCGCCGCGCCCGCTTCGCCCTCAACACCGCCCGCGTCCGCGCCGAAACGTCATACAGACAAGGCTCCGCCGCGCACAAGCCTGTTCGGCGCGCTCAAGGGTATGGTGCGCTTTGCCGCCCCTGACGCCGCCACCGAGCCATCGGGCGCGTCATGGAATGCCGATCAGGGGCGGCGGTAATGGGTCAGGACTTGTTCCTGGACACCTGCGCCGTGCTGTGGCTGGCCAATGGCGATGATCTCGATCCTGAGGCGCTGGCCGCCATTGAGGCCGCTGCAGGCGCCGGCGGACCGGTGCTTATGTCGGCGATCACCGCCTGGGAAGTGGCCATGCTGGAGGTGCGGGGCCGGTTGTCCCTGTCCATGCCGGTGGAGGCCTGGTTTGCCCGTGTGGCCGCCCTGCCCGGCATCGCCGTTGAGCCTTTGTCCCCCGATGTGCTGATCCGCTCGACCCGCCTGCCGGGCGCGCCGCCCGCCGATCCGGCGGACCGCATGATCATCGCGGCCGCCCGCGAGCGGGGCGCCGTTCTGGTCACCCGCGACCGGGCCATCCTGGACTATGGCGCCAGCGGCCATGTCAATGTGATGCGCTGCTGACCCTGGCGTTCGCGCCTGCCGGAGCGCTCTGGCCATGGCCGGTGCGTTCCGGTACGCTTTTGGAATTATTCCTGACCGGAGACCTGCCATGAGCCTGCACGGGACCTATGACGACCAGAATATCTTCGCCAAAATCCTGCGTGGTGACGCGCCTTCGGTGAAGGTGTTCGAGGATGATCAAGTCCTTGCGATCATGGATGTTTTTCCTCAAAGCGAGGGGCATGTCCTGGTCATTCCCAAGGCGCGGGCGCGCAATCTTCTGGACCTGCCCGCCGAGGCGGCGTCCGCCGCCATGGAGCGGGTCCGGCGCCTGGCCCTGGCGGTTGAAACAGCGCTCAAACCCGATGGCGTGATGCTGGCCCAGTTCAGCGGCGCGCCCGCGGGCCAGACCGTATTTCACGTGCATTTTCATATCATTCCGCGCTGGCAGGGGCGCAAGATCGCCGGTCATGGCGAGGCTTCCATGGCCGATATGGATGTGCTGGAGGAGCTGGCCGGGAAGATCCGGGCCGCGCTCTAGACCCATGCGTCTTAAGCGTCGGGCGCGACCGTGAAACACGCCTCGCCGCGCGCCTGCAGCCGGGCGCAGGCGGTCCGGGCGATGTCGGCGTCCAGTCCGGAAAACCGCGCGCGCCAGAGCTGGGAACCGCCGCGCTGAAGCGGCTCGGTGGCGTATCGCGCCTGGGCGACGAGATCGCTGATCCCCAGTGCTGACACGGTTTCGAGCCGCGCCCGCGCCGCAGCTTCAGAGCCATAGGCGCCCACCTGTATGGACCAGCCGCGCGGCAGCGCCAGCACGGGCTCGTCCGCCCCGGCCGGTGACGCCAGCTCGTCAGTGTCGGCCAGGGTGACACGCACCGGCGGCGCGCCCCCGGCGGAGCCTTGCGCGGTCTGGGCGGGCAGGCCCGACAGTTCGGCGGTCAGCCATTCCTGCTCCCGGATCGGGTTGAGGCGCGGCACGTCCAGCGCCGCCAGCCGCACCCCCTGATCGCGCGCATCCAGCGTGGTGAAGGCCGCGTCCAGCAGCTCCCTGGCATGAGCGTCGCGCACGGCCGGCGAGGCGCCGCCCATGACGATCGCCACCAGCTGGCGCCCGTCGCGCCGGGCGGTCAGGGCGACATTGAAGCCCGAGGCGCGGATATAGCCGGTCTTCAGTCCGTCCACGCCAGGCATGGTGTTGACCAGGGTGTTGTGGCTGTTGATGGCTCGCCCGTTCCACACCAGCCGCGTCTCGGAGAAATAGGCGTAGCGTTCGGGAAAGTCCCGGCGCAGGGCGTAGGCCAGGCGCGCCATGTCGCGCGCCGTTGTGCGCTGGAGCGGATCGGGCAGGCCCGAGGCATTGCGGAATGTGGTCGAGGTCAGACCCAGCTGGCGCGCGCGCGCGGTCATGGCCTCGGCGAAGGCGGCTTCGGTATCGGCCAGATGTTCGGCGACGACCACCGCGGCATCATTGGCGCTGGCGATGATCAGGGCGCGCACCGCGTCCTCGGCCCGGATGGTGGCGCCTTCAGCCAGCCCCAGCCGGGAGGCCGGACGCGACGCCGCCTCGGCGGAGACCGCCATCTCGTCCTCCAGCGAGATCCGCCCGTCACGCTCGGCTTCAAAGAGCATGTAAAGCGTCATCATCTTGGTCAGCGAGGCGGGGAATCGCGCAGCGTCCGCCCGGCGCGCATGCAGCACCTCGCCGCTCTCCATATCGGCGACAAAGGCGGCATAACGCTCAGACTGCGCAGCGGCGCTCGCGCTGACAAACGCCAACACGGCAAGGGCTGCGGCAATCAGTCGGACCAGCGCTTTTTCCATAACCAACACGATGGTGCCGAGCTGTTGCCGGGCCGTTAACCGCATGACGCGGCTCAGCTTTTGTGCAGCGCAACATTTTGCTTGACCCGCGCCGCCCGATTTGAGATATTTGCTGCACTTGCGAAGGGCGAGATCGCCACAAGCGAGACGACAAAAGAGGACGTCATGACGACCGAGACCGAGACCGAAACCGAACGCGATTCCAATGCCCTGGCCACTGGCGGCGACGCCGCTGTGTCCGGAGCGGACGCGCCTGTCAAGGCCGCCGTCAAGCCGTCCCCCAAGACCGAGGCCCGCCCCGCGACTGCACGCAAATCACCCGGTAAAGCGGCGCGCGCGCCCTCGCCTCCCCGCAAATTTACAGGAGTAACCGCCATGGCCGCTGCCAAAAAAGACCCCGCCAAGGAAGCCTTTGAAACCGTGACCGCCGCGTCGAACGATGCGATCAAGGAAGGCTTCGAGAAGTCCGTGAACGCGCTGAACGACTTCACCGCGTTCCAGAAAGACACCGTCGACGCCATGATCGCGTCGGCCACCACGGCTGCCAAGTCGATGGAAGAGATCAACACCGCCGCCGTCGCCTACGCCAAGAAGTCGATGGAAGACTCCGTCGCTGCGGCCAAGACGATGGCCAGCGCCAAGTCGGTCCAGGAGCTGATCGAGGTTCAGGCTGACTACACCAAGTCGGCCATGGACGCCTATCTGGCCGAACTGAATCGCCAGTCCGAGCTGATGTCGGGCCTGGTCAAGCACACCTTCAAGCCGCTCAACGACCGCGCCGCCGCGGCTGTCGAGCTGATGCAGTCGCAGCGCTAGACGCGACGCTACCCTATCGGCGTGCGCGGCCTGCCGCGCACGCCCACGTATCCTCCCTGACTGGTCCGGCGCCACAAAGCGCCGGACTTTTTTTGTTCCCCGGCGGGCGCCGCCAGGCGCGCAAACGGCTGAGACAGGGGCTTCCCACGCGGCCCCAGATGCCTATCTAATCAGGGGATGGAAACGATGTCAGCGCTGACCCGAGGCCCGTGGGCATGACCGAACGGCGCAAGGATGACGAGGACGCCGGACGCGGCACAGGCGTGGCGCTGGAAACGCGCACGCGCACCAAACACCCGTCCATGTACAAGGTCCTGCTGCTCAACGACGATTACACCCCGATGGAGTTCGTCGTGGGGGTGCTGATGACGATTTTTCACAAGAATGCTCCACGTGCACCAACATGGTGTGGGGGTGTGCGGCGTGTTTACGTTCGAAGTCGCCGAGACCAAAGTGGCCCAGGTGATGGACGCCGCGCGGCGTTCCCAGCACCCTCTGCAGTGCACCATGGAAAAGGATTAGGCGCTTGCCCTCATTTTCATCCGCCCTAGAGCACAGCCTCACCCGCGCCCTGGCCGCCGCCAAGGAGCGCAAGCACGAGTACGCGACGCTCGAGCATCTGCTGCTGACCCTGTGCGAGGATGAGGACGCCAGCGCGGTGATGCGCGCCTGCGACGTGGATGTGGACGAGCTGCGCGAGACGCTGCTGGACTATGTCGAGCGCGAACTGGCCAGCCTGGTGATCGAAACCGGCGAGGACGCCAAACCCACCGCCGGCTTCCAGCGCGTGATCCAGCGCGCCGTGATCCATGTGCAGAATTCCGGCCGTGACGAGGTCACCGGCGCCAATGTGCTGGTGGCCCTGTTCGCCGAACGCGAGAGCCACGCGGCTTATTTCCTGGCCGAGCGGGACATGACCCGATACGACGCGGTCAACTTCATCTCCCACGGCATCGCCAAGCGCCCCGGCGCCAGCGAGGTCCGCCCGGCGCGCGGCGCCGATGACGAGGATGACGACGAGGCCGCGCCCGCCGCCGCCGATGACAAGGACAAGGACGACGCGCTGGCCGCGTATTGCGTGGACCTCAACGCCAAGGCCCGCGCGGGCGATGTGGACCCGCTGATCGGGCGCGATCACGAAGTGGAGCGCTGCATCCAGGTGCTGTGCCGCCGCCGCAAGAACAACCCGCTTCTGGTGGGCGATCCGGGCGTGGGCAAAACCGCCATCGCGGAAGGCCTGGCGCGCAAGATCATAGAGCAGGACGTGCCCGACGTGCTGGAAAAGGCCGTCATCTACTCGCTCGACATGGGCACGCTGCTGGCGGGCACCCGCTATCGCGGTGATTTCGAGGAGCGGGTCAAGCAGGTGGTCAAGGCGCTGGAGCAACGCCCCCACGCCATCTTGTTCATCGACGAGATTCACACCGTGATCGGCGCCGGCGCCACATCGGGCGGGGCCATGGACGCGTCCAACCTGCTCAAGCCTGCGCTGCAATCGGGCGCCCTGCGCTGCATGGGCTCGACCACGTACAAGGAATACCGCCAGCATTTCGAGAAGGACCGCGCGCTGGCGCGCCGCTTCCAGAAGATCGATGTTGTCGAGCCCACCGTGGCCGATTCCATCAAGATCCTGCAGGGGCTGCGCCCGTATTTCGAGGACTTCCACGATATCCGCTTCACCAATGAGGCGCTGAAGACCGCCGTGGAATTGTCCGACCGCTATATCGGCGACCGCAAACTGCCCGACAAGGCGATTGACGTGATCGACGAGGCCGGCGCTTCCATGCGTCTGGTGCCCCAGTCGCGCCGCAAAAAGACCATTGGCGTGAAAGAAGTCGAGGCCGTGGTCGCCAAGATCGCGCGCATCCCGGCCAAGTCGGTGTCCAAGTCCGACGAGACTGTGCTCAAGGATCTCGAAGCCACGCTCAAGCGCGTGGTGTTCGGCCAGGACGACGCAATCACCAAGCTGTCCAGCGCCATCAAGCTGGCGCGCGCAGGCCTGCGCGAACCGCACAAGCCCATCGGCTGCTATCTGTTCTCCGGTCCCACGGGCGTCGGCAAGACCGAGGTCGCCCGCCAGCTCGCTTCCTCGCTGGGCGTGGAGCTTTTGCGCTTTGACATGAGCGAGTACATGGAGCGCCACACGGTCAGCCGCCTGCTCGGCGCGCCGCCGGGCTATGTGGGCTATGATCAGGGCGGCCAGCTCACAGACGCCGTGGACCAGCACCCCCATTCGGTGCTGCTGCTGGACGAGATCGAGAAAGCCCACCCGGACATCTTCAATATCCTGCTGCAGGTGATGGATAACGGCCAGCTGACCGACGCCAACGGCAAGAAGATCGATTGCCGCAACATCATCCTGATCATGACCACCAATGCCGGCGCCTCGGATGCAGCCAAGGAATCCATCGGCTTCGGGCGCGGCAAGCGCGAGGGCGAGGACATGGCGGCTATCGAACGCCTGTTCACGCCGGAGTTCCGCAACCGTCTGGACGCCACCATCGCCTTTTCCGGCCTCAAGCCGGAGGTGGTGGGCCGCGTGGTGGAGAAATTCGTCCTCCAGCTGGAAGCCCAGCTGGCCGAGCGCGGCATCACGTTCGAGCTGACTGAAAACGCCACGCTGTGGCTGGCGCGCAAGGGCTATGACGAGAATTTCGGCGCCCGTCCGCTGGGCCGCGTGATCCAGGAGCACATCAAGAAGCCGCTCGCCGACGAAATTCTGTTCGGTCAGCTGAAAAAGGGCGGCGTGGTCAAGGTCGATACCGATCCGGCCGACGCCGAACGCCTCGACTTCGAGATCATCCCGGCCGACCGGTTGAAGGCGCCCAAGCCCAAATCCGCGCCGAAGAAAGCGCCCGAACAGGCGCCGGTGGAGTAGGCGTTTCGCGATTGCCTTGAATATTGATCCGCCGCCGTCCCTTTTCCTCCCCCGCCTGCGGGGGAGGTGTCAGCGAAGCTGACGGA
>JBHYFR010000102.1:0-8541 GCA_051859425.1 Oceanicaulis sp. | reverse complement strand
GACCGTTTTCCGTCCCTGATGACCTGATAAATCAGGTGGGCGCCGCATGATACGGACCACGGTCCGCACCAGAGGCAGCTCCCTCACAGAGAGGTAAGGTCCTCGGGATGTTAAGGCCTGGCGCACGAACGAGCGACCGCCATGGATGAAGATGGGCCTGAACCGCGCCGGGCTCAAGCGTCTTCCTCATCGCCGGGTGCGCCGGACGCCAGCGCCTCCAGCCGGGCGGCGGCGGCGTTGAGGCCTTCGGCGGCGCGCGCGCGGTCGGCGCGGCGGCGCGCCTCGGCCTGGGACAGGCGTCCGCGGGTGTCGGTCAGGCTGTCTTCCAGCGCCTCTATGCGGCCCTGGGCCTCGCGCAATTCATCGCCCACGATCAGGGCGGCCATCAGCAAAAGCCGCACATCGCCGATCTGGCCCACACGCTCGGACAGCTCGCGCACATGCCCGTCGAGATGGGAGGCGAGCTCGCGCAGATAGGCCTGCTGCCCCTCCTCGCACCCGATGGTGAAGGCGCGGCCATTGAGGGAGATTGTGACCTTGCTCACGCCGCGTCCTCCGGGTCCGGATCCCACGGGGCGGTATCGTCATCCTCGCCGTCTTCACCTTGGCCGTCTTGGCCGCCCTCCCCGGCGCCAGCCAGCAGGGCGGTCAGCTCGATCATCGCCTCGTCCAGCGCCTCGCCCGCCTCGCGCGCGGCCCGGGTCAGCTCCGCCTCGCGTCCGCGCGCCTCGTCCAGCGCCTGGGCCAGGCGCGCGCGGTCATCATCGGCGTTGCGTGCGGCATGGGCTTCCTGACCCGCCGCGCCCGCACGGCGCTCCAGCTCGTCCATGCGCGCCGACGCCGCCGCCACCGCACGCTCCAGGCGCGCAGCCGCTTCGGCCAGCACATCTTCGTTTTCACCCGTGACCGGCTCGCTCATGAGATACAAAATCCGCTTTTGCGCGGGAAAGTTCAAGCGATGCGTGAGGGCGGCGCGCACACCGCGCTCTGGCGCCGGACTTGCGGGTCGTCCATAACACCGGCAAGGCCCTGGACCATCACTGGCGGAGCAAGGCATGAGCAAGCGCTATTTCGGCACGGACGGCGTACGCGGCGAGACCAACAGCTTTCCCATGACGGCGGAGATCGCGCTGCGCCTGGGCATGGCCGCCTCGCGGTATTTCCGGCGCGCCGGGGGCGGGCGCCATTCGGTGGTGATCGGCAAGGATACCCGCCTGTCGGGCTATATGCTGGAAAACGCCCTGACGGCGGGCTTTACCAGTTCGGGCATGGACGTGTCCCTGTTCGGGCCGGTGCCGACCCCGGCGGTGGCGATGCTGACGCGTTCGCTGCGCGCGGATCTGGGCGTGATGATCACCGCCTCGCACAACCCCTACAAGGATAACGGGATCAAGCTGTTCGGCCCCGACGGGTTCAAGCTGGATGACGCGGCCGAGCTGGAGATCGAGGCCCTGATGGAGGCCGACCCGGCCGAGGCGCTGGCCGCGCCCGCCGATCTGGGCCGGGCCAAGCGCGTCGACGACGCCGCAGCGCGCTATATGGAGATCGTCAAGGCGACCTTCCCGCGCGCCATGCGCCTGTCCAGCCTGCGCATCGTGGTCGATTGCGCCCACGGCGCCGCCTACAAGGTCGGCCCGCGCGTATTGTGGGAGCTGGGCGCCGACGTGGTGCCGATCAACACCGATCCCAACGGCTTCAACATCAATGAGGATTGCGGCGCGGTCTCGCCCCAGAGCATGGCCGAGCAGGTGCTCAAATACCGCGCCGATATCGGCATCGCCTTCGACGGCGACGCCGACCGGCTGATCGTGTGCGACGAGACCGGACGCATCATCGACGGCGACCAGCTGATCGGCCTGATCGCCCTGGCCTTCAAGGCGTCGGGCCAGCTGGCCCATGACACGGTGGTCACCACGGTGATGACCAATATCGGGCTGGAAAAGGCCCTCGCCGAGGCCGGCATCACCATGGAGCGCGCCAGCGTGGGCGACCGCTATGTGGTCGAGGCGATGCGGGCGGGCGGCTATAATCTGGGCGGCGAGCAATCGGGCCATCTGGTGCTGAGCGATTTCGCCACCACGGGCGATGCGCTGATCGCCGCCTTGCAGGTGCTGTCGCTGCTGGTCAGCTCGGGCAAGAAGGCCAGCCAGCTTCTGCGCGTGTTCACCCCGGCGCCGCAAATCCTGAAGAATGTGCGCTATGCGCCTGGCGCCGACCCGCTGGGGGCGGACGCCGTCCAGGCCGCCATCGCGGCAGGCGAGCAACGCCTGAACGGCAAGGGGCGGCTTTTGGTGCGCAAATCGGGGACCGAGCCGCTGATACGGGTGATGGCCGAGGGTGACCGCAAGCTGGTGGTCCATGTGGTCGACGAGATCTGCGCCGCCGTCACAGCGGCGTCGCGCGCCTGATGCATGCCGTGCAATGGCGCGTGCGGACAGTGCGCCGTACACAGATGAATGATTGATCGGGGGCTGACATGATCACCGACGCCGACCAGATCGCACAGGCTTTCGCCATGATCTGCGCCCGCGCGGCCATCCCGGTGATGGAGGTGTACGCCACCGACTTCTCCGCCGGTCAGAAAGCCGACCGCTCGCCGGTGACCGAGGCGGACAAACGCGCCGAGGACGTGATCCTGCACGCGCTGGCTGGCGTGCTGCCCGGCGTGCCGGTGCTGGCCGAGGAAAGCTTCGAGGCCGGGCTGCGCCCCGACATCGCCCACGAATTCGTGCTGGTCGATCCGGTGGATGGCACCAGGGAATTCATCAACAAGAATGACGAGTTCACCATCAATATCGCACTGATCCGCGGCCGTGTTCCGGTCGCGGGATGCGTATACGCCCCCGCCCTGTCGCAGATCTGGCTGGGCGGCGCAAACGCGGCGGCCGCGCCGCTGGCGCCCGGCGCGGCGTTTGATCCAGGCGCGGCGCAATCCATCCGTACGCGGCCTGCGCCCGCAGGCGGGCTGACGGCGGTGATGAGCCGCTCCCACGCGGATGAGGAAACGCGGCGCTTCGCTGAAAAGCTGGGGGTGACCGATACGATCAGCGCCGGCTCCTCGCTGAAATTCTGCCGGGTGGCTGAAGGCGCAGCCGACGTCTATCCGCGCTTTGGTCCGACCAGGGAATGGGATACCGGCGCCGGTCACGCCGTGCTGATCGCCGCCGGCGGCGCGGTCACCCGCCCCGATGGCGGCCCCTTCCTCTATGGGAAAACCGAAACCGACTATCTCAACGGCCCCTTCGTCGCCTGGGCCCACGCGCCGCACTGAGGGAAATCGCTCCGGCCTTGCGTCCAGCGCCTTCCCTCGCGCTGCGCCATCGCCTACCTCTGGCGCAGCGCGCCCGCCGGTCCGTCAGGAGACAGCCATGCTCAAAATCGCTTTTCAGATGGATCCGATTACGGGCGTCAATGTGAACGCGGATTCCACGTTCGACATTGCGCTGGAATGCTTCACGCGCGGGCATGAGCTGTGGGTGTATGAGCCGCGCGAACTGACCTTCGAGGACGGGCGGGTGCGCGCGAAGGCGCAAAAGGTCGAAGACCTCCGGCGGGTGCAGGGCGATCATGTGCGCCTGGCCGATCCGGCGGTGCTGGATCTGCATGGCGTGGACGTGGTCTTCCTGCGTCAGGACCCGCCCTTTGACATGAGCTACATCACCTCCACCCACATTCTGGAGCATCTCCAGCCGGGCGTGCTGGTGGTCAATGATCCGCGCCATGTGCGCGATGCGCCGGAAAAGCTCTTCGTCACCCTGTTCGAGGGGCTGATGCCGCCCACCCTGATCACCTCGGATGAGAAGGAAATCCGCGCCTTTTTCGAGCGCCATAACCGCGACATCGTGGTCAAGCCGCTGTTCGGCAATGGCGGGGCGGGCGTGTTCCGCATCCGCGAGACAGCGGAAAATCTCGCCTCGCTGGTGGAGATGTTCCAGCAGGTCAGCCGCGATCCCCTGATGGCCCAGGCCTTCGTGCCGGACGTGCGCAATGGCGACAAGCGGGTGATCCTGATCGATGGCGAACCCATCGGCGCGATCAACCGCGTGCCGGCCGAGGGCGAGGTGCGCGCCAACATGCATGTGGGCGGCAAGGCGGTGGAATCGGCGCTGAGCGAGCGCGATCTGGAGATTTGCGCCATCATCGGCCCGGAATTGAAACGCCGGGGCCTGGTGTTTGTCGGCATTGATGTGATCGGGCGCTATCTGACTGAAATCAACGTCACCTCGCCCACCGGCCTGCAGGAGCTGCGGCGGTTTTCCGGGGTGAACGGCTCGGCCCTCATCGTGGACTGGGTGGAAGCGCGCCGGGCATGATCGCCATGGACGACGCCACGCTGCGCCTGCAATGGGCGCTGAGCTATCCGTTCGCGCGGCCCCGGCAGGCCTTCGTCTTCCTCAACGGGGCGAGCTGGCCCTTGCTATCCACCGAGGGCGGATTCGCGCACTGGCGCGTGCAGGTGGGCAAGGCGGCGGTCAGTCTCAAGACACTGCTCACCGCCGGTCAGCTGGGCGCGTTTGAAGCGGGCGCCTATCACGCCGTGGCCGCCGTCGGCTCCAATGCCGCGCCGGGCCAGTTGCGGCGCAAATTCGCAACGACGCTGGATCATGTGGCCATCCCGGTGATCGAGATCACCGTGCCCGATCACATCGTGGCCTACGCCAACCGGCTGGCCGCCTATGGCTCGGTGCCCGCCACGCTGGTGGGGCGCCCCGGCGGCACGGCGCGGGTGTGGGCGACGCTGCTGAGTGATGCCGACTACGAGACGATGAACGCCACCGAGGATCGCGGCGAGATTTATGACGGCGTGCCCATCGCGCCGCTGGATGCGCCGGACGCCGTGACCCGTCCGTTCGAGGCCTATGCCTGTCTGACAGGTTGCTTGCCGCTGCGCGTGGCCGCCTTCCCCTCTACCGGCTGCACCTGGCCCGAGGGCGGGCAGTGGGAGGCGCAGGCGCTGGCGATCCAGGCGCTGGGGCTGGACATGTCCGTGGACCGGTTTGTGCTGGAGAATGTCAGCGATCCTGCCTTGCGCGCCGCGCGCGATCAGGCCCTGTCGGCGGCCTTTCCCGAAAACCGCTGGATCAGGGCGTCCGGATCATAGGCCTCATCGGCGCGCGGGCGGTACATCCAGGCGATCGCCCCGCCGATCAGCGCAAACGGCGCGCCCATCACCGCCAGCAGGCCGGCCTGGCGATCCAGCAGCATGTATCCGGCAAAGCCCAGCGCCGCCAATGTCATGGCGAGCCCGGCGGCGCAAAGGATGAGGCGGGTGCGAAAGGACGGGCCTTCGCGAAACGCGATCTGTGAGGCGCGCGGGCGCAAGGCCTGATGCAGGGCGATGATCGCCTTGCGGAAGGCGTAGCCCTCATCGCTCCAGCCGCCGCCGGGCTTGAGCCGGCGCGAGCCGAAGGCGATCTCGCCCGATCCCGCGCGCACCCGGCACACCACCAGCGCCCCGGTCCCGGCGCCGGGCGCTGGCTCCACGGTCAGGCGCACTTCGGTGACGGCGCCCAGATCGATCCGCCGCGCCAGCGCATCCTTTTCCGACAGGTCGATCCGGTCGCGATACAGGCTCACCGTGCGCGTGGGCGCCAGCGGCGAGCGGCGATCTTCAAGCATGATGACCGGCGCGGACGCACTCATGATTGGCGCCCGCACTTGCCCTGAACGGGCGAACAGGGCAGCGTCAGCATCATGACCATGGCGCGCAAATTCCTCGTGATCGCGGACGACTCTGACGAGAGCCGTCTGGCTGCATACTTTGCCGCGCGCCGGGCGCGCAATACCGAAGGCCTGGTGGTGATCCTGGCCGTGGCCCAGGTGGAGAGCTCCGGCGAGCTGTGGCTGGGCGTGGGCGACGCCATGCGCGCCGAAGCGCTGCACAATGCCGAAGCCGCGCTTGAGAGCCTGGCCGAGGATGTGGAGGAGGTCACCGGCGCCCGCCCTGAAGTCATCCTGCGCGAAGGCGTGCTGCTGGACGAATTGCGCAAGCTGATCGAGGCGGACGACGCCATCGCCATCCTGGTGCTGGGCGCCGAGGGCGATGGCGACGGACCCGGCCCGCTGGTCAGCGCGCTGGGCCGCGGCAAGGGCCTGTTCGACGCCCGGGTGATCCCGGTGACGGTGGTGCCCGCGGGCCTGACCCGCGAACAGCTCAAGGCGCTGGCCTGAGGGCCGGCCCCTACCCGCGCGGCAGCGCCGCCGTCACACCCGCCACCGATGCATTGCGCGGCGCCACCGCCTCGCCGTCGGCATGGACGATGGAGACAAACTCGCGGCCCAGCGCAGCGCCCAGCATGGACGGCGCCCGGTCAATGGCGTGCACCGTCAGGCCCTGAACATAGACCGCAGGCTCACCCGCCGGCGCATCGGGGTTCACTCGCGCCCGCGAGGCCTGGAGCAGGGCCAGGTCCGACAGGGCGCGCACATCGGCATCGCCCGCGCCGGCGCGCGAATCCATCACCAGACGGTCGGCATAGACGCGCAAGGGCGCCTCGGCATTGCCCGGCATGTTGTTGATCGCCAGGAAGGGGCGGTTGACGCGGCCAGACGCGCCATTGTCCACGGCGGCGAACTCGAAGTTCAGCGCCGCGCGGCGCGGTGCAAAGCGCGCAATGGCCTCGGCCGCGACCCGCGCATTCACCAGACGCTCCGGCCCGTCCATGTCGGCAGGGACGCGCACCAGCAGACCGTCGCTGAACACCGGCGGCAGGGCGGTGAAGCCCGCCGCGCCGGCGCCGCGCGCCAGCATCAGCCCGCTTTCACTGCTCAGCTGGACCGGGAAGCGCTGCTGGCTGATCTCGCAGCCGCCGGTATCGCGATGGCGCTGCAGCGTGACGGCCAGCTGGTTGGTCATGCCATGCAGGTGCGGCGGCAGGCCGACCGCAAAACGGTTGTCCGTGCCCGGCGCCAGGCGGCGCGAATCGATCATCTCGCCGTTAAGAATGGTGTGAACCAGATTGGTGAAGCCATCGGGCCCTTCAGGCAGGCGCAGGTCCAGCGCCACCGCCTCGGGCAGGCGCCCGCCGGGCAGGTCTGACAGGGCATACTCCATGCGCCAGGTGCGGCTGTTGGCGATATTCTGCACCGACGTGTCCGCGCCAAAGGCCGAGAGCGGTGTTATCGACGCATTGGGCGACAGCTCCTCGAACAGCACCGCGTCGATGACGTCCGAGCGCGCGATGGAAGCCATCTCGCTGGTCAGGAAGTTCACTGTCTCGAAGCGTTCGGCATCCATCAGCGCCACCAGCGTGGCGCCGGCGCGGCGGTACAGGCCCGCGCCCGACGGCGCACGTTCGCGCACCGGGGTGAAGCCGGCCCGGCGCAGCGCCTCGGGCGAGGCGGCCAGAATCAGGCCGCGCGTATCGGGCTGAACCATGCCTGCAGCAGTGGACAGGTCCACCATGTCGATCTGATAGCCATTGCGCGCCAGACGCGCGCCCAGGCGCACCGCCAGCTCGAACCAGGCATCGCCCTCTTCCAGGCCGATGGTCACCCGGCGCGGGGTCAGCGCCATCACGTCGCGCACCGAGGTCAGCGGACCGTCAAGATCCACCTCCATGCCGGAACCGGCGGCGAAGGCCACCATGGCGCCCATGGAGCGCTCGTTATGGCAGAGGCCTTCGGGCAGATCGCCGGTGAGCTGGAAGGCGACGCGCGCGTCTGACGAACCGGCCAGATCCGAGGTCAGGTCGAACACCCAGTTGAATGTGCGCCGGCCCGGGGTCAGGCGGCGTTCCATCACGCGCTTGCCATTCACCGTCACCTGCAGGGCCGTCACCGTGTCGGGACCCACATCCTGTTCGCCGGTCAGCACCAGGCGCACCGCACGCGGGGCCTGGTCGCGCACCAGCGGCAGGGTGACAGAGGCGAAGGACGGGAAGCCCGCGACCACGACGCCGGTGTCGGCGCCGGCATCCTCAAAGCGGATGCGATGGCGCCCCTCGACCCCAATCACCGCCTGGGCGTTGGTCAGCCGCTCGGCGGTGCGCGTCACGAAGGCGCCGAAATCGCCCTGGCCGGCATTGAGCTGGCCGGACACGAAGAGCGTGGCGACACTGGCCACAGCAATGATCCCCAGCGACGCCGAAAACCACGGAAAGCGCCGCTTGTCCTCATGATTGGATTTCATGGTCCGCCCCTCTTGAGAGTCCGCTCCTAGGCCCAGCCCCGGGCTTTAGGAAAATGTTTACTACGATCTTCGCTCTTACATGGTGCCGCAATACGGCTCGGAAAGGTCGGCAATCCGGCCCTGAGCGGGCATCTTTAGGGCGCGAATGTGTCAGCATGTCCGCTGCACGCACCGCCGCCTCCTAGAACCGGAACCGCACGCCCAGCCGCCAGACGGCGCCGCCATAGTCGCGCGAGGCGATATTGGACTTATTGTCGAGATAACCCGCCGCCGCGAATGCTGTCGCACGCTCGCTCAGCCTGTGCTCCACGCGCGCTTCGGCCAGCCAGCGCTGGTCAGACCGGGTCACCGGCAGCGCCGGGGAGAACACATCCTTGTAGTCGCGGTCGCGATAGTCGGCGGCCAGGCTC
>JBHYFR010000101.1:0-8585 GCA_051859425.1 Oceanicaulis sp. | reverse complement strand
CTGAGGCCTTGCTGGCCGCCTATCGTGCATTCGAACTGACGGGCGACGAGGACTTCGGCGAAGTCCGCGCCCGTTTCCGCGCGCTCGTCAAGACCGTGCACCCGGACGTGACACCGCCCACGCCCCAGACCATCGCCAGGCTGCAGCGCCTGCTCAAGGCCTATGAGGTGCTGCGCATCCACGCCCCGCGCCGCCATGATCTGGAGATCACGCCGGAGGATGCGCGCAAGGGCGGTATCCGCACCATCAGGATTGACGAGCGCGAGGCGCTGGTGCGCCTGCCGGTGGGCGTCACGTCGGGAACCGTGCTGACCCCTGTCGGCGACCCCCTGTGGCGCGTGCACGTGCATGTGCGAGACATCATGGTCCATACCGACATCTCGGTGAGCGAGACCGAGCGCCAGGCCCGCGAGGAGCGTGCGCGCGCCTTCGCCGAGACCGCCGCGCGCCAGGAGGCCGAGGAGAGCGCTGGGGTCTTGCGGAATTTCTACGAGAAATTCGTCAAGGCCTCCCCGGCCGCGCGCCTGGCGCGATGGGCCCGCACCGGCGCGGCGTGACGCTGGCGAAATTGGCGCTTATGGTGCGTCGCAGCGTCCTGTCCGATTGAGTCTGCGTCCATGTCCCACAACACGTTCGGCCATCTGTTCCGCATCACCACCTGGGGCGAAAGCCACGGGCCGGCGCTGGGCTGTGTGGTGGACGGATGTCCGGCGGGCATAGCTCTCACCGAAGCCGATATCCAGCCCTGGCTGGACAAGCGCCGCCCCGGCCAGTCGCGCCACGTCACCCAGCGCCGCGAGCTGGACGAGGTGCGAATCCTGTCGGGCGTATTCCAGGACGAGCGCCTGCCGCAGCAGGTGACTACGGGCGCGCCCATCTCCCTGGTGATCGAGAATATGGATCAGCGCTCCAAGGATTATTCCGATATCCGTGACGCCTGGCGGCCCGGTCATGCCGACTACACCTATGACGCCAAATATGGCGTGCGCGATTATCGCGGCGGCGGGCGCTCCTCGGCGCGCGAGACCGCCGCGCGCGTGGCGGGCGGCGCCGTGGCGCGCAAGGTGCTGGGCGAGGCCGTGACCATACGCGGCGCGCTGGTGCAGATCGGCCCGCGGGCCATCGACCGGTCACGCTGGGACTGGGACGAGGTGGCGCGCAATGATTTCTTCTGCCCAGACGCCGAAACCGCCGCCCTCTGGGCTGACGACATGGACGCGGTGCGCCGCGCTGGCAGCTCGGTGGGCGCCCTTGTGGAAGTGGTGGTCAGCGGCGTTCCCGCCGGCTGGGGCGCGCCGGTCTATGGCAAGCTCGATCAGGATCTGGCCAGCGCCATGATGTCGATCAACGCCGCCAAGGGCGTGGAGATCGGCGCAGGGATGGCGGCTGCGGGCATGCGCGGTGAGGACGCCGCCGACGAGATGGTGCTAGGTCCGGACGGGCGCCCGGCCTTCAACTCGAACTTCAATGGCGGGGTGCTGGGCGGAATTTCCACCGGCCAGGAGCTGGTGATCCGGGTGGCGATCAAGCCCACCAGCTCCATCCGCATCGAACGGCGCACCCTGACCCGCGATCTGGAAGAAACCACCATCGCCACCAAGGGCCGTCATGATCCGTGCGTGGGCATTCGCGCCGTTCCGGTGGCTGAAGCCATGGCCGCGCTGGTTCTGGCCGATCACAAGCTGCGCGCCGACGCCTATCGCGCCTGATCGCCCCACACGCCCGGCGCATGGGTGCAGCTGGCCTGCAGCCAGCGCAGATTGATCCCGATGCGATCCGCGCCCGCCTCGCCCCAGACGTAGGACACGGCGCGCTCCTCACCGGCCTCATGGACATAGAGGGTCAGCGAACCGCGACGGGCCGCATCCGGCCAGTCCACATCGCGCAGGCGCAGCTCCACCTGGCGCGGCGGGGTTTCGTCGGTCTCGATCCGCGCGCGCCCGCCCTGATCATGGATGAACACATCGCGCCGGAAATCCCATTGTGAGGGCGCGATCCCCTCCCCGCTCTCGCCATGGCTGACCCCGCGCAGCACCGCCACCCAGCACTGGAAGGGCCGCGCCCGGCGCAGCTGGTGGGCGATGCCCGCCCGGTTGCCATAGACATAGGTCCCGTCTTCGGTCTCGGCCCGGTCGCGGATCCAGATGGCGTCAGGGGTCAGCACCAGATCGTCCTCGATCAGCAGGGTCTGCCCGCTGCGCTGGCTGACCACGCGGCATTCGCCCCGGCGGGTCTCGCCGATGAACTGGTTCTCCTGACGGCGCCAATAGACCGCGCACTGGGGAAAGGCCGTGGCCTGGTCCGGGGTCAGGCCCTGAAGGCGCGCGGGATCGAGATGCGCGCCCGCCAGCCGCGCGGGGTCGCGCGGGGCGTGGATGTCCAGCCGGATTTCGCCGGTTTCGGCAGACGGCGTGAACACATAGATGCGCTGGCGGTAGATATTGGACGCATCCGCGCCCGAATACTGCTCCACATAGAAGACATGCTCGCCAAAGGCCGGCAGCTCCACCTTGCGGAACACCGAGTGGATGCGCTCGTGACGCGCGTCTTCGGGCACGCCCAGCTCGGCGGCGAAGAAGACCTGGCGGTCATTGTCGAACCGGCCCTCGAACCAGTCCAGGAAATCGGCGAGATCGCGCGCCATGACCGGTTCGGGCACAGGGCGCGCATGGGCCGGGGCTGCAAGTGCGGCGGCGATGCCCAGGGCCGCGGCCCCCAACGCCTTCATGAACAGCTTCATATCGTGTCTCCAGACAGGCAGACGGCCGGACCTGATGGCCCGGCCGTCCAGTCCCCTTGCCCCTGATGGACGGTCCCAGAAAGGGCTGTCCTAGAAGCGGTAGCGGGCTTCCACCCCGTAGGCGGCGCCCCGGCGCAGCGTGCCGAAGAAGGCGCGCGGCGCACCGCGGGCGGCGTCAACCGGCGCGGTGTTGGGCGAGAAGCCGGTGCTGAGATACGGCGTCTGCAGCCAGCGGGTCGCCATCACGATGGAGTCTTCATCGAGGATGTTGCGGCCGTAGGCCATGATCGTCCAGTTGTCGCTCTGGATGCCGATCTGGGCGCCCAGGATCGAGGCGGAGCCCGTTTCGGCCAGGTTATGAACCTGCACGTATTTGGAAGACTCATACGTGAAGTCGCCGCGTGCGAACCACTCCAGGCGTCCGTTCTGACCCAGCGGCGCGCGCAGCTCGCCATTGAGCGAGAGCTGGTGCTCCGACGTCAGCGGGACACGGTTGCCCGCAATGGAGCAATTGCCGGTCTGGCCGAAGAAGGACGTGCCGGTGCCCGGAGCCGTCGCATTGCCCGCGATCACGCCGCCGCCCGAGGTCAGCTCCCACTGCGCGTCGTCGCAGCCGGAGGTGAATTCGGGACGGGTCCAGGCATAGGTCGCGCCAATGGACAGCACGTCATTGACCTGCTGGCGGTATTCCAGCTCCAGGCCCAGGATTTCCGCCGCACCCTGGTTGGTGGCCACCGAGTTGATCGCGCCGGCCGCGTTGGACACAGCCGTGGTCAGCTGCACGTCGGTTGCATCGATGTAGTAGGCCGATGCTGCGAAATAGCCCGCGCCGCCGAACAGGGAGCGCTTCACGCCGATCTCGAAATTCTCCGAGGTCTCCTGATCATAGATCGGGTTGCCCACGCTCTCGCCCAGCGAGCCGTTCTGGCCGCCCGGCTTCACGCCGCGCGCATAGACGCCGTAGATCGTGGTCTCGGCGTCCAGGGACCAGTTGATGGTCAGGCGCGGGGTGAAATTGGTGAAGGTGTCGGCCCGGAAGAACTGGGTCGCGGCGCTCAGCCCGTCCAGTGTGGACTTTTCTTCCTCCGCATACCGCCCCTCGAACGTCACCGTCAGATTGTCGGTGAAGTCATACTCAACAAGGCCGAAAATGGCCTGGTTGGTGGTGGTCAGGCGGTTAGACGGATTGCCCGACGGGTTGGAGAAGGTGATCGAGTACTGGCGGCTGGTCTGGTCATAATAATACGCACCAATCATCCAGCGCAGCGGCTCGTTGACCGGAGAGGCCAGGCGCGCCTCGATGGAGTGGTCGCGCACTTCGGCGCGCGTGGTGTTGGCGAAGAAGGCGCCCGTATCGGCCATGCCCACCGGCGCAAGCACGAAGTTGATCGAGCTGTGGTCGGAGTCCGAACCGAAACGGCGCTCCTCGTCCCGGTAGCCGCCTGACAGGGTGAAGACATAGCCCGAGCCGCCCACATCCCAGTTCATGATGCCGGAGAACAACCAGGTCTCGTTGCTGATGCCGTCAAACGCCGTGCCGTCCTCCGTGGAATAAAGCTGGAAGGGCAGGAAGGGATGCAGCGCATCGGCGGGCACGCCCGGCACGATGGCCGGCTGGCCCGGCTGGGCGGGGCCGGTGTTCAGCGCCACCGGCGCCGGACGGATCACGCCGCAGAAATACTGGTTGTTATTGGTGCTGCCCGAACGCGACCAGTAGTTCAGCGAGCGGTAGCCCGGCGAGCAGTTATTGCTGGCGGCGGGCTGCAGGAAAAGCGGCAGCGTGCCGTCGCGCGAGTCCGAATACTGGGCCCGGACCCGGAAATCGAAATTGTCGACCGGGTTGAAGTCCAGAACGCCGGAGAAGGACGTGGTGGACTGGGAGCCGACCGTCTGACCGGTCACCTGATTGGTCCACTCGCCGTCATAGTTATAGTCGCGCACCGAGAGACGGAAGCCTGCGCGGTCGCCCAGCGGACCAGAAATGCCGCCAGAGAGCTCATACTCGCCGTGGCTGCCGGCGCGGGCGCGGAAATTGCCTTGCAGCACGTCCGAGGCGCCGCGGGTGACGAAGTTTATGGCGCCGGCATAGGTGTTGCGGCCGTAAAGCGCGCTTTGCGGGCCACGGATCACCTCGACCCGGGCCAGGTCATTGGTATCCAGGTTCTGGATCGATCCGGGATAGTAGACGCCGTCGATGAAATAGGCGGTGCCTGATTCCACGCCGAACTGCACGCCGGCCAGCACGTTGGCCTGACCGCGGATCACGGGGCGCTCCGATGAGCGGCCAAAAGCGGCCGAGAAGGACAGGCCCGGCGTGAAGCGGGCCACATCGTCCACCGACTGCAGGCCGAGATTGAGGATGTCTTCCTCGCCGAATGCGGTCACGGCGACAGGCGCGTCCAGAATGGTTTCCTCGCGCCGGCGGGCGGTGACGGTGATGATGTCACGCGATTGCTGTGCGCCTTCTTCCTGGGCGGCGGCGACGGCCGGAATGGCCGTCATGCCGGTGACCGCGATCACAGCGGCCGTCGTCAACAGAATGTGCTTTTTCACGCTCTACTCTCCCCTTGCGCGGCTGTCTCAGCCTTTTAAGTCACGGTCCTGAGCCGGCCCGGTCAGGGCGCAGGCGCAGGGCTGATTCAATTGATATACCATTTGGCGTCATCACACGCCTGTGATGTTGCGCTTGTCCGAACAAATTTTGGGCAGTGTTGCATTTCAGTGACAAATCCGGCCGCCATCGTGGCGGCCGGATCGAGCCCTGATCAGTTGCGATCAGGCGGCGTGACCACGCCTGCCGCGATATCGCGATAATAGGTCCAGCTCGTCACATTGGGCCGGTCATCATCGAGGGGCGGCGGATCGGTGTATTCAGGGTAATGCCGGGCGATCTCCGCCTGGAAGAAGTCCGGCAGCTCGTCCCAGCTGTCCAGCTTGGTGCCGGCGGTGTGGAAATAGATCAGCCCGTCGCGCCCGCGCATCTTCATCCAGGGCAGCCAGTCGGACATGCGCACCCAGCCCACTTCCACATCGGCGGTGGTGGTGGCCGGATCGGTCAGGTCATCCACATTGCCGAAGAAGTTGAACATCTCGGTAGCGTGATAGACCGCGCCGGTCTCGTCCTGGAACTCACCCGCCAGCGGGTTGGAGTAGAAGAGCGGCACGGTGGTGGTCTGCCAGACATCATTGCCCATGGACGAGCCGCGCCACCGGGCCGGGCCGTTGGGACCCTGCGGGAAACTGCCGCGCGAATTGACCGGGTCGTTGGCCACGTGCAGCACGTCTACCGTCTCCCCGGTCCACGGATTGTCCCAGGTGGACAGGATTTCGTGGGTCTCGGGATCGAGATAGAGCAGGATCTCGCGCGAGACGAGGCGGTAGCCGGTCCCGTATTCGGGGTGCTCCACGGTCACGCAGGCGCGCACATTCATCCCCTCGACGCGGAACATGCGCCGGTCGGGCTCGCCGGCCCGGCGCGAAAACGCATAGCCGTGCCAGTAAAAGGTGATGGGCTCGCCATCCACCGTCGAACAGCCGATCTTGCGGTTCATGGTGATGACATCGTCGGGATTGTCGAAGCTGAGGCGCTCCTGGGCGATGGCCGTCGCGCTCATGGCGCCGGCGCCCAGCGCGGCGATCAGAATTTTCATGGCATGTCTCCTCCACACGGAACCGGTGCGTCCGGCCCTCGAAATGGTATATCATTTCGTTTCGTGCGCAGGATCAAGCAAAACTGCCAGCGACCGGCGGAAAGTTGCCCTATTCCGCCTCGCGCAGCAGCACCATGTCATAGGTGAAGCGTTCGCCGGGGTGGACGCTGTCGGACAGGGCGATGATGCGTCCGCCCTTGTCGTAATAGCGCCGCCGGGTGCGCAGGGCGGCCTCGCCGGCTTCGGCGTCCAGCGGGCCGGCTTCGCGCTCGGTCAGGGCGCCGGCGCTGATGGATTGCTCGATGCGCGCGGTGGGCACGCCGCGCTCGCGCGCGATCCAGTCGGTCACCGATCCGCCCATCTCCACGATGGTTTCCACCGGCGGGGCGATATCGGCGCGGATATAGACATCGGTCAGCGCGATCGGGGTTTCGCCCGGGCGTCCGCGCACGCCGAACACATGGAAGAACTCGCCCCCCGCCGCCACGCCGAAGGCGCGCGCCACCGCCCCGTCCAGCGGGCCGCTGCGTGTGGCTTTGGGCTGCAGCTTTGCGTCGCGCGCGTATTGCATCAGATCGTCCACCCCGCCCAGGCGCTGGGTGAAGTGATCATGGGTCTGATTGGCCACCACCACGGTGCCCGCCCCGCGCCGGCGGGCGATCAGCCCGCTTTCGGCCAGCAGGCGCAGCGCCTCGCGCACGGTGTGGCGCGACACGCCATAGGTTTCACACAAGGCATGCTCGGTGGGCAAAAGCTCGCCAATGGCCGGGTCGCCGCCCGCGATTCGCGCCCGCAGCGCCTCGGCCAGCGCCATATAGCGCGGCGCGCCTGAAGCATTTTCCAGCATAACGGTCATAGCGACCTCCGAATGTCTGTCCATGCGTTGTCTAGCACAGCGCGGTGCTCAGGGTGAGCAATCTGTATCAGGGCGCCCGCGCGCGCCTCCAGGCCGAGCCCGCGCAGATCGGCTGCGCCATGCTCGGTCACCACGATATCGATGTCGGCCCGGCTGAGGCTTACCGCCGGCGCGCTCAGGCGCGGCACGATGCGCGACACCGTCCCGCCCTTGGCCGTGGAGGCGAGCGCGACAATCGCCTTGCCGCCGGGGCTGGCCTGGGCGCCGCGCAGGAAATCGCTCAATCCGCCACCGCCGGACACCTGGCGCCCGCCGACGAACTCGGCATTGGCCTGACCGAACAGATCCACCTCGATCACCGAATTGATCGCGGTGAAACGCGCCAGCCCCGCCAGCACCCCCGCGCCATGGGTGAGGCTGACCGGCGTCATGGTCAGGCGCCGATCATCCTTCAGGCGCTGGGCCAGCGCGCGCGAACCGAGCACAGCGCCGGTGCGGATCGTGGCGACCGCATCGCCCTCAAGGATATCCAGCAAGGGGTCGGACACCATGCCCGAATGGATGGTCAGCCCCGTGTGATCTTTGAGCGCCGGCAGCACCGCCAGCTGCACTTTGCCCAGGCCGAACTGAACCGCGGCGCGGTCCTCCACCTGTTGCGCGATATGGCGGGCAATGTGCGCAAACGCCTCTGGCAGATCGCCCGCCTGAAACCCGCGCGGTTCGCTCTCCACCTCGCACACGGCGTCAAAGGCGCTGAGCGGTATCGACGGCGCGCCGGGCATGACGGGCAAGGCCGGATTGATCTGGGCGATGCGCACCGGCGCCCGTTCCCAGATCGCCGGGGTGAAGTCGCAGCTCAATGACAAAGAGCAATCGCCGTTCGCATCCGGCGGCGCGACCTGCACGATCGCCGCATCCACCGGGCAGGTCTCCAGCCAGCGCCAGGCCCTGGTGTAGGTGAGCGGCAGGAAGTCCACGCGTCCGGCTTCAAACCCGCCGCGCAGCTCGGGCGCCAGAAAGATCGTCTCGAACCGGGCGGTGTCGTGCAGCGCGCTCCAGTCGGTGCGGTTCACGCCAGGGATCCACACGCCAAAGAAGGTCAGCCCGCGCGCCGTCTCCGGGTCGCGCGCAAACGCTTCGGCCAGCCCATAGGGTTCCGCCGCCACGCCGGGCACATAGACCCGCGCGGCGCCGGGCAGCCGGCTGCGCAGGCGCGTTACCAGCGCGTCGGGCGAGAGCACGGGCGGGCGCGCTGTCATGACTATCCCCCAAGCTTGACGCACGGGCTTCACGCCGCGCGCTGGCCCATGCTACTAGCAGATTATGTCCGGACAAAGCG
>JBHYFR010000100.1:0-8631 GCA_051859425.1 Oceanicaulis sp. | reverse complement strand
GACGGAACCCGCTTCAAGACCCGTTCCACCTACGGCAAAGGAGGCGATGTTCTCAATCTGGACATCGACCCGCGCACCCACCCGGCCTGGACCGGCGGGTCGCAAACCCTTGTTGACCGCGCCGGCCGCGTGTCGCGCTTCAAGGACAAGTTCAAAGGCTTTGGTGTCTAACCGTCCATCCCCCCTCGATCGGACGAGAGCTTGGCTCCATCAGGGTCTTTAGAGGAACGCCCGCAGCCCCCCCTCGGCTGCGGGCGTTTTCTGTTCGGGGTCCCGCTGATCTCCGCCTGCGGCGCCGTGGCGCTTTTCTGAACGCGCCGCTGCGCTATGCTCCGGTTCCATGAGCAATCGAGTTTTCTCAGGCGATGTGGTGGTGTCGGGCGGGGGTCTCGCCGGGCTGACCCTGGCGCTGGCCCTGCACCGGGCGGGCCTGAGCGTCGCCCTGATCGACGCCATGGCGCTGGATACGAGCACAGCCCCCGCCTTTGACGGGCGCGCCTCGGCGCTGGCCTATACCAGCTGGCGCATGCTCGAGGCGGTCGGCGCCGCGCGCCACCTCCAGCCCCACGCCCAGCGCATCGAAGACATCCTGGTGGTCGATTCGCGCCCCCTCGACGGGCTCAAGCGCGGCGGCCCCGGCCCGGATCAGCTGCATTTCGACCGCCGCGAAATCCATCCGCGCGCCCACGATGAGCCGCTGGGCTGGATGGCGGAGAACCGCCATACCCGCCTGGCGCTGGCGCGCACCGCGCAAGACGCCGGCCTGACCATGATCGCGCCGGCGCGGGTCACCGGCATGAGCGAGGCGCGCGGGCGGGCGATCGTCACGCTGGCGGACGGGCGGGAGCTGGAGGCCGCAACCGTGGCCGCCTGTGACGGCAAGGCCTCGCCCTTGCGCGAGCAGGCGGGCATCCGCAGCCTGGGCCGCGCGTATGGCCAGTCGGGGCTGGTGCTGACCGTGGAGCATGAGTGCGCTCATGAGGGCGTGGCCTACGAAGTCTTCATGCCGTCAGGCCCCTTCGCCATTCTGCCCCTGCCGGGCAACCGCTCCAGCCTGGTCTGGACCGAGCGCACCGCGGCGGCCGAGGCCCTCCACGCCATGGATGAGGACGGCTTTCAGGAGGCGCTGGAGGCCCGGTTCGGTGATTTTCTGGGCGCCGTGCGTCCGGTAAGCCAGCGCTGGTGTTATCCGCTGGGGCTGGTGCTGGCCGAGCGCTTCACCGCGCCCCGTCTGGCGCTGGTGGGCGATTCGGCGCGCTCGATCCATCCCATTGCCGGTCAGGGCTTCAATCTGGGTGTGCGCGATGCGGCGGCTCTGGCCGAGGTGCTGATCGAGGCCAAGCGCGCCGGGCTGGACCTGGGCGCAGCCGCCACGCTGACGCGCTATGACCGCTGGCGGCGCACCGATTCCGCCGCGCTGGTGCTGGGCACCCATGGCGTCAATGCGCTGTTCTCCAATGATCATTCCCTTGTGCGCGGCGTGCGCGGGTTTGGCCTGTCGCTGGTGGACCGCATGCCGGCTGCGCGGCGCTTCTTCATGCGCACCGCAGGGGGCGAGGTCGGCGATCTGCCCGCCTTCCTGCGCGGCGAGACGCTGAGCCTCTAGATCAGATCAGATCGGATCGGGTTCGGCCGCTGCGCGCCGTGTCGCGCCCAGCCGCGCCGGACCCAGGAACACCGCGCCGTCCTGCAGGCGGAAGGGCAGGGCGATCCCGTCCTGGCGCGGCGGGGCCATCAGGGCGGCCAGACGCAGCGCCTGGGCCTGTTCTTCATTGACCAGACCGGCCGTCACCAGCGCGCCGGCCAGACGCTCGGGGTTCGACACCACCACGCTGAGGCGCCCTTCAGGCGATAATCTCTCGTCCAGGCGCAGACGGCCTGATCCGCTGGCCTGGGCCGGACCCCAGTCCAGAAGCGCCTGATTGACCTCCAGCGCCCCGCCGCCGCGGGTCCAGGCCAGCGGGTCGCCGCTGCCGGCCAGCGCGCTCCACACCGTGATATCGGCGAGCAGGCGTATCTCCTCGGCGCGGTCCCCGAAGGCGCCCAGAATGCGTTCCGGCAACACGCCGGCGCCGGTCTCGGCCCCGCTCAGATCCACGCGCAGGCGCAGCACATCGGCATCGGACAACACACCGGCCATGGCCAGGCGTTCGATACTCGCGAAGGCAGGCTCAGGCCCCTCCAGCGCGGTCACCGCCAGGGCTTCGGCTTCAGCGCCGATGCGGGTATTGGCGCCGTTCTCGCCGGTCACGGACAGGCGCAGCGATGCGGCCTCGATCTGATAGCGCGCCGGCGCGCCGTCGATCTGCGTGGCGAACTCGCCGCCGCCGTCGAGCACCAGGATCCAGTGATTGATATTGTAAAACTGGGCGCTGGCAGCCACCCGGTCATACGCCACCGACCAGCCGCCCGCCGCTTCAGGGGCGGTGAGGCCGGGCGCAACGGCGCGCACGGAGAAGCGGAACGGATAGCCCGAGACCGTCACGCCGTCATGGGACACGTCATAACCCTGGGCTTCCTGCTCCTCGATCCAGGCGAGGGCGGCGGTGCGAATCTCGCCCGACATGAAGGCCCAGTAAGCGCCATGAACGGCGATCACCAGCGCCAGCAGGGCGAACGGGATCAGAAGCGTGGCGCGCGAGGGCGGTTTGCGGCTCATGGGTCTCTAGCGCTTTCCTGTTTCAGCCAGCAGGGCGCTGGAAGCGGTCTCGATGCGTGTTTCAAGTTCGGCCATGAAGGCGTCTCTGGGCAGGCCCGGTTCTATGGCAGGCAAGAACTCGACCACGATGGTTCCCGGCCGGCGCACCAGGCCGTGGGCGGGCCAGTACAGGCCCGAATTGAGCGCGACGGGGATGCACGGCGCCTTCATGGCGCTGTAGAGCCCGGCGACGCCCGGCTTGTAGGTGTCGGCCTGGCCCGGTTCAAGCCGCGTGCCCTGGGGGAAGATCACCACCTGACGGCCCTCGCCGGCGCGGTCGCGCGCCTGTTTGAGCATGTCGCGCAGCGCCTTGGCGCCCGCCGACCGGTCCACCTTGATGTTTTTCAGCTTCATGGCGTACCAGCCAAACACCGGCAGGAAGGCCAGCTCCTTTTTCAGGATGATGGCCGGGTCGGGCAGGATGGCCCAGAAGGCCAGCGTCTCGAACATGGACTGGTGCTTGGAGGCGATCAGCGCCCCGCCTTCGGGCATGTGCTCGCGCCCGCGCACCTCGTACCGGATCCCGCACAGCATGCGCAGACCGCCGAACACCAAAGCGAGATAGAACCGGAGGGCGGCGCGCGTCCAGCTGCGCGGACCCAGGAGGGTGGGCGCGAACACGATGCCCAGTATGGCCATCAGGCCGTACATCCAGACGATAAAGGCAATGGATCCGATAAAGGCCATTTTCAGGTCCCTTGCGTGGAATCAGGCGGACGGACGATCGGCGCGGGAGCGTCCTGCGGCGCGCTCACGCACGAAGACGGCGGCGTATTTGAAGTATTCCAGCAGCCAGCGGCGCCCCTGCGCCGCGCTGCTCAGGGGCCCGGGCGCGCGCACGCCATGGGCGATCAGCGCCAGCTCGGGCGCCACGGCGTTCAGCTCCAGCAAGGCGCGCGGCATGTGGTAATCGCTGGTGACCACCACGATGGCGTTATAGCCGCGCTCGCGCGCCCAGGCGGCGATCTCCAGCGCATTGCCGGCCGTGTTGGACGCTTCCAGCCCGATATCCACGCAGCATTCAAAGACCGATGCGGGCGCGCCCGCTGCGGCGGCGATATCGGCGGGCGGGCTGCCCGGATTGACCCCGGAAATCAGCAGGCGCTCGGCCCGACCGGCCTGCAACAGCTCCACACCGGTCGCCACGCGTCCGCCCCCGCCGGTGAGCACCACGACGCCCGCCGCCGCCGCCGCCGGATCCGGGCCTAGGCTGCGCGCCTCGCGCATGAACAGGGCGAACCCCGCCGCCAGGGTGAACAGCGCGACGAACGCCAGGAAGCGGGCGAAACCGAACGCGCCTCTCATGGCCAGCGCGCCTTCAGCTCGCCGGTCACCGCCAGACGCGCGGCGCCCGCCGCGATCAGGGCCGAGGCCAGCGCTGCGCCCGGCGCAATCGCCGCCGCGCTCCAGCCCAGCGCCGGGACGGGCAGGAAGAACACACTGCCAGCCGCGCCTGCGCCCTGGGCCAGGCCATATCCGGCAAGGGCCGCCAGTCCGGCGCCCGCCAGCCCGGCTTTCAGGCCCAGGAAGAAAAAGCGCCGCTGGAAAATCCCGGTCACATACCGGTCCGGCGCGCCCACCAGATGCAGGGCTTCGGCCACATCCCAGCGCGCCGCCAGCGAGGCGCGCGCGGCAAAGGCGATGACCGCAGCGGCCGCCAGCGCCAGGATCACCACCAGCCCCAGCGCGAAATAGCGCACAGTCCCGGCGGCGCGTTGCACGGCGGCCTCCCAACGGGCGTGATCATCCACCACGACGTCATACGGATTGTCGCGCAGCAGCGCCTCGATGGCGCCCGGGGCGGGCGGCGCGTCCGGATCGACGCGTACGGCGATCAGGCGCGGTACGGGCAGATCGTCAGGCAGGCCGGCGCCGCCAAGCCAGGGCCGCAACAGCGCTTCGGCGTCAGCCCGGCTGCGCGCCGTGGCCGAAACCACGCCGGGCAGGCGCGCGATCTGCACTGCGGCGTCCAATGTGTCCGCGTCGGCATCGCGCGCGTCCTCGGCGATCAGTTGCACGGTGAGCTCGCTGGACAGCTGCGCGGTCCAGCCTTCAGCCGCCTGCCAGGCGCCCGCCGCGCCAAAACCGGCCAGGCTGGCCAGAAACACCAGGATCGCCGCCACGGCGAAGAGCGGCCGGTCCCGGGCGTGATCGGGCGGCAAGAGCGGCGCCGGTCGGCGCGGTTTGTCGGGCGCGCTCATGCCGCCCTCGGCTGACTGACCAGGCGGCCATCGGCGAGTTCCAGCACAGGGGCCTCCAGCGACCGCACCAGGGTGATGTCATGGGTAGCGATCAGCACGGTGGCGCCGAGCCGGTTCAGCTCCACGAACAGGCGCAAGAGGCGCCGGCCCATGGCCGGGTCCACATTGCCGGTGGGCTCGTCCGCGATCAGCAGGTCGGGTTTGGTGATGACGGCGCGGGCGATGGCGGCGCGTTGCTGCTCCCCACCCGACAGGCTGGCGGGATGGGCATGCATGTGCTCGCCCAGCCCCACCCAGGCCAGAAGGTCGGCCACATCATCGGCATAGCTGGCGCGCGGCTGACCGGCGACGCGCAGCGGCAGGGCCACATTGTCGAACACGCTCAGATGCTCCAGCAGGCGGAAATCCTGGAACACCACCCCGATCCGGCGGCGCAGGCCCGGCAGGGCGTCGCGCGGCATCAGGGACGTGTCGCGCCCGAACAGGCTGATCAGACCGCGCGAGGGTTGGCGGGCCCGGTAGATCAGGCGCAGCAGCGAGCTCTTGCCGGCACCGGACGGTCCGGTGAGGAAATGGAAACTTCCGCTTGGTAAATCAAAATTGAGATCGCTGAGAATCTCAGGCCCTCGCCCGTATCGAAGGCCCACCGAATCAAAGCGCACCGCCGGATCACGGCTGGGCGTCAGGTCCGGTGCGGGGCGGGGGGTCTGGGTCATCGCTCGGCGGTCCGGGAACAAGTCCGTGTGGCGGGATTCGCCATCAACTATGCAGGAAAAGCGAGCGCTGCGTCCATGATCGTCACCTGTCCCAGCTGTGATGCGAAATACCGCGTCGAGCCCGCCGCCCTCGAGGCGCGCGGCGGACGGGTGCGCTGTGCGTCCTGCGGCCATGGCTGGCAGGTCGAGGCCGAGGCGCTGACCCTGTCCGAACCGGCCGAGCGTCCGGCGCCCGCCGCCCCCCGGCCCGAGCCTGCGCCCAGCCTGCGTGACAAGCCTGCCGCCGCCATCCGCGCGCGCACCGAGGCCCGGCGCCGCAAGGCGCGCGTGGCGGTGGAAGGGGCTGGCTGGGCTGGTGTCGCGGCGGCCTTTCTGGTGGTGATGGGCGGCGCAGTGCTGATGCGCGCCGATGTGGTCGCCGCCTTCCCGCGGGCCGCCGGCGCCTATGCGGCCGTCGGCCTGGAAACCCATCCATTGGGTCTGGCGGTGGAAGAGCTGACCGCCAGCTTTGAAGATGCAGAAGACGGCGCTCCGGCGCTGGTGGTCGAAGGCGTGGTGCGCAACACCACCGGACGCATGCGCCGCACCGCCCCGCTCACGGCCATGGCGCTGGACCGCGAGGGCCAGGTGCTCGCCGAATGGCGTGTCATGCTGGAATCCACCGCCCTGCCCGGCGGCGCAGTCGAGCGCTTCCGCACCCTGATGACCGCGCCGCCTGAAGCCGCCGTGCGGGTCGAGGTCGTGGTCGAGGGCTGATCGCGCTTCAGTGAAGCTTGGGCGGCGCCAACGGCTCGGGCTTGCCCGGGCCGCGCGGACGCAAGCCCCCCTGACCGATGCGGCCTTGCGCAAAATCCTCCACCAGCGGGGCGAACCGGTCGGCGCGCGCCGCGATATAGATCATCGGCCCGTCCGGGTTGCTGCGGAAATTGGAATCCACCGCCACCACCTGCCAGCGCCCGTTCGCTTCCACCAGGAAAGGCGAACCGGAATCACCGCGCGTGGTGTCACAGTCATGGGACATCGTGTTGTCGTCCATGGCTTCGAGGATGCGGCAGGACTCATTGCCGGACAGATTGTCGCCGGTGTCCCACGAATAGCCTGCCTGGCGCAGCGTCACATCGGACGCGTCCGGGGTCCGGCTCGCTGCGCTCAGGCCCACAGGATGCAGATAGCCCAGCGCGTCGCCCAGCGGCGTATCGATGCGCAAGAGCGCCCAGTCCGTGCCGTCGTAATCATTGCCGGCGCTGAACTCTCTTTCGTTCCACAACGGGTCCAGCAAGACATCGACCACGCGCGCCGTGCGGGCGCCGCCGGGCAGGCCGTCGCCGGTCTCGAACCGTCCTGATGGCCGGATGCGGCCCTCATCACTGACGCAATGGGCCGCCGTGGCGAGCACGTTGGGCGCCACCAGCGACGCGGTGCACTGGCTGCCCGTCTCGAAACGGATTCGGCCGATCACCGACCAGGGGAAGGCGCCGGTATCCATCATGACGCGGTCATCATGGCCAAAGAAATGATCATTGATGGTCATGGGGCGCTCGCGGCCAAAACAGTCGGCGCGATCGGTACGCGCCTCGCAGCGCCCGGTGCCGATATCAGGCTCGTCGCACACGCCGTTGAAGGCGAACGCGCAGCTGTCATTGCGAAAGCGCAGCCCGGTCATCTCGCCGCAATCGGTGCGGTCGGTGCCCTGGGTGCAGGCGCCGGTGCCGATGCCCGGCTCGTCGCATTCGCCGTCATTGGCCCACTGGCAGCTGTCATCCTCCAGCCCGGTAATAATGCGCCAGCAATCGGAATAGTCGGTGCCCGCAGCGCAGGCGCCGGTGCCAACGCCCGGCTCGTCACACTCGCGGTCATTGGCCCAGCGGCAGCTGTCATCGCCGGTATGGGTCCCCAGCGGCCCCGTGGCTGTGCGCTGCCCCGACGCCTCGGGGGTCGGCTTGGAAGGCCGTTGCACGGTCTGCAGCAGGCGGGTGTAGTCGCGCGATCCGGGCTGGCCGGCAAAGCCCGCCGGCAGGACCAGCTCGTCGGCGCTCGCCGGCGCCTCAACGGCCAGCAGGGCTGCAGCGGCGATCGCCACCAGTCCGGCAAGCAGCCCTGACGGGCGCGGTGAAACATTCATGATGGCGTCCCCCTCATATGGTGAGACACGCTAGCGCGTTCGCGGCGCTTGGCAATCGGGGATTTGGACGCAAATGGGCGCTTCAGGCCGGGGCAGGCCGGTCCGTGTCACGCGCTGGCAGGCTGAGCTCGGGGATGGCTGCGCCCGGTTCGGCGATGAGCGGCAGGTGACAGGTCACGCGCGTGCCCTCGCCCGGCGCGCTTTCCAGAGCCACCCAGCCGCCATGCAGGCGGATAATATCATTGACCAGGGCCAGACCCAGACCGGCGCCGCCGCCCTCGCCGCGCTCAAAGCGCTCGAAAACATGGGCCTGGCGTTCGGCGGCGATCCCCGCGCCATCGTCGGACACCCACAGCGTAATCTCGTCATCCTCGACGCCGGCGCCGACCTCCACCTGTCCGCCCGGCTCGATATGATCCAGCGCATTGGTCAGAAGATTGTACAATACCTGCTTGAGGCGCTTGGCGTCAGCGCGGGCCACGGGAAGGTCTTCGGGCGCGGCCTGCGTGATGCGCACGCCGGCGTGCTCGGCGCGCGTGACGATCAGCTCGGCGGTTTCCGCGATCAGCCCGGCCAGCCGCACATCGCCCAGCTCCAGCTCCAGCTGGCCGGCGTCAATGGCGGCGATGTCGAGTATATCGTCGATCAGCTTGCCCAGCTGGCCCGAGGCTTGCTGGATCGCGGACATGTGCTCGGCCTGCCGCTCGGACAGCGGCCCGGCGAAGCCGCCGGCCAGCAGATCGGCATAGCCGTGGATCGTGGTCAGCGGCGTGCGCAGCTGATAGCTCACATGCTCCACAAACCCGGTTTTGATTTTCTCTGATTCCTGCAGCGCCTCGGCCCGGTCGCGCAGCGCCGCCTCGACCCGGCGGGTGTCGGTGATGTTATCCCAGG
>JBHYFR010000099.1:0-8641 GCA_051859425.1 Oceanicaulis sp. | reverse complement strand
AAACAATGGCTAACAACCATAAGGCGTGAGTTCGAATCTCTCCGGCAGCACCAGCCAGCACAGTTTTCCAGCAAATTCAGGCGTAACGCCCGGCCCGGCAGGCCCTACTCTGCAGGGCGTGCGCCTGTGGTGCGTCCTGCGGCGGTGCGGGCGCGGGCGCCGGCGCGCGGGTCCATCTTGACCACGGCGGGGCCGGACAGGGCGTCAGGGTCATACCCGATCACATCATCAGCCAGCAGCTTCACCACGCCGGGCGCATCGCCCGTCGCGCAAGCGGCCTCGATGCGCGCCAGCAGGGCTTCCATGGCCATCCAGTCGGGCGCCACGGCAGCCTCGCTCATGATGCGCGGATGACGCGTGGGGCTGGCGGTTTCGCCGATCAGCAATTCCTCGTGCAGCTTCTCGCCCTCGCGCAGGCCGTTGAACTCGATCTCGATATCGCCGCGCGTCATGGAATCCTTGAGATAGGGGCGCAGGCCCGCCAGGCGCACCATGCGGCAGGCCAGATCCACCACCTTGATGGGATCGCCCATGTCGAGGACGTAGACGCCCTCCCCGTCCGACAGGGCGCTGGCCTGGATCACCAGTTGGGCCGCTTCGCCCAGCGTCATGAAATAGCGCGTCACGTCCGGGTGGGTCACGGTCACCGGCCCGCCCTGCTCCACCTGCTGGCGGAACAGCGGCAGCACGGAGCCCGACGAATCCAGCACATTGCCAAAGCGCACCACCGTAAAGCGCGTGGCGGTCTGGGTTGCGGCCAGGGCGTGGCAGGTCAGCTCGGCCAGGCGCTTGGTGGCGCCCATGACGCTGGAGGGGCGCACCGCCTTGTCGGTGGACACCAGGATGAAGGAGGTCACCCCCGCCTTGATCGCCTCGCGCGCCAGCGCCAGCGTGCCCAGCGTATTGTTGCGCACCGCGGCGATGACATTGTTCTCCACCAGCGGCACATGCTTGTAGGCGGCGCAGTGGAAGACGGTGTTCACCTCAAACCGCCCCAGCAGGGTGGCGACGCGCGAATCGTCGCTGACCGAGCCCAGCTTGGCGATCAGCTCGCAATCCCCGCCATGGTCGCGCAGCGCCCGCTCAATCTCGTACAGCGCAAATTCCGACTGATCGAGCAGCACCAGACGGGCCGGCGCCTGTTTGAGGATCTGGCGGCACAGCTCTGACCCGATGGACCCGCCCGCACCCGTGACCATAACACTGCGTCCGCGAATCGTCGCCGCCATCAGTTCGGGGTCCGGCGCGATGGGATCGCGGCCCAGGAGGTCCTCGGCCTTGACCGCGCGGACCTGGGAGATGGGCGCCTTGCCAGAGAGAATGTCGTTGATGTCCGGCACGGTCTGAACGCGCAGATCATACGGCTCCAGCAGGTCCAGTATGCGCTTGCGCCGCGCGCGTGTGGCGCTCGGCAGGGCCAGGAACACCGCATCCGCCTGAGTCACGCCCGCCGCATGACCGATCTCGGCCGGGTTGAACACTTCCAGCCCGCCAATGCGCGCGCCGTGAAGCAGGGCGTCGTCATCCAGGAAGCCCACGGGCGCATGCTCGCCGCGCTCGCGCAGGGCGGCCAGCAGCTGACGCCCGGCATCCCCGGCGCCATAGATCAGCACCCGCTCCTTGGCGCGCACCTGATGATCGCAGAACATGGCCCGCACAGCCACTCGCACGCCGCCGGTCAGGCACAGCGCCAGAGCCAGATAGATCACGGCGGCGCCCAGCGGGATATTCACCGGGACCAAGGCGCTCAATCCCAGCAGGACGCCCGCCGACGTCAGCGCACCCATGCCGGAGACCCGCAGAATGTCCACATCGCGTTCCGCGCCCATGGAGGCGTAGAGCCGGCCGTTCAGGAACACCAGCAGGCCCACCGCGGCGACGCCGGCCATCACGCCCCAGACATGCCAGTGCGCTGTATAGGCCAGGCTCTCGGTGGACAGCGCGAGGGCCAGATGAAAAGCGAAAGCAAGGCTGACCGCGTCGAACAGCATCTTCAAAAGACGCTTGTGCGAGGCTTTCATCGCCAGCAGATGCGAGAATACAGTGCGCCCGACGGCGCCAGGCGAAATGCTCTTTCGAAGACGTGTCATGGCGTCCTGATTAGCCGACATCCCCTGTAAGGTGTTCTTAGCGCGCAAAGATCGAAAGGGCAAAGGCGCATTCGCAAGTCTGACAGCGCGCCGGGAAAATGCCGCATTTGCGCCACACTAACGCTTGCGTGAAACCCAAGCGTGACGAACGATAATGTCGTAATTGATCCTGGGGAGGACGCAATGACGCACACGGCAGGCGCAGCACTGGCGGGTTGGGCCGGGCGCACGCTCATCGCCCTGATCGCCATACCGGTCACCACGCTGGGGTTGTTTGTCCTGATCGAGCGGGAAAGCCCTGCGGTGCTCTCCAGCCTGGTGCAGGCGTCCAACTGGCTGACCCGGGTCATCCTCAATTCGCCGCTGGCGAGCTCCGACGCGGCGCTTCTGACCTTCCACCTGTCAGGCGCCGCGATGGTGTTCATGATCCTGATGCTGGCGGCCACCGCGCTGGTCCTGGCGGCGCTGGCGCTGGCGCGCGCGATCGGCGGCCTGTTCAGCCGGGCGGGCGCAAAGCGCGGCGCCAAGCCGGCCTAGAGCGGCCAGACCAGCAGCAGCAGCGGCAGGCTGACCGCCACCACCAGCGCCTCCAGCGGCAGGCCCAGGCGCCAGTAATCGCCAAAGCGGAAGCCCCCCGGCCCCAGGATCAACGTATTGTTCTGATGGCCGATGGGGGTCAGGAAGGCGCATGAGGCGCCAATGGCCACCGCCATCAGGAAAGCGTCCGGATTGACCCCCAGCGCCGCCGCCGCGCCGATGGCCACCGGGCACATCACCGCTGCGGTCGCGGCATTGTTCATCAGGTCCGACAAGAACATCGTCACGATCAGAATGGCCGCCAGCGCCAGCACGCCATGCCCCATCGCCACCGTACCGATCAGCCCCTGGGCGATCACATCGGCAAGACCGGTGGAATCCATGACGCCGGCCACCGGAATCAGCGCTGCCAGCAGCACCACGACCGGCCAGTCGATCGCCTGATACACCGTGCGCGGCGGGACCGTGGCTGTGATCATGGAGGCGATGACCCCCATGGCGAAGGACACGGCGGCGGGCAGCAGCCCAAACGCGGCGCCGCCAACGGCCCCGGCCATGATCACGCTGGCGATGATCGCCTTGCGCGGTTCGGGCACGCGCAGATCGCGCTCGGCCAGGGGCGCAAGCCCCATGTCCGACGCCAGATCGCTCAGCGCCTCGGGCGCACCCTCCAGCAGCAACAGATCGCCCGCCGCGATCTTCATCGTGCGCAGGCGCGCACGCGAGCGCTTGCCGTCACGCGACACCGCCAGAAGATTGATGCCGAACCGGGTGCGCAGGCGCAGCTCGCTGGCCGAACGCCCCGCCATGCCCGCCTCGGGCAGGATGACGTATTCTCTCAGAACAATCTCGTCGGACCCGTCATCGCGTGTGCGCGCCGCCGCCGCCCCGGCCTCGCCCGCCTCTTTGGTTTTGGCCGTGTCCTTGCTCTTGTCGCCAGCCTTGTCTTTGTCCTTCGATGCCGAAACCCTGGCCGACGCCGCATCGTCCTTGCGCGCTGCGGCCGGCGCCGGGCTGGACGAGCCGCGCTCCTCCAGCTTGACGCCCAGAACGGACAGCACTTCGGGCAGATCCTCCACATCGGCTTCGAGCACGAGAATATCGTCCGCCAGCACCTTGCGCCGGCGGTGGGGCGCGGTGATGCGCACATCCTTGCGCACAATGGCCAGCACCTGGGCGTCCGCGTCGCCGAACAGCTCCTCCACCTGGCGCAGGGTCTTGCCCGCGGCCCGGCTTTTCTCGCCCACGCGCGCCTCGGTCATGTAGGCGCCGGTGGAAAACTCGTCCTCTCCGCTGGCGCGATTGGCCGGCACCAGCCAGCGGCTGGCGGCGATCACGAACACCACGCCCACCACCGCCACGGCGACACCCACGGCGGTGAAGTCGAACATGGCGAAGCCCTCGCCGGTCAGGTCGGCGCGAAAGCCCGACACGATCAGGTTGGGCGGCGTGCCGATCAGGGTCGTCATGCCGCCCAGGATGGTCCCGAAAGCCAGCGGCATCAGCACCTGTCCGGGCGCCAGATCAAACCGGCCGGCCAGACGCACGGCGATCGGCATCAGGAGCGCCATCGCGCCGACATTGTTCATGAAGCCGGACAACACCGCGCCCAGCCCCACCAGCGCGCTCATCGACACCAGCTGCCCGGCGCCTGACGGAATCGCGTGGCGGGCGATGATGTCCACGGCGCCTGAATTCTGAAGCCCCCGGCTCAGCACCAGCACGCACGCCACGGTGATCACAGCGGGATGGCCGAAGCCGGCGAACGCCGCGCCCGGCTCGATCAGTCCGGCCAGCACGCACGCCAGTAGTGCGCCCAGCGCCACGATGTCGTGGCGGAACCGGCCCCAGAGGAACAGCGCCATGGCGCCGGCGAGAATGAGAAGGATAAGGCCCTGATCAAGGGTCATGGCGCGCACCGGTTCAGCCCAGGAAGCGCACACCTTGGCACATCCGCCGCTGTGGCCAAGCCTGCAGCGCGGTGATCAGTCCGGATCAGCGGCAGGCGCGGGGCCGATAACCACAGGCGGCGACGCTGCGTCGCCCTCCACCAGCAAGCGGTAATCGGCATTGGCGGGCTCGGGCGGGATGAACACCACCCGTCCGTCCGCGCGCTCGGCGCGGATCATGGTCTGCTCTTCGTCGGTCCATCGCGCATTGATAAAGCTCATGGTTCACAGCTCCGCAGAGATATCGATATGGGCGGTCAGGTCGTCAGCGGCGCGCAGCACGCTGCTCACGCCCAGTGTGGCGGTAGCGCCGGTGACATTGGCCACCAGCTCGACCCGCCCGCTGGAGGGCCGGCTGAAAGACAGATCGTCAACCGCCCCGAAGGTTGAGCTGACAAACTGGAAAGCGCCCGATGCCCCATAGCTGGGCGTGGCGCGCTTGGGCTGGTGGGTCAGGATCGCCCGCGCTTGCGATGCGCTGACGATGTAGGCCGGGACAAAGACGCCGAACCGGTTGAGCGCCGCGATGCGTTCGAAATAGCGCAGGCACAGCTGGTGCTCCAAAGCCTCGGGCCGGTGCTCGAACACGCTGGCGGACGGCCCGCCCTCCAGCTGGACCAGATCAAGATCGAACACTTGTGACGCCGGGCCGGTCTCGCCGCTGAACCGGATCTCCAGATAACTGCCCTCGCCGATCGTCTTGCCGGTCAGCGCGGGCAGGTCGAACACCAGCTCATGGCGGCTCCAGCCTGTCCCGGCCTCCACGCTCTGATCACCCAGATGCACCGCCGCAGACCCGTCCGCGCCGAAACTCTGCACCAGCCGGACCTGAAGCGTGCGCTCGTCATCGCTGCGCAGGTAAAAGCCCAGCGCCGCCTGGCCGCCCGCCAGCCTGCGCACGTCCTCGATGCGCGTGGCGATGGCTGGCGCGCTTGATGGCTCGCCGGTCACGCTACAGCGCAGGAAATGCCCGCCGCCGCCGGGCACACCGCTCTGGCCTGCGGGGTGAGCCTCGCGCGCTGCCGACGCCGCGCCGCCGCCATCGCTGATCAGGCGCCACATGTCGGGGAAGGCGTCGGGTCCGCGTTGCCAGACATCAAACCGGCCATTGATCACATGATTGCGCAGGCCCGCCAGCGGGCCGCCATTGATCGCGTGTGTCGTCAGGGCGGGCATGTGCGCCGCGCCGGTGGCGCGCTCCACGCGCAGCGCCTCGATCCAGTCCGCACCGTCGGGCGAGACGCGCAGCGAGATGTCATCGCTGCCTGTCAGGCCCAGCTCGGCCCGCCCGCTCCAGCCGGACTGGAACAGCAGGGACAGCACATGGTCCGCCCCCTCCTTGTTGAGCGTGTAGCGCAGATCGCCCGTACCGCCCTCGCCCGTGGTCAGGGCCGTCCACAGCGCGGTGTTCAGCTTGGCGGCGAAGCGGTTGATGTCGTCCGGCTCGGTCCCGACGCCCAGACGCTCCAGATTGGACAGCGCGGCGATCAGCGCCCCGGCGTCGCGCCACTGCGTCCCGTCATGAACGCTCAAGGCCTCGGCATCGGCCACATAGACGATCAGTCCGGCGCGCGGCGCGGCGCCCTGCCAGGCGCCGTCCTGGAACCAGACCAGGGCGCCGGGATCGAACTGCGTCCAGTCAGCGCCTTCGGCGTCGTCCGGCAGGATGTAGCAATCGCCCGGCGCCGGACTGGCAGGCTGCACAGTCTCGGTAGCGCTCAGCGCCCGGGCGTGAACCAGCGCATCCAGCCGGCCCAGCGACTCGTTCACCGTCACATGCTTCTGAGCCTGGGCCGGCATCAGCCATGGCAGGGATAGTCTGGGGGTGGAATCGCTCATGACATCTCCGCTGGGGCGCAAGGAGGGTTGGCCTGAAGGCTAGGTCAGGCACGCCCCGGGGCGGACAGATGGCGGGCCTGTCCACGGTGCAAGGCGCCATGTCCAGGCGCGCCATCGCGCTTGGCGGCGCGGCGCACGCGGTGTAATCCCCGTCGCCATGACCCAATCAATCCGCCCCCTCGCCGAGGGATTTGCCGAACCCTCCGACGCTGACTGGCGCGCCCTTGCGGCCGGCGCGCTCAAGGGCGCGCCATTTGACAGCCTTGTGCGCAAGACACTCGACGGGATTGCGCGCGGACCGCTGTTCACCCGCGCCGATCTGGAGGAAGCGGGCGATCCCGGCGCGCCGGGCGCGGCGCCCTTCATCCGCGGCGCGGCGCCGGTCCGCGATCCCTTCCTGCCCTGGGGCATGCGCCAGCGCGCCGATCTGGCCGATCCCGCCGGAGCCAACGCGGCGATCCTCGACGATCTGGCCGGCGGCGCCAGCGAGATCACCCTCGCCCTTGATCCGGCCGGGCGGCGCGGTGTGGCGGTGCGCAGCGCCGGTGATCTGGCCCGCGCGCTGGACGGCGTCATGGCCGATCTCGCCCCGGTCTGGCTGGCGCCGGCATATGAAAGCCCTGAGGCGGGCGCCCTGTTCCTGGGCTGGCTGGACGCGCAGGGTTATGACCACGCATCGGTGCGTGGCGGGCTGGGCCTGACGATCGCGGACGACGCCGGGGCGCAAGCCGCCCTCGCTGCGCTGGCGCGTTACCCGGCGCTCAAACCCGTCACCATTCGCGCCCATGGCGTCTATGAAGCGGGCGGATCGGAGGCGCAGGAGCTGGCCTATATGTGCGCAGCGGGCGCCGCCTGGATGCGCGCCCTGATCGATCAGGGCGCGACGGCGGACGACGCAGCCGGGGCGATACAGGTCACTATGGCCGCCGACGCCGACGTGCATCTGACCATTGCCCGGCTGCGCGCGGCGCGCCGGCTGTGGACCCGCATTCTTGAAGCGTTCGGCGTCAGCGCCCCGGCGCGCGCGCTCAGCCTGCATGCCGTCACCGGGGCGCGCATGCTGTCGGCGCGCGACCCCTACACCAATCTCATCCGCAATGCCTGCGCGGGGCTCGCCGCCTCGGCGGGCGGGGCGGACAGCGTGGAGGTGCGCCCCTTCACCCACGCCATGGGCCCCTCCACACGGTTCTCGCGGCGCCTGGCGCGCAATCTCCAGATCCTGTTGATGGAAGAAAGCCATATCGGGCGCACGGCCGATCCGGCGGGCGGCGGCTATCTGCACGAAACCCTGGCCGCGCGTCTGGCCCATGCCGCCTGGACCCGCTTTCAGGCCATCGAAGCGGATGGCGGCGCCGCCGCCCTGATCGCCTCGGGCACCCTGGCGCGTGATGTGGCGGCGATGGCGGCCAAACGCTCGGCGCGCTACGCCACGGGTTCAGACAGCCTGATCGGCGTCAACGCCTATCCCGAGCTGGATGCGCGCAAGGTGGAGACCGAGCCCGCGCCGGCGCCCCACGCCGATGCGCCGGACGCGCCCGCACCCTGGCCTGCGCTGGAGCCCGTGCGCTTTGCCGCCGCGTTTGAAGCCTTGCGTGAAGCCGCCGACGCGTGCGAGCCGCGCCCCGCCGCGTTTCTGGCGACGCTGGGCCCGGCGTCCGCCTTCAGCGCGCGCGCCGGGTTCGCCGTCAACCGGCTGGCCGCCGCAGGCGTCAAGGCGCACCCGGCTGACGCCTATGACGGGGTTGAGGCCTGCGCCAGCGCCTTCGCCGCTTCAGGCTGCGCCCTGGCGGTAATCTGCGGCGCAGACGCGGCCTATGAGGCCGACGCCGCCAGCCTGGCCGCCGCGCTGAAAGCGGCGGGCGCGCGCGAGGTCTGGCTGGCGGGCAAGCCGTCGGCGATCGATGGCGTCGATCATTTCATTCACATGCGAAGCGATGCGCTGGCCGACGGCGCGCGCGCCCACGCCGTGACGGGAGTTGCGTCATGAGCCGCCATCCCGACTTCACCAAGCTGGAGCTGGGCCAACCCGAACCGGCGCCCGCACCCGCCGCCGAGGCCGCGCCGTTCGAGACCGCCGAGCGCCTGCCCATTGCACCGGTCTATGACCGCTCAAGCGTGAAGGGGCTGGATTATCTTGATCACAAGCCGGGGGCGGCGCCGTTTCACCGCGGGCCCTACCCCACCATGTTCGTCCAGCGTCCCTGGACGATCCGCCAATATGCCGGC
>JBHYFR010000098.1:4184-8653 GCA_051859425.1 Oceanicaulis sp. | reverse complement strand
GGTGCAGCTCACCCCGGAAAAGGCCATCACCACCCAGCTGCGTCTGGGCGGAGATGTCCTGTTCTGCCTGGATGACTGCACCCGGCCTGAGGATCCCGAAGCCGAGCAGGCTCTGTCAGTGGAGCGCACCATCACCTGGGCGCGCGCCTGCAAGCGCGCGTTCGCCGACCAGCTGGGCAAGCGGGAACGCGACCCGGACCGGCCGCGCCTGTGGGGTGTGGTGCAGGGCGGGCAGTCGCCGCAATTGCGCCGCCAGTGCGCCGAAGCCCTGCTGGAGATCGGCTTTGACGGGTACGGGTTTGGCGGCTGGCCGCTGGACTCCGACGGCAAGCTGCTCACCGACACGCTGGCGCTGGTGCGTGATCTTATTCCGCCGGAATTTCCCCTGCATGCGCTGGGCGTGGGCCATCCGGTCTCGGTCGCGGCGTGCGGGCGCATGGGTTATACGTTGTGCGATAGCGCCCTGCCGACGCGCGACGCCCGGCGGGGGCGGCTCTACTGCTTCCGCGGCGATACGCCCTCGATCGACGGCGATGACTGGTTCAAGACGCTCTATCTCGCTGATGAAGTGCACGCGCGCAATGACGCGCCGATCTCCGATCAGTGCGAATGCCTGACCTGCCGAACCTATAGCCGGGGTTATCTGCACCATCTGTTCAAGCGTGACGAGCCGCTCTACTGGCGCCTGGCGACCATCCATAATCTCTGGTTCATGCGTCAGGTGACCGATCTGGTGGCGGTGGAGCGGGCCGCGTGACTGCGCCTGGCCAGAGTGATCTGGACACGGTGGTCACGCAGGTACGCGCCGCCGCGAAATCACGCGATATTCTGCCGTCCCTGATCGTAAGGCTGGCGGCGCGCGAGCTGGCTGCGGGTATCGCACCGCGCGAAGCGGTCAAGCGGGTCAAACGCCAGCTTCACCAGTCGGGCGGCGCCTATTTTGCCGGCAAGCCGGCCTATGCGCGATGGCTGGCGGTGCTGGAGGCGGCCGATCCTGATGCGCGCCGGGCCGAGCTGGCGCGCCAGTTCACCATTCACCGCTCCATGGCGGAGCGAGCCGGGGCGCTGGAGGCATACTACACTGGCCTATTCGCCGGTATCGAGGCGCCGGTGTGCGTGCTGGACCTCGCCTGCGGGCTCAACCCGCTGGGCCGTCCGTGGATGCCGGTACAGCCCCGGCTTTACAGGGCCTGCGACATTTATCTCGACATGCTTGATTTCGTGGCGCACGCGTCGATGCTCTCCGGATACCCCGTCGACACCTTCGCCCATGATCTGGCGGCCGGTCCGCCCGATGAAGGCGGGGCGGACGTCGTTCTGGCGCTGAAGACCCTGCCCTGCCTTGATCAGATCGAGCCTGGCGCGGGTGCGCGGCTCGTCGCGGGGCTGACGGCGCGCCATGTCATCGTGACCTACCCCCTGCGCAGCCTTGGCGGACGCGACAAGGGCATGGCCGCCAACTACCGGCGCAGTTTCGAGACTGTCGCGCGCGACAGCGGGCGTCAGGTGTCGGAGCTGTCATTGCCTGGCGAGCTGGGCTTTCGCCTGTCGCGCTGACGCTTCTTGGTGCCGGCATCCGGGCCGGGCGGCGGTGCGCTGGCCCCGTCGAACACCACCATCACCTCACCGCGCGGCGGCTCGGGGAAGCGGGCGAGCAGCGCACTGATCGGCCCGCGCACGGTCTCCTCGAACATTTTGGTGATTTCCAGACACACCGCGCCCTCGATATCGCCAAACACCGCCAGCGCGTCTTCCAGAAGCCCCGGCAGGCGGTGGGGCGCCTCCATCATCACCAGCGTGGCCTGATGGCGCCGGGCGCGGTCGAGCCAGTTGCGCCGTTGCCCGCTCTTGCGCGGGGGAAAGCCCAGAAACACGAACTCGTGCGGCGCCAGGTTGGACAGGACCAGCGCGCTCAGCACCGAAGAGGCGCCGGGGATCACCCGCACGGGCAGGCCGCGCTCATACACCGCCGCCACCACGCGGTAGCCCGGATCATTGATACCGGGCATGCCCGCATCGCTGCACAGCGCCACGCTCTGCCCGCGCGCGACCAGATCGGCGATGCCGGACGCGCTGTGGCGCTCGTTATGGTCATGGCAGGTGATCAGGCGCTGGGGTGCGATCCCGTAATGATCCAGCAGCTTGCGGGTATGGCGCGTGTCCTCGGCGGCGACCACGTCCGCCTCGGTCAGGATGCGCACGGCCCGGTAGGTCATGTCTTCCAGATTGCCGATGGGCGTGGCCACCAGATAGAGCGTCCCGGCTTCCTCGCGTCCATCCATCACAATGCGTGCTCCCGGCCCGCGCCATCTGTCAGGGGCAGGCTGCTAACAGCATATCAGCAAAAACGGAAGCCGGGTCGGGCGGAACAGCGGCGCGCGCCGCTGCGGCGGCGGCCGAGCCCATGGCCGCAAGCTGCGTACGCGCCTTCCAGAGACGTTCCAGCGCGGCGTCGATATCGTCATCGCCGGGGGTGCGGGCGATAAAGCCGGTCTTGCCATCGATATGCAGTTCGCCATTGCCCGCCACATCGCTGACCACGCAGGGACGCCCGCACAGCATCGCCTCAACGATGACCGCCGGCAGCCCTTCGGCGCGCGAGGCCAGAACGAGCGCGTGGTGGCCACCCCAGACGCTGTGGATGTCGTGAACCGGCCCACAGAGCCTTACGGTTCTTTCCAGCGCCAGCTCATTGATCATTGTTTGCAACAGGGTGCGATGCGGGCCGTCGCCGATCAGTGACAGCGTCACATCCCGCGCACGCCAGTGCGGGCGCGCCAGCACGTGTACAAGGGTGTCTTGCCCCTTGTCCTCAAGGTCGAGCCGCCCGATGCAGGCGAGTCGCAACGGCGCGTCCGACGCAGGCCACGGGCGCTGCCCCGCGTGGGGCACCTTGAATGGCGCGCGCACCAGAATGGCGTTGGGTACGGCGCGCAGCGCGCTTTGCCGTGCGGCAAGTGCGATGCTGGCGTTGGAGACGAAATAATTGGCGCGTGCACCCGTGAAGCCCGCGCGCAGGGCGAGTCCGGTCTGACCGGGCGGCCATTCGTGCAGCGCGCCGTAATGGGTAAGCGTTGTATAGGCCTGACCTGTCTGGCGGCAGGCTGTCATCCAGGGTGCGGCGGCAAACATGTCGGGCTGCTGCAAGACTGTCAGATCAAAGCCCGCCGCTGCGACCAGCGCGCCGGGCCCGTCATCGGGACGTTCCTCAATCTCAACGCCGAGACCGGCCAGCCGGGCGACCGGTTCGGGCCTGGCCGGCCAATGGCGTACGGACGCGGCGACCCGGAATCCTCGCGCCAGCAGGCGATGCGCGGTTTCCGCCCAAAGTGTTTCCGCTGCGCCCCAGGGCGCGGCGGAGAGGGCGGAGATGATGCGGATCGCGGGCGCCCTCACGCTGAGCCCGCCTCTCCGGTTTCAAGATCACCTAGCCGGTTCAACACCTTGTCGAAGGCGTTGACGATGTCTGTCATGTCGGCGCGGTCGGCTGACAACACCGCGTGGTGGCAGGCCAGCGTGCGGGCTGCGTAGTCTTCGGCCACAGGGAAATCGCCCGGATTGCGGGCCGGTCCGGCGCAAGCGGCGAAGCGGCGGCGCGTTCCCGGCCGGTACAGGCCGCTGACATGCAGGGGCGGGTCGCTTGTGTACCATGGCGTGCCAAGTTCGGCCGTGAGCGCGACGCCGATACGCGCTGACGGTACATGAGCGCTCACCCATGGCTCAAAGGCGATGATGTACTCAAACACGGTGCGCCGCTGCAGCCTGGCGGGCTGAATCAGAGGGCGCACCGGACCGAGCTTCGCCAGCTCGCCATCGAGCCAGGCGGCGTTTCGCGCGGTTTCGCACAGACGCTTATCCAACGCGTTATCCTCCATTTGGGCCAGCAGGATGGCGGCCTGCATCTCGGTCATGGCGTGATTGGCGCCCATTGGGCCGGGACCCTCGGCCAGCTCCAGCCCGGTGACCGGATCGGGGCGTGCGAGGCGCCGCCCGTCGGCATGCAGGGCGAAGACGCGTTCGGCCAGCTCGCCGTCATTTGTGATCACCGCCCCGCCCTCGCCACTGGTGAGCGGCTTGGTCTGCTGGAAGCTGAAACAGCCCACATGCCCGAAACTGCCCGCGCGGCGCCCGGCATAGAGCGCGCCATGGGCCTGGGCGCAGTCCTCGATGAGCCAAAGGCCGCGCGCGCGCACCAGATCAAGGACCGGCTCCATTTCCATCATGGATTGATGCAAATGGACGCCGATCACGGCCCGGGTTCGCGCCGTGATCGCAGGGGCTATGGTCCCGGCGGTCAGGCAGAAATTGTCCGGCGACACATCGGCCAGCACCGGTGTGGCGCCCGTTCGCAGCACGGTCGACGCACTGGCCACCCAGGTCCAGACCGGTACGATCACCTCATCGCCCGGCCCGATGCCCAGCGCCTCCATTGCCAGCAGCAATGCGCTGGATCCCGATGAGACCGCGAC
>JBHYFR010000098.1:0-4174 GCA_051859425.1 Oceanicaulis sp. | reverse complement strand
CCATTGAACGCCGCCCAGGCCTGCGCGAATGCCTGTTGCCGTGACGGGCCGCCGCGCACCGGGCCGGAAATCGCCCATCGCCCGCTGTCCAGCGTGGCCCGGGCCGCAGCCCTGACCGAATCATTGACCGGCGGCCAGGCCGGCCAGGGCGCGGTGCGCACCGGCGCGCCGCCCAGCAAGGCCAGGGCTCCGGACCGGCTCATGACGCCGCTCCGCTGCGCCAGGAAAAGCTGTCATCGAAAGGCGCGTCGAAACGGTTGGAATACCCGCCCGTGAAATAGCGAAGCGTTGGCAGACCGGTGGAAAGCGGACGCACGCCGGCGGCCAGCAGGTCAGACAGGAGCTTGTCGTCCTCACCGGTCAGAGCGTCTGCATCGGCCTGTGAAAAGTCGGTGCGGAAGGGAATTTGCAACAACAGGTCCCGGGCGATCAGCCAGGCGCCGGTGTCCACGGTGCGCGCTCCGGGCTGGCCGGGCGGATCAGCCCGGTCATGGAAGATGTTGGAGCCTCTGGTGCAAACGCCCAGTTCCACCAGCTCGTCAAAGCGCGCCCGCCCGGCCTGTTCGTCACGCGCCCATGGAACGCGGTCCTCGCACCAGGGCCGACCGTCGCGGTGGAACATCTGCAAGCTCGAATGAACCGCTGGCGCGCCGCTGGTGCGGGCCAGGGCCAGCAGGCTGGCCAGGTGGCCCGGCGCCCAGTCATTGTCATCATCCATAAAGGCGATGTAGCGGCCGCGTGCTTCAGCGATGCCGAGATTGCGCAGGACGCTGCTGCGCCCGGGTCCGGAATGCTCATGCGGCGCGCGCGGTATGACGGACCACAGCCGGTGCGCCGCCTTGGGATGGGCGCGCAGCATGGCTTGGGTGTCGGCGCAGGCATCGACCAGAATGCGGTGCTCCAGCGAGGCTTCGCTGCACGCACGCGCGACAGCCGCCATGGCGCGTTGAAGCAGTTGCGGGCGTGTGCGCGTGATGGTGATGACGGTCACCTCCGGGGCAGCGGCGCGGGGCGCGGTCATTGCAGGGTCCCCTCAAAGGCGCAGCGATCGTGAAACACCAGCCGTGAGCCGCTGTCGCAAATGCCGAATGGCAGGCGTGGAGGGCGTCCAAGAGCGCCCGCGATTTCCCCATGGCGCTCCGGCGGCGCCATGAGAAACAGGAAGCCTGCCCCGCCCGCCCCGGTCAGACGCCCGCCCCATGCGCCCGCCGCGCGGGCGCGCGCATAAAGCGCATCGATCTGCGGGGTCGTCACACCGGGCGCGAGGCGGCGCTTGAGCGCCCATCCCCGGTCAAGCTGGCGGCCGATCAGGGCGGCGCAGGCGCCGGCTTCAAGGGCGCAAGCCAGGTCTTCGGCCTGCTGCGCCATGGCTTGCAGGGTCTCTGACTGTTCGCAGGCCGCGGCGCTTTGGCGCGCCAGCAGGATATCGGCGTCCTGGCGAGCCCCGAGATGGATCAGCAGGGCGGCGGATTCCAGCGCCGTGCGTGTGGCGGGCGGGAGTGCGAGCTTGCGCACCTCGACACTGCCGCCTGGCGCGAAGCGCAGTAATTTCACGCCGCCGATGGCGCAGCCATACTGGTCCTGGCGCCCCATGGTGCGGTTCATCCAGTCGAGCTCGAGCGTGCAGGCGCGGGCCGCCAGCACTTCGGGCTCACATGCGCCGCCTTGCAGCGCCGCCACCGCATGCAGGACCGCCACCGCCACAGCCGAGCTGGAGCCCAGTCCCGAACCGCCGGGCGCTGTGCCGGTGAGCGTGACATCCAGCGGCCCTGCGACACCCAGGCGGGTGAACGCCGTGCGCACGATCGGGTGGCTGATAGCGTCCGCCGCCGGGCAGAGCTCCACACGGTCGTGGGTGATGCGAAATCCGGGCAGGAGCCGCGGGCTCAGCGATACGTAGATATATTGGCTCAGCGCCAGGCTGACGACGGCGCCGCCAAAGCGGTCCGCATGGGCTGGCAGGTCGGTGCCGCCGCCCGCCAGGCTCAGCCGGTAGGGTGTGCGCGTCACGATCACCCCACACGCTCCGGCGCAGCGCCGGGGTCGTCGCGCGTGATGTCGGCCTCCAGCGCGCTCAGCCAGACCTCGTCGATCAGCGATCCGGGCGCCCCGCGCTGATCGCGCGCCCAGTCGGCCCGGCCTGCCTGGCGGTGGGGAAAGGCCTTGCCCGCCGTGCCCAGGCAGCGTTGGCACGCCTGCAAGGGGGTGCGCCGGGCGAGGTAGGCGTTGAGCCTCGGGCCGAGGCCGGGTTCATGGACCGCGACCGCGTCGCCAGGCCAGCCGCTTCGCGGACCGAAGCGGCGGGCCAGAAACAGCGCCTGGGGGCAGGCGTAGAACATCCCGTCATGGACGGTATGGCAGCGCCAGTGGTGAATGATCTGGCAGCCCTTGTAGACCCGGAGCGCCTGCTCTGGCGTCAGGCGGGATTCCTCGGCATAGGGGACGCGGAACTGGTTGTAGCGATTGATCTCCAGCGCCACGCCGTGTGCGTCCGCACTGCGCCGTATGGCGTCCAGATTGATCGCGCCGTCCCGCACGCCGGGGTAGAGCGAGATTTCCAGATGGTCGATCAGGCGCCAGAGCGCCTTGTCCATGCGGTGCAGGAGCAGCCCGTTCGTGCATACGCTGATCTCATCGCAGATCGCAGAGGCGCGCACGGCTTCAGCCAGAGCCGGCAAGGCCGGATTGAGCAGCGGCTCGCCACCCAGAAGCTTGACCCGCCGGGCCCGGTAAACGGCCGCCAGTGCGGTCAGGTCGCGCGCAACAGTGTCCGCTGTGGTGTTCCGCTTGGCCATCACCGGTGAGAGATGGCTGCAACCGGCGCAGGTGAGATTGCAGTGCTCGGCGGCGTTCACCTCCAGCGCATTCGGGTTCCGGTAGACCGGCTCTGTCATGCCGCGGCTCCCTGCGGCGTTTGCACGTTTGTCCAGGCGCCGGTGTGCGCGCTGGCGCGCACGGCCTGGAGCGCGGCCTCGACCTGGAGCGCGAAATCCAGATCGCCGGGCGCGCCCGCTGCAATGTCGCGCGCCCAGGCATCCATCTGGAGGGTGAACAGATCGGCGAAGCCCAGGCCGTGCCCGGCGGCCGGCAGGATGCGGCCATATCCTGGCATGTCCGGCCCGCACAGCCGTTTGACGAAGCCTGGCTGCCCCGCCATGCAGACCTCGATCTCGTTGGGGCGTTCGTGATCAAAGACCAGGCTGGCGCGCTCGGTGCTGATCTCGACGGCCAGGCGCATTTTGCGGCCAAGCGCGGTACGGCTGGCGTGCAGCACACCCTGTGCGCCTGCGGCAAACACCAGCAGTGCGCTGGTGCGGTCATCCGTGGCGCCGGCTTGCGGGTGTGGCGCCTGGATCGCGGCGGCGCTGCAGACCGGTCCGCACAGCGCGATCCCGATCGACAGGGCGTGTGCGCCCAGATCACCCAGCGCGCCATAGCCGGCGCGCTCCGCATCGCCGCGCCAGCCCAGCGGCGCGCCCCCGGCGGCGTAATCCTCCGCATGGGTCAGGACGGCATGGTGCACGGCGCCGAACGCCCCCGCCCGCGCTTGCGCGATGGCCCAGGCCAGCGCCGGGCTGTGACGAAAGACATAGCCGGCTGATGCGGTGCGCCCGGACAGCGCCGCCGCCTGGGTCAGACGGTGCACCCCGGCCGCATCCGGCGCCAGAGGCTTTTCCACCAGCACGGCCTTGCCGGCCGCCAGACAGGCGGCGCCAGCGTCGGCATGAAGGTCATTGGGCAGTGCGATAACCACGGCGTCGACATCGCGGTCCTGGGCGAGCGCGCGCCAGTCGGCATGCAGACGGGCTGCGGGGAAGGCCTGTGCGGCGGCGGCCTGGCGCTCAGGATCAGGGTCGGCGGCGGCGGCGAGACGCAGAGCCGGTGCGCCGGGCGTGCGTGCCAGGCGGGCGGCCTGCTCCACGGCGCGCGCATGCAGCATGCCGGCAAAGCCCAGCCCCGCCACGGCCACTGCAATCTGTTCCATCCGCCTCACCTCGACATTGCGGCCAATCTGCACTTTCAGGTAGAGTGGCCTCGCGCCGGTCTGGGCGCAAGCAAAAATGCAACCTCAGGAACATGGCCCAATTGGCCATTCTGTCTGGATACAGGCCTTCACACCAGGTTGCCGTCCAAAAATAACATTATAAGTTGCATCCTCGGTGGGGCATGCGGT
>JBHYFR010000097.1:0-8698 GCA_051859425.1 Oceanicaulis sp. | reverse complement strand
ATGCGCCTGTGCGTACCGCGCGCCCATATCGTCAAAGAAGGGCGAGAGTTCCGCCTTCACCCCTGCCGCGTCATAGACGGCGCGGGCGCGCTCCAGGCTGTCCTCTCGGGTCTGCTGCACGACGCTGAGGCGCTGGCGCAGGGCTTCGGGCAGCAGCGCCACAGCGTCCGGCACGGTTTCAGACAATATGCGCGCACCCAGACTACCGCCCAGCACGAGAAGCCGGATCTCGCCATCGCTGGCGGGCGGCGCATAGGGCGTATCGCGTGCGACCAGCACGGCGGCGCGCACCGGATTGCCGGTGACCGCGTGGCGCGCCTTGCTCGGCAGGCGATCCAGGCGCTCGAATCCCGACGCGACGGTATGCGCGGACCCGGCGAACAGCCGGTTCACCCGGCCCAGCACGGCGTTCTGTTCATGGATGACAAACGGCAGGCCGGAGATGCGCGCCGCCGCCAGCAGCGCGAACGCAGGATAACCGCCGAACCCGGCGGCTGCGTCCGGCTCGAAGTCTTTCACGATGGCGCGGGTGGCGCGCAGGCCCGACGCCAGATCGGCCAACGCGCCGGCCAGGCGCAGCGGATTGGACTGGAACGGGCTGGCGGCGCGGATGATGCTGACGCCCTCGCCGGGAAAGCCATCGGTATGGCGCGCGCCGCGTGCATCCGTGACAAGGCGCACCCGCCAGCCGCGCGCGATCAGCGTTTCCGCCGCCGCACGCGCCGGAAAGATGTGCCCGCCGGTGCCGCCTGCGGCCATGATCAGGCGCTTGCCGGTCATACCGGCGCACCCACATGGCGCTGACGGGCCGGCTGATACGCCCCGGGCCTGTGGCGCGTCAGCGCCAGCATCAGCCCGGCCGAAAACGCCAGCGCCAGCATGGACGAGCCGCCATAGGACAAGAAGGGCAGGGTCATCCCCGTGGAGGGGGCCAGGTCAAGATTGACCGCGATATTGACCAGCGCCTGCAGGGCGAACAGCAGCGCCAGCCCTGCCGTGGCCAGGCGCGCAAACGGATCATTGAGGCGCATGGCCAGCATCCAGGCGCGCAGGAAAAGCAGCGCATAGAGCGCGATGATCAGCAGCATCGCCAGCGCGCCGAACTCCTCGCCCGCCACCGCGAAAATATAGTCGTTATGGGCTTCGGGCAGGACGTGCTTCACCCGCCCCTCACCCGGTCCCACGCCCCACAGCCCGCCCTGACTGATGGCGTCCAGCGCGATATCGGTCTGATTGCGCCCTCCCCCGCCACCCGACACGAACTCGGCGACGCGCCGCTGGATATAGGGCACCAGATTGATCGCCGCCGCCGCACCCGCCGCGATGCCCGCGCCCAGCCCGATGGTCCAGCGCCAGGACAGCCCGCTGACCCAGAGCATGGCCGCAAAGATCAGCGTGATCAGCGCGGTCTGGCCCAGATCGGGCTGCTGGGTGAGCAACAGGGCGGCCAGCGCATAGATGAACAGCGCCAGCAGGCGCCCCGGCGCGGGCGCGCCCCGGTCCTCCTCGGTGAACAGCCAGGCGGTGATGACGATGAAGGCGGGCTTGAAAATCTCGCTGGGCTGCAGCGAGAAGCCCGGCAGGTGCAGCCAGCGCGTGGACCCGTTGATCGTCTGCCCCACCGCCAGCACCAGCACCAGAAGGGCCAGCGAGCCCAGCAGCGCCAGACCTGACATGCGCCGCACGCCGGTCAGGGAGAAGGCGGCGCTGATCATGACGATCACCAGGCCCGCGGCCATGAACATGGCCTGGCGGCGCACATAGAAGAACGGATCGGCAGAGCTCGACACGGCCGGGCTGGCGGCGAAGGCCAGCACCAGCCCCATGCCCAGAAGGAAGAGCAGGATGACCAGAAGCGGCTTGTCCAGCTCGCGCAGAACCCGCGAATACTGCCGTGTCAGGCTCATGCCGCACGTCCCTTCGAGATGAGGCCGCTCAATCGTTTCAGCGCAGCGCCGAAAGCCTGGCTGCGCGCCAGCCTCTCCTCTGGACCGCACCGGGTTGACGGAGCGTATAGAATGCGCGCCTCAGCGCCGGCCAGGGCCGCCGCGTGCAGCGCCCGCGCCAGCGCATCGTCGAGACTTGCAGCCTGACGGCAGGCGATGTGCGCCGCCAGACGCCTGGCCGTGCGGGCATCGGGGCCGGCGAGGATCACGCCCTTCAGCGCAGGCGGCAGAGTTTCCGGCAGGGCGTCTGCATTCAGGCCGGCGTGGGCGATCCACCATACCGGCGCAGGCCCGGTGACCCCGTCCAGCGCGGCCGCCGGGTCCTGCGCGGCGCCATGATCAATGACCTGCATGCGGCCCAGCGTCATCACCGCATTGCGCCAGCCCGGCGCGCCGGGAAAGCAGGCCATCGCCACTTCCAGCGCATCGGGCTCGCCGCCCAGCGCCAGTGCGAGGGCGCCCGCGCCTGCGATCAGCCCCGGCGCCAGACCGGCCAGACCTGGCCGCGCCGTCTGAAGCGGGCGGCGCGGCGCACCCGCCCGGGCGTCATGCAGCCGTCCGCCCATCAGATAGACGCCATCGCCCAGCACCATCCGGCCTGAACACGCGATCAGGCGCTCCCGCGACACCCCGCTCCGGCGCAGCGCCGCCAGACGGGCGCCGGCGTCAGGCGCGTCCATGTCCAGAAGGACCGGGCCGGACACCCGCATGGCGAGCGCCTCCAGATCGGCCGCGCTGACCGGCGCGCCGGCCATGACCAGCAAGGCGTCAGCGTGAAAGTCCGGCGCCGCCGCGCATTCGGCGGCGCTGGCGGCGATCAGCGTGATGGATCCGGCGCGCAGCGGCGGCGCGTCAAACAGCGCGACGCCCGCGCCGCCCCGGCGCACATCCAGCCCGCAGCCCGCCAGACAGGCTGCGGCCAGCTCCGCCGCAGCAGCCGCCTCATCGCCGCCCAGCACCAGCGCCGCGCGCGCGCCTTTGGCGCCTGTCAGGGCGCAGCCGAACAATCCCAGCTCGGTGATGACCGGCGTGCCGGTGACCCGGGCCAGCGCCACGGGACCCGCCTCCGGTCCGTCCAGACGGCTGACATCATCGATCACCAGCGCGGACAGATCGCCCCAGTCGCGTGTGGTGGGATCCTCGATCACCACGCCGTCAGCCGCGGCGGCGGCCCGCGCGGCGTCATCCTCGTTCCAGCCCGACACCGCCACGCCGCCCGCCGCCAGGGCCCTGGCCGCCGCGCGCCCGCGCGCGCCCAGTCCCACGACGGCGGCGCGGCCCTCGGCGCTGGGGCGGACGCAGATCATGACGCCTCCCTGGCTAGCGCAGCTTCAGCGTGGACAGGCCGATCAGGGCCAGGACGAAGGCGATGATCCAGAACCGCACCACGATGGTGGATTCCGACCAGCCCAGCTTTTCAAAATGGTGGTGGATGGGCGCCATCAGGAAGACGCGCTTGCCGGTCAGCTTGAAGCTGGCCACCTGGACCATCACCGACACCGCTTCCAGCACGAACAGCCCGCCTATGATGACCAGCACGATCTCGTGCTTGACCGCCACGGCGATGGCGCCGATGGCGCCGCCCAGCGACAGCGAGCCGGTATCGCCCATGAACACCATGGCCGGCGGGGCGTTGTACCACAGAAAGCCCAGCCCGGCGCCGATCATGGCCCCGCAGATCACCGCCAGTTCGCCCGTGCCGGGGGTGAAATTGAGGAACAGATAGTTGGAATAGACCGCCGAGCCGACCATGTAGGCGATCACCCCGAACGCCCCCGCCGCAATCATCACCGGCACGATGGCCAGCCCGTCCAGCCCGTCGGTGAGGTTGACCGCATTGGACGCGCCGACGATCACCACCACGCCGAAAGCGAAGAACACCACGCCCAGCGGGATCAGCACATCCTTGAAGAAGGGCACCGCCACGGAGGTGGCGAAACCGTCAGGCGTATTGGGCGCGCCGTCCAGCAGCTGCACCATCCAGAACACCGCGATCAGGGCGATCACGCCTTGCAGCGCCAGCTTGCCCTTGCCCGACAGGCCGTGATGGGAGCGCTTGGTCACCTTGCGCCAGTCATCGATGAAGCCGATCCCGCCATAGCTGGCGGTGACGAACATCACCACCCACAGATAGGGGTTGGACAGATCGCCCCAGAGCAGCGTGCCGGACAGGATGCCGGTCAGGATGATGAACCCGCCCATGGTCGGCGTGCCCGCCTTGGTCAGCACATGGCTTTCCGGCCCGTCATCGCGGATCGGCTGGGAGCCCTGCTTCCTGAGCCAGCCGATGAAGGGCATGCCCACCACCAGCGCGACCACGAAGGCGGTCATGATCGCCGCGCCGGTGCGGAAGGTGAGGTAATTGAGGACGTTGAACAGGGCGAATTGTTCGGAAAACGGGGACAGCAACAGATACAGCATGGGGCGTTCAGGCCTGTGTTGGCGCGCCGGCGCGCGCGGATTTCAGGGCGGCGGCGATTCTGTGAACGCCGGATGCGTTGGAGCCCTTGATGAGCACGAGATCGCCCTCGCGCGCCAGAGCGTCCAGCTGTTCGGCGCCCGCGCTCCAGTCGGCAGCGTGACGCGCTTCGACATTCGCAGGCAAGGCCTCCAGCAATGCGCCCATGCCCTTGCCGACGCCGATCACGGCGCTGACGCCGGCCTCGGCCAGCGGACCGGCCAGCGCCGCGTGCAAAGCCGGACTATCGGGTCCCAGCTCCAGCATTTCACCCAGCACCGCGATGCGCCGCGCGCCCGCTGACGGCGTGCGGGCGGCCAGACTGGCGAATGCCGCGCGCATGGACGCCGGATTGGCGTTGTAGCTGTCATCGATCAGCGTCACGGCGCGGCCATTGGAGAGCTGCACGTCAAAGCGCGCGCCCCGGCCAGCTTGCGCGCTGAGCACGGCCAGCGCGTCGAGCGCCAGTCCCGCATCAATGCCCGCAGCGAAAGCCGCCGCCACCACGCCTGCAGCGTTCACCGCCTGATGGGCGCCCGGCAGGGCGAGACGGAACGGGCGCACCTTGCCCATCACGTCCATCTCGCCCGATCCGCCCTCACCATCGGCGCTGTAGCTGAGCACGCGCACGGCGGCCCCGCGCGCCAGGCCGAAATCGATGAGGAAGGCCGCGCGCGACGCGGTCACGGATTTGGTCAGGCGCGGGGCGAATTCATCATCAGCCGGGATCACCGCCACGCCATCGGCTTCCAGACCGGAGAATATCTCCGCCTTGGCGTCAGCGATCGCCTCCATCGAGCCGAGATTTTCCAGATGCGCGGGCGCGATTTTGGTGATCACCGCCACATGAGGGCGCACCTGGGCGGCCAGCGCTGCGATCTCGCCGGCATGGTTCATGCCCATTTCAAACACGGCCGCTTGCGTGCTCTTCGCCATGCGCGCCAGGGTCAGCGGCACGCCCCAGTGATTATTGTAGCTCGCCACGCTCCAGTGAGCCGGCCCGGCAGCGCGCAGCACGGCGGCCAGCGCCTCTTTCACGCTGGTCTTGCCCACCGAGCCGGTGACGCCGATACGCACAGCGCCCGAGCGCAGGCGCGCGCCCTGCCCCAGCGCCTGCAAGCCCGTCAGCGTGTCATCCACCACCAGGCGCGGTCCGTCACAGCAATCGGCGCGCGAGACCAGCACCGCGCTGGCGCCCTTGTCGATGGCGGCTTGGGCGAAGTCATGACCGTCGCGCGCATCCTCAAGCGCCACAAACAGATCGCCGGGCTGCAGCGTGCGGGTGTCGATGGACACGCCGGTGGCGGCCCAGCCCCCTTCGCTGAGACGCCCGCCCGTGGCCAGAGCGGCGTCGGCGGCGGTCCACAGCGGCGCGGTCATGATGCCCCCTCCAGCTCTGTCAGCAGGCGCGCGACGATGGCCGGCTCGTCAAACGGGATGACGCGGCCGCCGACAATCTGTCCGGTCTCGTGGCCCTTGCCTGCGATCAGCAGCGTGTCGCCCGCCTTCAGCATGGCGATGCCGGCGCGGATCGCGCTTTCGCGGTCACCGATCTCCTGCGCATCGGGGCACGCCGCCAGGATCGCCGTGCGGATGGTAGCCGGGTCCTCGCTGCGCGGATTATCGTCGGTGACGATGCAGACATCGGCCTGCTGTGCGGCCACCGCGCCCATTTTCGCGCGCTTGGACGGATCGCGGTCACCGCCTGCGCCGAACACCAGCACGACCCGTCCGCGCGTATGCGGCCGCGCCGCGCGCAAGAGCTTGTCGAGGCCGTCAGGCGTGTGGGCGTAGTCAAGCAGGATCGGCGCGCCGTCCCGCGTGACACCCGCCTGTTGCAGACGCCCGGCGACGCCTGTCAGGTTTTCCAGCGCGGCGAAGGCCGTGTCCGCCGGAACGCCCGACGCGATCGCCATCACGGCCGCGCCCAGCGCGTTGGCGGTCTGGAACTCACCGATCAGGGGCAGCTCGACCGACCGCTCCTCGCCGCGCCAGGCAAAGCGCACAAGCTGGCTTGCGGGCCGCGGCGTGATTTCGCTGATCACCAGATCCCGGCCCCGCCAGCCCAGCGTCATCACCTCCAGCCCGGCGGCAAGGGCGGTCTGCTCCACGCGCGCCGACCAGTCGGAATCCATATTGATGACGGCGCGCCCTCCCGACGGCGTCAGCGCGGTGAACAGCCGCATCTTGGCGGCGAAATAGTCTTCAAAGTCGGGGTGATAATCGAGATGGTCCTGGGTGAGGTTGGTGAACGCGCTGATCGCCACCTGTACCCCGTCCATGCGCCGCTGTTTGAGCCCGTGGGACGAGGCCTCCATGGCCAGATGGGTCACGCCCTCGTCCGCCAGCGCGTCCAGGGCGGCGTGCAGCGCGATGGCGTCGGGTGTGGTGTAGCCCACATCCGTGCGCCCCGACGCGCGCGTCACGCCCAGCGTGCCCAGCGCCGCAGCGCTATGGCCCGCCGCCGCCCAGATCTGGCGCAGAAATTCCACCGTGGAGCTTTTACCATTGGTGCCGGTGACCGCAGCGATGCATTCAGGCTGGCGCGGATGGAAGCGGGCGGCGATGGCGGCCAGCGCCCCCGCCGGATCATCGGTTTCGATCACCGGAACCGGCGCAGATGTTTCGCGCGCCGCCAGCACGCATGCGGCGCCCTTCTCCACAGCGCCTGATATGAACGCGCGCCCGTCCACGCGCACGCCAGGCAGCGCCGCGAACAGATCGCCCGGGGACACCTTACGGCTGTCCAGCGCCAGGCCGGTGATCACCAGTTCGCCTGCGCCAGCGGGCGCCTCCAGGCCTTCGGGCAGGAGATCGGCGAGGCGCCGGCTCATGGCTGGGGCTCCCCGGATGTGAGGTGAACGGGCTCTTCCGACGGCAGGACGGCGCGCACGCGCGGCGCAAACAGGGCGGCCACCTGCTCTGCGCGCGCAGACGGGTCGGCGTCCCGGCGGCGCAGCTCCAGCACCCCCGCCAGCTGGCGAAGAATATCCCCGGCGGCGGGCGCAGCGTTCCAGCCCGCCGTGGCAAACCCGTGAGTGGCGCGGCTGGGGCGCGGGCGGTCGAAGCTGACGGTCAGCACATATTGAGGGTCATCGAACGGGAAAATGGCGACAAAAGTGGTCACCCGGTGATCGCGGTCATAGCCGCCGGGCCCGGCCTGCAGCGCCGTGCCGGTCTTGCCGGCCACCGCCAGCCCCTCCACATCGGGCCCGCCGGCCTGGGAGCGCGCGACGGTCTCGCGCATCACCGCCAGCACCTGGGCGGCGGTGCGCGCGCTCATAACCGGATCGCCGGCGATGATCTCGCCCGGCGCCACGGGGCGCAGGGTCGGGGGCACATAGACCCCGCCATTGGCCAGCGCCGCATAGGCGGTGGTCAGTGACAGCGGGGTGACCGCCAGACCGTGGCCGAAGGCGGCGGTCATGGTTTCGCTGGGCCCCCAGTTGCGCGGCATGCGCGGGCGGGCGCTTTCGCTCAGCTCCAGCGGCGGACGCTCGTGCAGGCGCAGGCCTTCGTAGAAGGGGCGCAGGGCGTCGGCGCCCATCTGCCGCGCCATCAGGGCCGAGCCGATATTGGACGAGTGGATGATCACCTCGCGCGCGGTCAGCACCCGGCGCTGACCGCGGAAGTCATCAATGGTGTGACCGCCCGCGAGCCGAAGCGGGCTGCGCACATCGAACCGGTCGTCCAGCGACACCAGCCCGCTTTCCAGCCCGGCAGCCAGCGCCAGCGGCTTGAACACCGAGCCCAGCTCATACACGCCCACGCTCGCCCGGTTGAAGCGCGGGTCCACGCCGTCGGCGGCGGACGGGCGCACTTCGCCATAGCGGTTGATATCGTAATCGGGCAGCGAGGCCATGGCGATGATCTCGCCCGTGCCCACACGCATCAGGATCGCCGCCGCACCCTGGGCCTGGTGGCGGGCCATGTGCTCGGCCAGAACGCTTTCCACCCGGTGCTGGGCGGTCAGATCGATGGACAGGGCGACAGGGCGCCCGGACGGATCATTGAGCTCGGCGTCAAACGCCAGCTCCGCCCCCGACAGGCCCAGCATATCGCGCCCGGCATACCCGATCACATGGGCCGCCGCGCTCTGACGCGGGTAGACGCGCCCGGGCTGGGTCTGGAAATACACGCCGGGCAGGCCGAGATGATGGATGGACTGGCGCGCGCGCGGCGTCAGCCCGTCCGCGATGGGGATATAGCGATGGCGCGCACGCATGCGCGAGGCCATGCGCTCGGCGTCGATATGGGGCAGGTCGTCGGGATGGACGAGCGCGCGGAATGTCTC
>JBHYFR010000096.1:0-8836 GCA_051859425.1 Oceanicaulis sp. | reverse complement strand
TGACCAGGATCGGCGCTTCACCCATGCGCAGGGCCAGGCCCTGGGCGATCAGGGCCGACACCGCCAGCGCATCGCGCCCGGCGGCCTCGGCGTCGATATGCACCCGGCGCGGCGCGGCGAAATGCGCGCGCAGGCCCGCCTCCAGATCCGCCAGCGTCGCGAAACCACGCGGCGGGGTGGAGCTGACGCGCAGCCGGCTGGTCTCATTGTGGATCGCCCAGCCCGCGCGCGCCGTGTCGCTCAGGCGCAGCACCAGAATATTCTCGCCCGCACGCAGCGTATCGGAATGAAGCGCAAAGCGCGCCTCGAAGCTTTCCGCACGCGGCGACAGGGCCACCGCGCGCGAGCGGTTCACCAACACCTCGATCTGGCCGTTGGCGGCGTCTGACAGGGGGCTGGCGCTCAGGATCAGCTCCACGCCGGAGGGCTCGGCGCCCGGCGCAATCGTGAAGGGGATGCGCAGCTCGCGCGCCTGCGGGGTCAGTTCCAGCCCGCTCATATGCGGGGCGATGACCGACAATTTCATATCCTCGGTGCGCGGCGGGCGGGCGTCCTCGGCGGCCAGGGCCTGATGGCCCCACGCGCAGAGCGCACCGATAACGCCTAGAAACAGGGCGCAAACCCGCACACGTATCGACATGAAACACTCCCCTCGGTTAGGACTTTATTAAGCAATTGCCCGGCCATCAAGGTTCAATGAACGAACTCAAGGCAAAATTCTGGGTCGAGGCCCTGCGCTGGCGCGCCGAAGGGGCCGGGGCGCATGTCTATGTGTCGCGCCGGGGCGATCCCGACGCCGGGGCGGTGCTGGTCAAAGTGCTGCTGCCAGAAGGGTTTGCGCGCCTGTTCGCGCCGGTGCGCGATTTCAACGGCGCCCGCCAGTGGAGCCAGCCGCTGGGCGCCGGCCCGGTCGCCGAGGCCGACGCCGACGCCTATGCCGCGCGCCGCGCCGGCAATGATCCCGATCTGTGGGTGGTGGAAATCGAGGACCGCCAGGGCCGCCATTTCCTCACCGAGCCGGTGGAGCGGGCGTGATCCCCGTCATGGTCGACGCGCGGTAAACGCTGCGCTGGCGAAGTCTTAACGCGGGGATGGCATCCTCAGCTGGTCAACCGATCTTGCAGGTGTGAGCCGCTCGATGCTGTTTTTGTTCAATGATGCGATCTTTGATCTGGGCGATGCGCGCGCGTTCGCGCTGGAGCACGCGCTGGCCGAACCCATGGGCCCGACCGCTGTCATGAAGCTGCGGGTCGGCCAGGTGGTCAAAATGGTGCGCGAGGCGATTTTCGACGAGCCGCAACTGGCCCGCACCAGCCCGGACAAGGCCGCGTTCCTGGCCGCTCTGACAGCCTGGAAAACCGACGAGGCCAACGCGCTTCTGGCCGTGGCGCCACGCCACATCACGCTGGCCTCCCAGGTGCAGGTGCGCCTGGCCTCGGTGTCGCTGGTGACCCTGCAGCAACTGCGCGACCTCCAGGACGCTGGCCGCCTCTCTAGCCACGCCGCCAACATGTCCGTCTGGTCCCACGCCCCCCAGCGCATGCGGGCGTAGGGGGCTTCTTCTTTCCCTCCCCTTGACGGGTGGAGCACCCCCCAACCGCCCCACAGGTTTGCTGCGCCGCGCGGGGCTTGCTACACAGATGACATACAGGTGACCGGCGTGATTCCGCGCCGGCGCCGCCCGTCTATGGACAGGGCGCGCAGCCGCAATACGCTGCAGCCGCGCGCGCCGCCGCCAGTCAGGATAACCAGACCTTGAGCGACACCCCGCCCCACGATCCGATGAACGAGGGCCCGGACCAGGACGGGCCGTCCGGTCCCGCCGGCATGAGCATCGCCATCGAAGCTGAAATGAAGCGCAGCTATCTCGATTACGCCATGAGCGTGATCGTCAGCCGCGCCATTCCTGACGCGCGCGACGGGCTCAAGCCTGTGCACCGGCGCATTTTGTGGTCCATGCACGAGCAGGGCTACACAAATGACAAGGCCTATCGCAAATCGGCCCGCGTGGTCGGCGATGTGATCGGTAAATACCACCCCCACGGGGACTCGGCGGTGTATGACGCGCTGGCGCGCATGGCCCAGGATTTCTCCATGGGGCTGGTGCTGCTGGATGGTCAGGGCAATTTCGGCTCGGTGGACGGCGATCCGCCCGCCGCCATGCGTTACACCGAAATCCGCATGGACAAGCCGGCCGAGGCGCTGCTGGCCGATATCGACAAGGAGACGGTCGATTTTCGCGCCAACTATGACGGCAGCGAGAAGGAGCCCATCGTCCTTCCCGCGCGCTATCCCAACCTGCTGGTCAATGGCGCAGGCGGCATCGCGGTGGGCATGGCCACCAATATCCCGCCGCACAATCTGACCGAAGTGGTCAACGCCACGCTGGCGCTCTTGGACAACCCGCAGCTGACCGATACCGAATTGCTCGACATCGTGCCGGGACCGGACTTCCCCACCGGGGGCGAGATTCTGGGCCGGTCGGGATCGCGCCGGGCGCTTCTGGAGGGCCGCGGCTCGGTTCTGGTGCGCGGCAAGACCTCCATCGAGACGATCCGCAAGGATCGCGAGGCGATCATCATTCACGAGATTCCCTATCAGGTGAACAAGGCCACCATGATCGAGAAGATCGCCGATCTGGTGCGCGAGAAGCGTATCGAGGGCATCTCCGATCTGCGCGACGAGTCCGACCGGCTGGGCATGCGCGTGGTGGTGGAGCTGAAAAAAGACGCCAATGCCGACGTCATCCTGAACCAGATGTTCCGCTGGAGCCCGCTGCAGTCGAGCTTCGGGGTGAACATGCTGGCGCTGATCGGCGGGCGACCGCAGCAGGCGGGCCTGCGCACCTTCCTGGAAACCTTCATCGCGTTCCGCAAGGAAGTCGCCGCGCGCAGGGCCAAGTTCGATCTGAGGAAGGCGCGCGACCGGGCCCATATCCTGATCGGCCTGGCCGTGGCGGTGGCCAATATCGACGAGATCATCCGCCTGATCCGGGCTGCGCCGGACCCGGCCACGGCGCGCGAGCAATTGCGTGACCGCGCCTGGCCGGCCGCTGACGTGGCCTCGCTGGTGGCGCTGGTGGCCGATCCGCGCTCGATCATTCTGGAAGACGACACGATCCGCCTGACCGAAGAGCAGGCCCGGGCGATCCTGGATCTGCGCCTGAACCGCCTGACGGCGCTGGGCCGCGACGAGATCAGCGAGGAAGCTGAAAAGCTGGCCGTGCAGATCGCCGATCTGCTGGAAATCCTCAAAAGCCCGGTGCGTATCCGCGAGATCATCCGTGACGAGCTGACCGAGGTGCGCGACACATTCGGCGTGCCGCGCCGCACGGTGTTCGCCGAGGGCGATCTGGAGATCGAGGACGAGGACCTGATCCCGCGCGAGGACATGGTCGTCACCCTGACCCATGGCGGCTATGTGAAGCGCACGGCGCTGTCCACCTACCGCGCGCAGAACCGGGGCGGGCGCGGCCGCGCCGGCATGGCCATGAAGGACGAGGACTTCGTGGCGACGCTGTTCGTCGCCTCCACCCATGCGCCGCTTCTGTTCTTCAGTTCCGACGGCATGGTCTACAAGACCAAGACCTGGCGCCTGCCACTGGGCGCGCCCAACAGCCGGGGCAAATACCTCACCAATCTCTTGCCCTCGCTCAATGAAGGCGCGTGGATCACCTCGGTGATGGCGCTGCCCGAGGATGAAGAGAGCTGGGACCAGTACGACGTCATGTTCGCGACCACCGAAGGCACGGTGCGGCGCAACAAGCTGTCCGACTTCGTGCAGGTCAACCGCAATGGCAAGATCGCCATGAAGCTGGAGGAGGACGGCTCGCGCATTCTGGACGTGCGCCTGTGCCGCGAGGGCCAGGACGTGCTGCTGGTCACCGCGTCGGGCAAGGCGATCCGCTTCCCCGTGGGCGATGTGCGCGTGTTCGCCAGCCGTAATTCCACCGGCGTGCGCGGCATCCGCATGGGCAAGGGCGACAGCCTGATCTCCATGGCGATCCTCAACGGCATCGAGATCAGCCGCGCCGAGACCCGCGCCTATATCAAGCGCCGCCGCGCCGAGATGCGCAGCGAAGGCGATGAGGCGCTGGAGGTCGAAGAGACGGCCGATGACGCCGCCGACGAGGGCGGCGAGGACGCGGGCGAGGACATCACCCTGTCGGACGTGCGCTATATGGAGCTCTACGCCAACGAGGAAATGCTGCTGACGGTGGCCGCCTCGGGCATGGGCAAGCGCGTCATTGCGTATGAATACTTCACGCAAGGACGCGGCGGGCAGGGCGTGTGGACCAAGGACAAGCGCTTCCCCGAACCGCTGGCGGGCTGCTTCCCGGTGACCGAAGGCGACACGGTGATGGCCGTCACCGATGGCGGCCAGCTGATCCGCTTCCCGGTGGACTCAGTGCGCATCGCCGCGCGCGTCACCAAGGGCGTGCGCCTGATCCGTCTGGGCGAGGGCGAGAAGCTGGTGTCCATCGTCCGCGTCGCCGAAACGGGCGAAGCCGAGGGTGATGACAGTGACGGCGGGGAGGGTGAAGGCGACGGCGCCGGGCCCGAGGCGCCGCAAGGGGGCGAGGCCTGATGAAACTGCGCACCGCGCTTTATCCCGGCACGTTCGATCCGCTCACCAACGGCCATCTCGACATTATCGGCCGGGCGGTGAAGCTGTATGACAAGCTGGTAATCGGCGTGGCGCGCAATTCGGACAAGAACCCGCTTTTCGGCCTGGACGAGCGGGTGGAGATGGCCCGCGAACTGGCCCTGTCGGTGGCCGGCGACACGGTGATCGAGGTGCGCCCGTTCCAGGGCCTTCTGATGCATTTCGCCGAAGAGGTGGGCGCCAGCTCGATCATCCGCGGGCTGCGCGCGGTGTCCGATTTCGAATACGAGTTTCAGATGGTCGGCATGAACCAGCGTCTCAATGCTGACATCGAAACGGTGTTTCTTATGGCCGACCCGCGCCACCAGGCCATCGCCTCGCGTCTGGTCAAGGAAATCGCCCGGCTGGGCGGCGAAATCGATCCGTTCGTGCCGCCGCTGGTCAAAACACGTCTGATGGAGAAATTCGCCCGATGACCCGTCTGTTCGCGTCCGCTGCGCTCTGCGCTGTCCTGTTCGCCGCCACCGCCTGCGCCGAGGGGACGGAAAACGGGTCGGGCGTCTCCTCAGACGCCTCTGATGTCTCCACACAGGGCGCTGATGTCTCCGCCGGGACGCACGAACAGCCCGAATCTGACGGCCCCGCCGTGGTGCCAGCGGGCTCGCCGCAGGCCGTGATTGACGCTGCGCCCGACGCCGCCTGGCGCACCGTGGACCCGGATAACCTTCTGCGTATCCGCACCCGCCACGGCATGATCTGGGTGGAGCTGGCGCCGGAATTCGCGCCCGCCCATGCCGATCGCATCCGCGAGCTGTCGCGCTCGAACTTCTTTGATTTCAAGGTGTTCCACCGCGTCATTGACGGCTTCATGGCCCAGGGCGGCGGTGCGCCGGACAATCCCAGCGTGGCCGCGCCCACCGCGCCCCTGCGCGCCGAATTCACCATCCGGCGTTCGCCTGATGAACTGAACATCTCCGAGCTGCAGGAGCGGGTGATCAATCCGCGCGAGAACCGCAGCCGCGCCCAGGCCGGCTTCTGGAACGGTTTCCCCGCCGGCACGCTCCCCGCCGCCCAGGCCTTCATCCGCGAAGACGGCATGGTGGATAGCTGGCTGCTGCACTGCGACGGCGCGGCCGCCATGGCGCGCACCGCCGATCCCAATTCCGGCAATGCCCAGTTCTACATAGTGCGCGGCGAGGCCGAGCATCTCAACGCCACCTACACCGTCTGGGGCAAGGTGCGTGCGGGGATGGATGCGGTGCGCGCCATCCGCGTGGGCACCATCGGCGAGACGCCGGGCTTCTCGCCCGACTTCATCATGGGCTTCCATATCGCCAGCGACCTGCCCGAAGACGAACGCCCCACCGTCCAGGTGTTCGACACCGATACGCCTGATTTTGCTCGCCATCTCGAAGCGCTGACCGCCTCGAGCCGCAATAACCGCCTGCCGGACATCTGCACGATTGATGTGCCGGTACGCATCCTCGATTAAGCACTGGAGACTGACTTGGCTGACGCACGCAATCTGGTTCTGACCCTGGACGGCGGGGATGTGGTTATCCGCCTGCGTCCCGACCTGGCGCCCCAGCATGTGGCGCGCATCTGCGCGCTGGTGGAGGAAGGGTTCTATGACGGGCTGACCTTCCACCGGGTGATTGACGGCTTCATGGCCCAGGGCGGCTGCCCGCGCGGCAACGGCACGGGCGGCACCGGCCAGAAAATTCCGGCCGAATTCAACGACGCCCCCCATGTGCGCGGCGCCGCCTCCATGGCCCGCACGCAGGATCCGAACTCCGGCGATTGCCAGTTCTTCATCTGCCTGGATGACGCGCGCTTCCTCGACCGCCAGTACACGGTCTGGGGCGAGGTGACATCCGGCATGGAACATGTCGACGCCCTGCCCAAAGGCGAGCCGCCGCGGTCGCCGGGCCAGATCATCAAGGCTGTGGTGCAGTAGGGGCGTCTCCTTCCCTCATTTGGCGGGAGGAAAAATTCAAGCGAGCCGGATTTACCTTCCCGGGCGAGCGTAGCGAGACCCGGGACCCATCCACCGATCCTTTCCACCGCTGAGGCGGCTGCAGGCCTGCAGGGATGGGTCCCGGATATGGGCTTCGCCCATTCCGGGAAGGCAGGGGAGGGACAATGGCCCGCCTTGCGCTTTTTCCATCCGGCGCTACACCGCCCCCATGAAGCTCTCAGACTTTGATTTCCACCTGCCCGAGGACAGGATCGCCCTGCGTCCGGCGCGGCCGCGTGACAGCGCGCGTCTTTTGAATGTGCGGCCCGGCGGGGCGCTGGAGGACCGCGGCGTGCTGGAGCTGGCGGATCTGCTGCAGCCGGGCGATCTGATGGTGTTCAACGACACCCGCGTCCTGCCCGCCGCACTGACCGCCTCGCGCCCGGCGCGTGAGCATGGCGGGGGCGGGCCGGCGCGCATCGAGATCAATCTGCATCACCGCGAGGGGCCGGATGTGTGGCGTGCCTTCGTGCGCCCGGCCAAGCGGCTGCGCACCAGTGACCGGCTCGATTTTGAAGGCCGGTTCAGCGCCGAAGTGACCCACAAGGGCGAAGGCGGCGAGGTGAGCCTTAGATTTGATTGCTCGGGCGCCGCGCTGGACGCCGCTGTCGAGGCCGCCGGGGCGCCGCCTTTGCCCCCTTACATCGCGTCGAAACGCGCTGCGGACGCGGCGGACCGCAGCGACTATCAGACGCTCTACGCGGCGCCGGACAAGGCCGGATCGGTGGCCGCGCCCACGGCGGGGCTGCATTTTACTGACCGCCTGTTCGCGGCGCTGGGCGCGCGCGGGGTGCGCCGGACCCATGTGACGCTGCATGTGGGCGCAGGCACGTTCCTGCCGGTGAAGACCGAAGACGTTACCGAACACCGCATGCATGGCGAATGGTATGAGGTGAGCGAAGGCGCCGCCGCCGCCCTCAACACCGCGAAAGCCGAGGGCGCGCGCATCATCGCGGTGGGCACCACGGCCCTGCGCACGCTGGAAAGCGCTGCTGGTCCAGACGGCGCGGTGCAGGCCGGGTCGCGCGAGACCGATATCTTCATCACGCCGGGCTATCAGTTTCGTGTTGTGGACGGGCTGATGACCAATTTCCACCTGCCCAAATCAACGCTGTTCATGCTGGTGAGCGCGCTGGCGGGGCTGGATGTCATGCAGGCCGCCTACGCCCACGCGATAAAGGAGCGCTACCGCTTCTTCTCCTACGGGGATTCCAGCCTGATCTGGCGGGCGTGAGACACGGGCGGCGCAGGACTTTCTGCACCGCCCCTGTGCACTCACACTCTAGCGGCTGTCTACCAGGACGATCTCGGCGTCTTCGAGCGCCTCGACCTCGATGCGCGCCACGTCCTTGATCGCCGCGCCGTCGCGCGGGTTCACATCCACGCCATTGACCCGGATGCGGCCCTTGGCCGGCGCCAGATAGGCGTGACGTCCGGGCTCCAGATCATAGGACGCGCTCTGGCCCTTATTCAGCGTGGCGCCCAGCACCCGCGCATCGGCGCGGATGGGCAGGGCGTCATCGCCCTTGCGGCCCGAGGCGAGCACGGCGAACTGGCTGTCGCGATTGTCCTTGGGGAATTCGCGGGCATTCCAGTAGGGCTCGCCGCCGCGCTCATCGGGCAGGATCCAGATCTGGAAGATGCGCGTAGGCTCGTTCTCCAGATTGAACTCCGAATGACGCACGCCGGTCCCGGCGCTCATCACCTGCACGTCGCCCGCCACGGTGCGGCCCTTGTTGCCCATCGAGTCCTCATGGGTGATGGCGCCGTCGCGCACATAGGTGATGATCTCCATGTCCGCATGGGGATGGGGCGGGAAGCCCGAACGCGGCGCAATGGCGTCATCGTTCCAGACCCTCAAAGCCCCCCAGCCCATGCGGGCGGGGTCGTAATAGGACCCGAAGGAGAAGTGGTGGCGGGCTTTCAGCCAGCCATGGTCAGCCTTGCCCAGGCTGTCAAACGGTCTCACGTCAATCATGACGGCCTCCATCGTCTCTTGGCGGCGCGTGAAGACCACGCGCCTGTTGGAGAGACAGATAGTCATCCCCTGACCGCGCATTGAGACGGCGAATGGATGCAGTCTTTTGCCGGGGCGGAAAAGACGCCTGCAGCAATCATAAATACATTTATATTCAATTATTTAAGATAATATATTATAAATGGGGCTGTCCCAGATGTCTGAGACATCTAGGATGGCGGGATGCGGCTAAAGCA
>JBHYFR010000095.1:0-8849 GCA_051859425.1 Oceanicaulis sp. | reverse complement strand
CGCGCAGCGTTGAGGTCGCTGTGGGGTAAAACCCGTGGAAGTTCGAGTCTTCTCGACCGCACCAGATTACGCTCCTTGCAAGGAGCGCTTGTGACAAGGCCTGGCGGTCCCGCCGGGCCTTTTTGCATTCAGCCTGTGCGCACGCGGCCCGTCGTACGCGTTCCGGCCCTTGTTCCGCCGCCTTTGGCGCGAGACAATGGGGCAGTCACGCCGGGGCGGCACTCACAGGGTCCTTACATGCTGCGCACAATCTGCATCATCGCCATCGCCAGTCCTCTGCTGGGCCTCGCCCCGGCGCCGGCCCATGCCCAGGACGACGCCCGCCAGTGGAGCGAACGCGGACCGGTATCGGGCTATTCCTTCAGCGGGCCGTGGCGGCCCGGTCCCCGGCTGGAGACCGCGCGCGCCGGGCTGGCCGGTGTGGTCCATGACGGTGTGATCTACGCCGCCGGCGGCGCCGGGCTGGTCGAGCCGCGCAATGATTTTGAGGCGCTGGAGCCCGATGACGGCGTCTGGCGGGCGCGCGCGCCGCTGGCGCTGGGGCTGGAGCGCTTCGGCATGGTGTCCGCCGACGGGCGTATCTGGATCGCGGGCGGGTATGCCTCCGAATCGCGCGGCGCGCCCATCGCCGAGGTCTGGTCCTACGACCCCGAGGCCAATATCTGGCAGGGCGAGCCGGCCATGCCGGGCGCCAAGGCCTCGTTCTTACTGATCGAGGCGGAGGGCCTGCTCTATGCCGTGGGCGGCGAGGACGGCGCCACGGACATGTATGTCTTCGACCTGGAAACGCGTGAATGGAGCACGCTGGCCGCACCCTTGGAAACCGCACGGCGCGGCGCGTCGGCGGTGCGTATGGGGCCGGACATCTGGCTGGCTGGCGGCTCACGTGACGGGCAGACCAGTGCGCGCGTCGACATCTATGACACCCGGGCGGGTGAATGGCGGCGCGGTCCTGACCTGCCCCGGCCGCGGGCCGGTCACGCGATGGTGGCGCTCAATGGCGCCATTCACATTCTGGGCGGGCGCAGCTCTGACATGCGCCAGACCCTGCGCGATCATCTGGTGCTGGATGCGGGCGCCTCGGGCTGGCGCGAGGGCATCAATCTGCCTGCCTCGCGCACCGAGGCGGCGGCTGTGGCGCTGGGCGGCGAGATATGGCTGATTGGCGGCGGCGCCGGGGCGGGCTTCTTTGCGCCGTTCACCGCAGTGGACACAGTTGACGTTCTGGACCGTCCCGCACGCTGACGGCCCCGGCCTTGCAAAGCCGGACCGGCCTGGACTTTCGGCCGTTTCGGAACGGGACAGCAATGAAACCGCGTTTGAAATCCACCCGCGCCGCGCGCGACCTGATCAAGGCCCATGAACCCTTTCTGGGCGAGGCGCAGCGCCGTGGCCGGCGCTGGCTGGTCGGCTATGGTCACAGCGCCGCTGCGAAAGAGGGCGTGACGCTGAGCCGCGAGAATGCGGATCTGCTGCTGATTTATGACGTGCTCCAGGCCGAACAGGCTGTGGAGGCGGCGGCGGGCGCCGATCTGCCCGCGCCGATGCGCGATGCGCTGGTCTCGTTTGCCGCATCGGTGGGCGCCAATGCCTTCAAGGTGTCCGACGTGGCGCGCCTGACCCGTGCGGGCAAGCACCGCGAAGCCGCCGCCGCTCTGGAGACCTGGGTGCGCGCTGAAGAGGGCGGCCGCCTGGTGGTGTCCGAACGCCTGGTGCGCCGGCGCGCTGCAGAAAAGGCGCTGTACCTGACGGCGCTGGACGGCCCTGCGCAGACACCCGAACTGGCGCCGGAGCCGGCGCCTCAAGCCCAAGCTGAGCCCACGCCGCGCCTCGGTCCGCTGGTCGAGGTCGATATCGCTTTTGAGGACTGGCCCGCCGGGACGGCCAGCCTGGACGCCGCCGCGCCCGAGGCGGAGCCGCTCAGCGAACCGGCGCCGGAAGCGCCCGCCGAGCCTGAACCGGCTGCAGAAGCTCAGTCTGAGCCCGAAGCTGAACCTCAGCCTGAACCTGAACTTGAAGCTGAGCCTGCGCCTGAGGCTGAGGTGGCGGCGCAGGCGACGCGCACCGAGCAGGACGGCGCCGTGCAGGCGGTTTTGGCGCGCATGGCCGCCTCCATGGCCGGAGACGCTGCGCGCAACGCCGCGCCTGCGGCCCGGTCCGAGCCGCATGCTGAGACCGGGACTGACATTCCGGCGCAGCCGCAGCCCGTGCTCGTCTCAGAGCCACACCCTGAGCCAGCCCGCGAGCCCATCACCGCTGCACCCCCCTCCAACCCTGTTCTGGGGTTCAGCTTCCTGACCCCGGCGGTTGTCACCGCGCCGCTGGTCCGGCCGCAGCCGGCGCCCGGGCCTGTGCATCAGCCGGCGCCTGAGCCGGTCGCCGTCGGGTCGTCTGAAGCAGCGCCTGCCGGGCGCGTAGACCTGGCGCCGCCGCATCCTGGTGAAGCCCCGGCCCGCGCCGCCGGCCTGTCGGGCGAGGTGGACGGCCCCGAGCGCCCCGAGGGCGAGGCGGCCGAGGCAGCCCACGAAGATGACGCCATCCTTGATCCGGCCCATGTGGCCGGTCCCGAAGCGATGGCGCATCTGTCTTCTGATGCGGCCGAGACCCAGCCCCAGGGCGGCGGCGTCAAAATCTTCATCGCCAATCTCGGGCTTGGCCTGCTGATGACAGGATTGGGCGGGTGGTTGCTGGCGTCCAATTTCGAGGCGTATCTGGCCGATGGCATCGGCACAAATGACTGGCCCGCGCCGGCATTGTTCCTCGGCGGCGTCTTGCTGGCGGTGGCCTCCGGGGTCACCTTGGCCGGGCGGCTCAAAGAGCGGAGCGCCCGGCGCGCTTGACCACGCTGTGCCGCGTGGTATCTCGCGGGGCATGACAGCCAATCAATATCCCACGCTCGAGTTTCCTCTGGGCGACACGGCGGAGATGCTGCGCGACACCGTGCGCTCCTTCGCCTCCGACCGTATCGCGCCGCGCGCGGCCGAGATCGACGCCACCGACACCTTCCCCGCCGAGCTGTGGCGCGAGATGGGCGATCTGGGCCTTCTGGGCCTGACGGTGGAGGAGGAGCTGGGCGGCACGGGCCTGGGCTATCTCGAACACTGCATCGCCATGGAGGAGATCAGCCGGGCCTCGGCCTCGGTGGGGCTGTCCTACGGCGCCCACTCCAATCTGTGCGTCAACCAGATCCGCCTCAACGGCAATGCCGACCAGCGCGCGCGTTATCTGCCCAAGCTGATGAGCGGGGAGTATGTGGGCGCACTGGCCATGAGCGAGACCGGCGCAGGGTCCGACGTGGTCTCCATGCGCCTGAAAGCCGAGAAGAAGGGCGATTCCTACGTCCTCAACGGCTCCAAGATGTGGATCACCAACGGCCCCAGCGCCGACGTGCTGGTGGTCTACGCCAAGACCGACCCCCAGGGCGGCTCCAAGGGCATCACCGCCTTCCTGATCGAGAAGGGCATGAAGGGTTTCTCCGTCGCCCAGAAGCTCGACAAGCTGGGCATGCGCGGGTCGGAGACCGGCGAGCTGGTGTTTGAAGACTGCGAAGTGCCCGAGGAGAATGTGCTCGGCACGATCGGGGGCGGCGTGCGCGTCCTGATGAGCGGGCTCGATTACGAGCGCGCGGTGCTGGCGGCCGGTCCCATCGGCATCATGCAGGCGTGCCTCGACGTGGTCATGCCCTATGTCCACGAACGCAAGCAATTCGGCCAGCCTATCGGCGAGTTCCAGCTGATCCAGGGCAAGATCGCCGACATGTACACCCGCATGAACGCGGCGCGCGCCTATGTCTACGCCGTGGCCCAGGCCTGCGACCGGGGCCGCACCACGCGCCAGGACGCGGCGGGCGCCATATTGTTCGCCGCCGAAGCGGCCACCCAGTGTGCGCTGGACGCCATCCAGATCCTGGGCGGCAATGGCTATATCAACGAATACCCCACGGGCCGCCTGCTCCGCGACGCCAAGCTCTACGAGATAGGCGCAGGCACCAGCGAGATCCGGCGCATGCTGATCGGGCGCGAGCTGTTCAACGCCACGCGGTAGGGGCGGGCGTGGTCACTCCGCCACGATGCCGAGACCTTTAAGTCGTTATTTTAGATCAAGTGAGCCTTTTCAAACTGCGCAGGAATTGTGCAGGAATAGGTACGGTTTGGCCTCGCCTCGGCATCTGATAGATGTGGATTTCTGTCGGGTGAAAAGTAAGCCTCTTGTCATTCGCCAGGAATTCGAAGCCCATATTCAGCTTTTAGAATATCGATGATTTTGATCAGCGCGCGGTAGATACTCAGCTCGTTCGCACCGAAATGGTAATACCCCGTGATCAACTCTTCAGGTTTCAGGTCGTCGAAGCGAGATCGGCGCTTCTCGGGCTCTCCGTTTTTCAGTACGGTTACCGGGTATCGGAACGAGCGACCTTCGCCGTTCCACACGCCCCATGCGCTATAGTTCTGGATGTTACCGTTGTAGCACTCGCTGCCGATGATGGACTCCATGCGGGTCAAGAGTTCGCGGAGAGGCTCGACCTTCGCGCGTGTGTCGCGAATGTAACGGAATTGCCTGATGCGACCCTCGATGTCGTCGCGCTGGTCCACGATCCAGTCGTTTACTTCAGCAGCCTCGCGTTTGAACTCTTCAATCACTTCTGGCGGAACGTCGGCCGGGACATCCTGCAAAGCCTTGTAGGCATCGATCTCATTGGAGATGAACGAGGCTCGTTCTTCCCACAGGTCAATGTATTCTTCTGCTGATGCGATGATCCTTGCTTTAAGGTGGGTGGCTGGCCCAAAGTCCAATGTCATGATCTTCGCGTAAGCCTCGGTCTCACTTTCAATATAGAATGCCCGCATTTCGCTGTCGCTTGGATATGCTTCCTTAGCAGCGGCTCGGATCGAGGAGAGAATGTCGTCTGGGATGGCTGGCATATCATCAACGCTCCGATTGAATGCTGTAAGTCACTTCTCTCTCACTCCGCCCGGATAGCGCGGATCGTCACCGGTTCGGTCAGGAACTGATGGGCGAAGCCCTCGGGGGCGCCATCAAGGCCGCCCGCCGCACTGTTCATGATCGCCTCGGCGATCTCGATGCCCTCCACCACCTGGCCGAACACGGCATAGCCCGCCTCGTCGCCCGGATTGCGCCCGTCGGGGCCGGCGTCGAGGCCGGGCGTGTCGTTGAGCATGATGAAGAACTCGGTGGTGGCCGTTCCCACATCATAGCGCGCCATGGAGACCGCGCCGCGCACGTGGGAGAGGCCGGTCATGTCGGTGCCTTCATGGGCGATGCCGTCAGCCCCGGGCAGGCCCTCAAACCCCCATCCGCCCTGGATGAGGTTCATAGGGCGCTCGATCTCCGGCCGGTCATTGTCATCGCGCACCACGCGGTAGAATGACCCGCCCTCAAACGTGCCCGCCTCCACATGGGCGAGGAAATTGGCCACGCTCACCGGCGCCTTGTCGGCGTATAGCGCAATGCGGATATCGCCCAGACCGGTTTCAATCAACGCCTGGGGCCGGGCGTCGGGGCGCGGGCCGCAATCGCCGCAATCAACCGGATCATCACACGCCGCCGCCAGCGAGGCGATCAGCGTCAGGGCGGCCAGTCTGATGAAGGTGGTCATGGCGGTGTGTCTCCCTGTCCGGTTCAATCGCCTGTCCCGGATCGGAGGGCGCCCGGGCGTGCGTGTCAACGCCGGTCCGAATTCGCGCTTGACCGGACAATCGCGCGTGCGCCATGCTGCAGCGCATGATGACGCGCCCGGCCCTTTATCTCTTTATCGGCTATTTTGACGGCCCGGAGGGGACCGGCTGAGCTCGTCTGCTTGAAGATGAAGACCAGTCCGCCCCCGCCGCCCAGCGGGGGTTTTTGTTTGTCAGGAGACGTGCATGACCCCGCCCGAACCGCGTAATGAACGCGCTGTGCTGCGCGCCGCCATCGACCGGGCGGACGCCGAGCTGATCCGCCTGCTCGCCGAACGCCGCCGGCTGGGTGAGGCGCTGGGTGCGCTCAAGGCCGGTGAGCAGACGCCGGTGCGCGATGTGGAGCGCGAGCAGGATGTGATCACGCGTGCGGTGAAGATGGGCGCCGAAGCGGGGCTGGACGCCCGCTTCATCGAGACGCTGTTCCAGGCGATCATTGACGACTCGCTGCGCCGGCAGCGCGCCGGGCTGGATGCGCGCGCGGGCGACCGCCTGCTGACCGAGGCGCGCGTGGCCTATTTGGGCGGGCCAGGCAGCTATTCCCATTTTGGCGTCTACGCCCATTATTCCGGGCGCTATTCGGGCGTGGCGCCGGTGATCAAGCGCGATTACGCCGCCATTTTCGCCACGGTGGAGAGCGGCGAGGCCGAATATGGATTTATCCCCATCGAGAACACGGCCACGGGCGGCATTGTGGAGGTCTATGACCTGTTGCGCGAGACAAGGCTGAAGATCGCCGGCGAACACCACCAGCGCATCGTCCACGCCCTGATCGGCAAAGCCAGTGATGTGGGCGTGGTGCGCACGGTGTACGGCCACCCGCAGGCCCTGCGCCAGGCTCAGCGCTGGCTCAATGCGCGCCCTGACCTGCAGAAAGTCCCGGTCTCGTCCACCACCCGTGCGCTGGAGCGCGCGCTGGACGAGGGCGCCTCCGTGGCCGCCGTGGGCAGCCCGGATGCGGCGCGCCTGTTCGGCCTCAATGTCATCGAGCCCAATATCTCCGACCATGCCGGTAACGAGACGCGCTTTGTCTCGCTGGCGCTCGACCCGGCGCCGGCCTCGCCGCTCCTGCCGTGCAAGACTTCGCTCGTGGTGATCACCAGTGACGAGGCCGGTTCGCTGATCAGCGCGCTGGAGGGGTTCCGCACCGAAGGCGTCAACCTGACCAAGCTGGAAAGCCGGCCCGTGGCGGGTGCGCCGTGGGAGCAGCTCTTCTTCCTCGACCTGGAGGGCCATGAGGACGACCCGGCCGTGGCGCGTGCGCTGGCGCATCTGTCGCGCCACGCCAAAACCGTGCGCCAGCTGGGCTGTTACGGATCAGACCGGTTGAAGCCTGCGGGCCGGGCGGAGTAGATAGAGGCCAAGGGCGGTTAGCTCAGTTGGTAGAGCATCTCGTTTACACCGAGAGGGTCGGCGGTTCGAGCCCGTCACCGCCCACCAGCCTTCATCTGCGCCCCATGTGCGTAATCCCCGCAAACGCGCTTGACCGGGGGCGGGAGCAAAAGTAGGAAAGCGCTCCCCGGCGTCGCGCCGGGATGCCCACGCGGGTGTAGCTCAGTTGGTTAGAGCGCCGGCCTGTCACGCCGGAGGTCGCGGGTTCGAGCCCCGTCACTCCCGCCACTTTCTCCAAATGATTTCAGTTGTTTAGGCGCTGCGGGCAGGTAGCGCCTTTTTTGTGTTCCCACTTCGGCTGGCCGGGCGTTCCCACTTTTGCGCTCTCTTTGTTCACGAGCGCAGCCTGGTGCGGCCCTTACGCCTCGCGGAACCTACCGCGAGAATTGTCTCGGCCTTGACCGGCACGTAGGTTGCGAACAGGGCATTGGAGGCGCTGAGGGTGTTGCCCATCGCGTGGGCGAGGGCCTCGGCGCTGGCATCACCGACGATCGCTTCGACGGCACCAGAGCGGCGGAAGTCGTGACCGAGGGTTCTTCGCTCGGCTTCACCGAACTCGGCGGCCCTGACGGTGCGGAAGTCGTCGCCGAGCGTATCCTTTGAATATTTGTGGCCCGATCGGTTGCGGAAGATCTGCGCATCGCCGTGCAGCTCGACGCCGAGCAGGCGGATGTATTCGGCCAGGACGCGCATGGAGCGGGCGCTCAGGGCGCCCCCGACCGGAACGCCGGTCTTCCCCCGTGCCGTGAAGAAGAGGTTACCCTTGCCGGCCGTCGCCATCTGGGAGGCCGTCAGCGCCCGGACGTCACCTGGGTTGAGCTGGGTATCCCAGGCAACAGCGATAACGGCCGCGAGGCCACGATAGCCCATGCGCCAGGCGCGCTTGGCAAGGCGCACCACTTCGCCTTCACTCCAAGTCTGGCTGCGCCCCTGCGCGGCGATGTTGCGCACGCCGAGCGAGGGATCTGCATCGCGCATGCAATAGCCCATGGCCGCGAGGATCTTCCAGAGCGCGCGCCAGATCTTGATGGTCCTGTGTGCCTCGCGCAGGCTGACCGTTTCCTCGACGTGCTGGCGGAAAGACGAGATGGTGGTCAGATCGACAGCGCGCGGGTCCACGTCGCCGAACACGGGCTTGATCCGCATCCATGCCCGGAACCATTCCTCGCGCGTCCTGGGGGCCTTGCGCGCCCATTCATTGGTGGTGCGGAAACTTTTGAAACCCGCCCCGATCGACTTGGGGGGATAGACGGTCAGCTCCTCGGCACGCAGGGGGTGCAGGTTCTCGTCGCGCGTCGCGGCCGGTGAAGGGGATTTGCCTGTGCGCGTTTCGTCCCAGCGCCGGTTCCATTCCTCGGCCTGGCGAAAAGCATCGGGGCCATTTGGCCCAAGCGGAATCGAGACGAAGCCGTGCGCCTTCATGGTTGCCGTGGGCTCCCAGAATGCGCGGCCGTTGCGCTTGATCTTGTAGTGACGGGGTGTGCCTCTACCCACTGGTTTTGCTCATACGGGCGATCCGCTGCTGGATGACCGACGCGTCGGTGATCGCGCCCCCGTCGTCGGTCCTGCCGAAGATCCTAGGATTGCGCGCTTCGATATAGCGGTCAATCGCCTCGATATCATAGTTGCCAGTCAGTGGATCGGGGTTAGGAAAGCCCGCTTTTTCAAAGGCGTGGATGCGTTCCTTGAAGTCACGCTCGGAAATACCAAGCCTGCGTGCGGCAATCGCGGGCGGCACACAGCGGGGCTTAACGTGGAATC
>JBHYFR010000094.1:0-8911 GCA_051859425.1 Oceanicaulis sp. | reverse complement strand
GCTGGACTATGGCATAGAATTATCGAGCCGCACGGCGATAAGCTAAGTGTATGCTGCGATCCCTAGGAGCGTTCGCTTTGCCCTCTGACAATTTGAGGCTTTCTCCAAGATTGCTTAGGTAGGCCCGGATCATTTAGGAGAGCACACCTTGCGCATCGCCCTGTTCGCCGTCTGCGCCCTGCTCGCCAGCTTGATCGGCGGATGTGGCACGGGTCTGCTGCCTCATCAGGTGACGGTCACAAACGCGGGCCCGGAGACGATCGGCGAGGTCACGCTGACCTACACGAACCATCAGGTTGACTTGTTTTCTATGGAGCCCGGGCAGAGCCGGACGCTCAGATTTATTCCCGTGACGGCGGGGGATTTGTCGATTTCCTACACTGTAGACGGCGCCGTGCGGACCTACAGCGCGAATGTCTACATCATGCCCAGCGATTTCCTTCGGTGCCGGATTTATATCGGCGGCGAGACCGATACCCATACGTGCTGACGGGCGGCGGGCAGGCGCCCCCACACACCCGCCGGGTTCCCCTTTGGGCGCTGAACGGCTAGATCGGGCGCGACATCCCTTTGAGCCAAAAGGAAGCCCCCATGTCTGAGCGCAAAACCCGCCAATGCCAGGTTCTCGTCGTGGGCGGCGGGCCGGGGGGTTATCCGGCGGCGATCCGGGCGGGCCAGCTGGGCCTCGACACGGTGATCGTGGACAAGGCGGGGCTGGGCGGCACGTGCCTTAATCGCGGCTGCATCCCGTCAAAAGCCTTTATCCATGCTGCGGCGAAGTTTGAAGAGATGCGCCACCTGGCCGACAAGGCCGATATGGGCCTGTCGCTGAGCGCCCCGCCGCAGCTGGACATGGCGGGCCTGACGGCCTGGAAGGATTCCATCGTCAACAAGCTGACCAAGGGCGTGGGCCAGCTTCTCAAAGCGGCCAAGGTGGAGGCGGTCAATGGCTGGGCGGTGTTTAAGAACGCCAAGACCTGCGTCGTGACGCTGGCCGATGGCGGCGAGCTGGAGATCACCGCCGAACATGTGATCCTGGCCACGGGGTCGAAGGAAACCGAGCTGCCCTTCATGAAATTCGGCGGCGCGGTGATCGGATCGACGCAGGCGCTGGAGCTCACTGAGTTGCCGGAAAAACTGGTGGTGGTCGGCGGCGGCTATATCGGGCTGGAGCTGGGCATCGCCTTTCGCAAGCTGGGCAGCGCGGTGAGCGTGGTCGAGGCGCTGGACCGCATCGTGCCGCTCTATGACGCCGAGCTGACGCGGCCCGTCACCATGTGGCTGAAGAAGAACAAGGTGGATCTCCACCTTAAATCCAAGGCCAAAGGCGTGGTGGAGGAGGGCGGTCAAACCTTCCTGGAGTTCGAGACCGCTGACGGCGAGACCAAACGCATTGAGGCGGACAGGATCCTGGTGTCGGTGGGGCGCAAGCCGGTCACCGATGGCTGGGGCCTTGAGACCATGGGCGTCGATATGGACGGGCCGTTCGTGAAGGTCGATGACCAGTGCCGCACCGCCATGCGCGGCGTCTATGCCATTGGCGATCTGACCGGCGAGCCCCTGCTGGCCCACAAGGCCACGGCGCAGGGCGAGGCTGTCGCCGAGATCATCGCCGGCCACAAGCGCCGCTTTGATCCTGTGACGATCGCCGCGGTGTGCTTCACCGAGCCCGAACTGGTGGGCGCCGGGCTGACCCCGGACGAGGCCAAGGCCAGGGGCGAGGACGTGATCACCGGCAAATTTCCGCTGGCCGCATCAGGCCGGGCGCTGACCATGGAGGGCGGCGCCGATGGCGGCTTCGTGCGCGTCACCGCGCGCAAGAGCGACCATGTGGTCCTGGGCATTCACGCCGTGGGCAAGCATGTGTCGGAACTGTCGGGCGAGTTCGCCCTGGCGCTGGAAATGGGCGCGCGTCTGGAAGACATTGCGGGCACAATCCATGTCCACCCGACGTTGACCGAAGCGTTCGCCGAAAGCGCGCTGGCCGCGCTGGGACACCCGATCCACATCAGCGCCTGACCGTCTGATCGCCGCAGAAATGACGTGCGCTCAGTGCTGGCCGCCCGCGTGCCGCGGCTGCGGGCGTGCGCGTCCTGATGCGCTGAATACGCGTATTCAATACATACGTTAAGTGAACGGCAACAGCTTCACGTCATCCTGCCAGACATCCCGACGGGCGAGGGCGGATCAACACGCCCCGCCTGCGGGATCGGGCTGGACATGGGCCGCCATATGGGCGCGGTCCTCAAAACATCAGGATGGGTGTCATGACGAAACGTTTCACTGCAATGGCCGCTGCGCTGGCGCTGGCGGCAGGTCTGGGCGCGGCCCCGGCCATGGCTGCGGCTGAGGAGCGCGAATTGCTGAGCTATGAGGCGCCGGAGTTTCCGCGCGCCGCCCACCGCCGCAATCTCGAGGGCCATGTCACGGTGCGCTATGTGGTCAATGAAGAGGGCGCAGTCACCGATGTGGAAGTGGTCGAGGCCACGCCGGCCGGCGTGTTCGAGCGCGCCGTGCTGCGTGCGCTGGAAGCCTGGCGTTACGCCGCCGCCGAGCGCGCCGATACGCTGGAGCGCCGTTTTGATTTCGCCTTCGCCGACTAGACGCTGACACAAGGCGGCGCGGCCAGCCGGCCGCGCCGCTTTTTCTCCGCCGTGCGATCTTAACCTTAACGGGGCCTTGCCATGACATTCGCTCTCCACTCGGTTCAGACGCGCCTGATCGCAGCCTTTTGCGGGGTGACGGCCCTGACCCTGGCGGTGGTCGCGGCGGGCATGCTGGCGTTTAACGCCGCAGGCGGGGCGCTGGACCAGGTGGTGGAGCGCACGGCGCCGCGCGCGGCCGCGGCCCAGCGCCTGCAGGCGGCGTCGGCGGCGCTGACGGGTGAATTCGCCGCGTTCTCGCGGTCGCGTGACGCCTTTGACCGCACCGTGTCCGCCTCGCGCCTGGATGCGCTGCTGGAAGAGGCCGGGGCCAGCGTGGCGGATCTGCGCGCAGCGGGACTGGATGCGCAGGAGGCAGAGCGTCTGGAGCAGGCGTTGGCTGATGTGCGCGAGGCGGTGAACGCCGCCGCAGGGCCGGTGGGCCAGCGTCTGGACGCCCAGAGCGCGCGCGAGCAGGCGCTGACGGCGGCGCTGCGCGACCGGGCGCAGGCGGCGGATGCGCTGGAAAATGTTCTGGATGAAACCTCGCAGACCGGGACCATCGAATCCCTGCTGCGCGCCGCCATGGCGGTGAATCTGGCCGCGACGCGCTATGCCGAGCTGGGCGCGGCGGCGGGTCTGGCCGATGTGGACGCCGTCGCGGACGCGTTCGAGATCGCCGCTGACGAGGTGCGCATCAATCTGGCCATTCTGGGCGAGGCGGTGGACGCCCGTGTCACGGCGCCGGCCAATGCTCTCTTGTCGCGCGCGGACGGCGCGGACGGGCTGTTCGCCCTGCGCCGGGCCGAGCTTGAGGCCGAAGCCGCGGCCGAAGATCTGGTTGACGAGGCGCGTGCGGCCGACGCCGCGCTGGCCGAGTTGGTTCAGTCCACGCGCGAGGCCGCGCTGTCCAGCCAGACCGAGGCGGGCGAGGCCGGGCGTGACGCCATTGCGGCGGGCGCGGCGATGATGATCGTTCTGGGCCTGACCAGCATCGTGATCGGGCTGGGCGTCGCCTGGTTCTATGTGACGCGCAATCTGTTGCGTCGGCTCAAGCGCATCAGCGCGGCCATGGCGCAACTGGCCGGCGGCGAGATCGGCGAAGACCTGACCGATGACGGGCGCGACGAGATCGCGGGCATGGCGCGCGCCGTGGCGGTGTTCCGCAAGAACGCCATCGAGCGCGCCGAGCTGGCTTCGCGCTCCGAGGCGGACCAGGCGGCGCGTGAAGCGCGCGCCAGAACCATTGAAGAGCTGATCGCGCGCTTCGAGACGGTGTCGGGACGCGCCCTGGGCGCGGTGTCGGACGCCGCCAGCGAGATGAGCTCGGCCGCGCAGGCGCTGGACGAATCCGCGCGCAGCGCCGGCGCCACCACCGCCGAGGTCAACCAGTCGGGCGCGCGTGCGGCGGAGAATGTGGACACGGTGGCCGCCGCCGCCGAGGAGATGACCGGCTCCATCGCTGAAATCGCCCAGCAGATCACCCGCTCCAGCCAGATCGCCCGCACCGCGGCGGCCCGGGTGACCGAGACCAATGACGATGTCGCCGTGCTCAACGATGCGGCCTCGAAAATCGGCGCCATCGTGTCGCTGATCAATGACATCGCCGAACAGACCAATCTCCTGGCCCTCAATGCAACCATCGAGGCCGCGCGCGCGGGCGAGGCGGGCAAGGGCTTTGCGGTGGTGGCCAGCGAGGTGAAATCGCTGGCGGTCCAGACCGGGAAGGCCACGGCCTCCATCTCCGATCAGATCAGCGGGATCCAGGGCGCCACCGGCAAGGCGGTGGCCGCCATCGCCAATATTGGCGAGGTGATTGACGAGATGAACGCCATCTCCGGCGCCATCGCGGCGGCCATGGAAGAACAACGCGCCGCGGCCAGCGAGATCACCCGCGCCGCCCAGGAAGCCGCCGACGGCGCACGCGGCGTCTCCCAATCCATCTCGCGCGTGGACGCCGCGGCCAGCGAAACCGGCCAGTGCGCCGCCCAGGTCAGCGCCGCGTCGCAGGCGCTGAACACTGAATCGGACGCCCTGAAGGGCGCGGTGTCGCAGTTCCTGGCCGGCGTGCGCTCGGCCTGAGCCACGCCCGCCCGCGGCCCGGCCCCGGCGCTCTGCAGACGCGCCCGCGCCGGGCGCGCCCGGCGCTTGCGAACACAGACGCGCGCAGGTATACGCCTGCCTCCGGCCCCTGCGGGCCGCACCTCCCCCGGCGGGGTAGCTCAGCTGGTTAGAGCGCAGGACTCATAATCCTGAGGTCGAGGGTTCGAGTCCCTCCCCCGCTACCACTTCTTCAAAATGCAATTGGCCAAAAAGCCGGTGAGCTTGTTCACCCCTCCCGCTCGGCGGCGTGGGTTACGTCTTCGGCGCGTTCCAGGATCGGGGCGGCGTCCACGTCCTGGCAGTCCATCATTTCGGCGACCCGCTGGAGGGCGGCGATGATCATGTGCTGCTCCCAGGGCTGGGCCTTGCGAAAAGACCGCAGAAAGCCGGATTGCAACAGCTCGGGGGCCTGATCCACCGCCGCGCGGCCGGCGGGTGTGAGCGCGGCGAGCACGGCGCGCCGGTCGGTGGGGCAGCGCTGGCGGGTGACCAGGCCGGCGCGCTCCACCCGGTCCAGGATGGCGGTCAGGGTGGGCGGGCTCAGCGAGACGGTGTTGGATAGCGTTTTCAGGGTCATGGTCCCGCCACGCGCCAGCGCCTGCAGGATCACCAGCTGGGGCGCGGTCAGCCCGGTCTCGCGCTCCAGCTCGCGCGAGCGGATGTCCACCGCCCGGATGATGCGCCGCAGGGCGACAAGGATTTCATCATGCTCGCTCATGAAATCGCCATAGCGCGGCCTGCGCGCCGGGGAAACCGAATTCGCACGGAACGATTCGTGGCGGAAGCAATATGAGGCCTGCGCCGGGCTGTGCGGCGCGGCTTAATCCGGGCAAAGATCGTTGCAAATTCGCCACACTTGGCGCTAACGCCTTTGCATGCATGCCATAATTGAAGGCCAGTCCGGGCATATCCGCAGCCTAGGCGCGTGCGATAGCAGGAATGTCGGCGCCTGCGGTGGTCAAGCGGCGCGCGATCCATATAACAAGCCCTCGAAATATCTTGCAGCAAAAAGGGGGCATGCATCATGCAGACTCTGAGACAACGCGCCTTGTCGACCACCATCCTGACCGCGGCGGCCATGACGCTGACGGCGGCGGCCAACGCCCAGGTGGACGTGGTCACGGTCACCGCCACCAAGGTGGAATCAGACGCGCAGACCATCCCGGTCGCCGTCAGCGCTCTGGGCGCCGGCGACCTGGATGAACTGCGCGTGGACAATTTCACCGATTATCTGGTCCAGCTGCCCGGCATTACCGCGGGCGGGTCCGGGCCGGGCCAGAACACGATCTATATCCGCGGCCTGGCCTCCACCACGCCGAACCTGACGGTGGCCGGCGTGGCCGGTCTGTCGCCCAATGTGGCCTTCTATCTGGATGAGCAGCCGCTGGCCCAGCCGGGGCGCAATCTGGATGTCTACGCGGTGGACCTGGAGCGCATCGAAGTCTTGCCCGGACCGCAAGGCACGCTCTACGGTGCCAGCTCCCAGGCGGGCACGGTGCGCCTGATCACCAACAAGCCGGTGCTGGGCGCGTTCGAGGCGTTCACGAATTTCGGCGTGTCCTTCACCCAGGACGGCGCCATGAGCAACAAGGCCGAAGGCATGATCAACCTGCCCTTCGGCGATAATTTCGCCGTGCGCATGGTCGCTTATGTGGACCAACAGGGCGGGTATATCGACAATGTGGCGGGCACGCGCAACGCGTCGGAATCGGCCCGCTTCCGGCCCGCCGGAACCGTGCGCGCCAATGGTGTGCCGGTATCGGCCCAGCGCGCCGGCTTCCAGTCCACAGCCGATCTGTCGGGCGTGACCTTCCTGGATGCGGATAACTCCAATATCGCGCGCGACAATTTCAACTCGGCCACTTATGCCGGTTTCCGCCTGTCGGCCCGGTACGAATTCAATCCCGACTGGCGCCTGACGGCAGGCTACGCCCAGCAGCGCATCGAGTCCGATGGCGTGTTCTTCGTCGACCCCGAGCTGGACGATTTGCAGATCGAGCGCTTCGAGCAGGATCGCATCGAGGACGAGTTCCGCAATGTGAACTGGACGCTGGAAGGCCGGATGGGCGCGCTGGACGTGGTCTATACCGGCGCGTTCACCGACCGGTCGACGGACCAGCGGGTGGACTATTCGGACTATCTGTTTGTCGGCCAGTACCTGCCCTACTATATCTGTGACGGCTCGGTGAGCTATCCGGGCGCGGCCGACCCGGCAGGGGTCTGCCAGCCGCCCAATCTTGCGGTGAATTCGACCTCTCAGACCGATGTCTGGACCCACGAGCTGCGGGCCACCACGCCCCAGGACCGGCGCATCCGCGCCACCTTCGGGGCGTTCTACAGCGACCTGACACTGAAAGAGCGCAACGACTTTGAATACCGCGGCTCAATCGCGGCGGAGCCGTTCGGCCCGTTTGCCCCCAACTTCCCCTTCCCGGGCGCCTATCAGTCCGATCCCGGACCCTTCCCGGCGGGCGTGATCTTCCGCAATGACGTGCGCCGCACCGACGAGCAGCGCGGCGTGTTCGGGGAGGTGACGTTTGATCTCGTCCCCGACACGTTCGCCATCACGCTGGGCGCGCGCTGGTACGATATCGACGTGAATCTGGAAGGCACGGCCAACTCGTCCTTCTGTAATTCCGGCGCGGGCGCTGACCAGAATGCGTTCGGCACCAATATCTCCGACCTCTATGACGGGTCGGGTTCGTTCACCTTCATCGGCTCGTGCGATCCGGCCCTGCGCCAGACCTTCACCGAAGCGGACACGATCGCCAGCATCATCGCTCAGGGCTACAGCCCGGCCCAGGCCGAGCAGATCTTCAACTCGGTGCGTGCACCCTCATCGGCCCAGACCGACGGTGTGATCACCAAGGTGACCGGCACCTGGACGCCGGCGGACAATCTTCTGTTCTACGCCACCTATTCGGAGGGCTTCCGTCCGGGTCTGTTGAACCGTCCCGGCGGTGCGCGGGGGCCGGGCGACTACACCGTGCCGTTTGCGCTCGATACCGACGATGTGCGCAATTACGAGATCGGCTGGAAGACAGACCTGTTTGACCGTCAGCTGCGCTTCAACGGCAGCATGTTCTATGTCGAGATCGACCGGTTGCAGACCACGATCTTCGATCCGAGCATCGTGAACCTGTTCTTCTCCGACAATGCGGCGGACGCTGAAATCCGCGGCCTGGAGGGCGATATCACCTGGGCCCCGGCCGATATTGAAGGCCTGACCATCGCGGGCGCCTTCTCCTTCCTGGACACCGAGATCACCCGCGTGATCACGCCGACCGACGATGTCACGGCGGGGTCGGACCTGGCGTTCGCGCCCAGCGTCCAGGCCAATGTGCGCGCGCGCTATGAGTGGCCGATGGAGAACGGCTGGATGGCTCACATCCAGCCGCAGCTGGTGTATTCGGACGGCTCGCGCAGCGATGTCATCGACATCAACTCGGCGGATCTGGACAGCTACACCCTTCTGTCCATGTCCGCGGGCGTCACCGCCAGCCAGTGGAATGTGGAGCTGTTCGTGGACAACGTCACCAACGAACGCGCCCAGTTGAGCAATAACTTCGTGTTCGACCGGGAGCGGGTGACGATCGCGCGTCCGCGCACCGTGGGCCTGCGTGTCGGGGTCCAGTACTGAGCCAAAGACGGCGGCGGCGTTGTATTGCGCCGCCGCCTGCCAATAATGAAGGCGCTCTGCCAGCCGGAGCGCCTTCATTTTTCTGTGTCAGGGGTGTTGCTTGAACACGACTGAGGACGCGCCGCCAGACTTGATCCGCCAGGCCCAGTCACTGGTCCGGGCGGGCCGCTTTGACGCCGCCGGGCGCATGGCGCAGGCGCTGCTGCAGCGTGATCCCGACGATCTGGAGGCGCTCTACATCGCCGCCGTGTGCGCGCGTTATGAGGGGCGCAGCGATGACGCGCAGGGCTTTCAGCAGCGGCTGATCGCGGCCAGTCCCGATTTCGGGCGCGCCTATCAGGAACAGGGGCATCTGCGCCGGGCGTCCGGGGATATGGCCGGCGCGCTCAGCGCCTTTCAGCGCGCCACCCAGTGCAATCCGGCCCTGACCGCCAGCTGGCGCGCCCAGGGCGATCTGCTGGAGGCGATGGGCCGCGGGCCTGAAGCCGCACAAGCACGGGCGCAAGGCGCGCGCGTCGAAACGGGC
>JBHYFR010000093.1:0-8996 GCA_051859425.1 Oceanicaulis sp. | reverse complement strand
AGGATTTGGGGTCATCGCGTGGCTCATGATGCGCTCCTTCCATCCGCGCAGTGTCTGGCCAAAGAGGTGGGAAGCGGGCGCGCGTGCGTCAAGGGCGGGGGGCTAGGACGGGACGGGATGCCAGCCATGGCCCATGCCGGTTCCCTCCCGCCAGCGCATCAGGCCGAACGGGGTATCGAGATCATCCTCCAGCGCGCCCACCGCCTCGTCATCGAGAAATAGCAGGCCATGGAGCGCGTGCCCGGCGAACCAGACCTGATAGCGCCAGGGCCTTCGCTTGTTTCGCGCACCAGCTGTCCGTCGGCGGGCGCGGGCAAGGCGCGCTCCGGGTCATTGGCATGCCAGACATGCTCTTCAGCGCGTTCCAGCGTGTCCAGCGCCCCGGTCTCCACGCTGCGCCCGTCCGCGGCGATGGCGAGCCAGCCGCCCGCCTCCAAGGGGATGCTCTCGTCGAGGGCGAGGATGCGCACATCCAGGGCGCCCGAATAGACTGCAAAGCGCTCGCGGCCATCGGCCATGATCTCCGCGGAAAAGCGCGTGCCGCGCACCCCGGCGATGGCGCTGGAGCTTTGCACCTCAAACCGGCTCCTGCCCGTGATGCGCGACCAGATCTTGCCGATGGTCATGGCCAGAATGCCGCCGCGCTCGGCCGGGCCGTCATGTGCCGGGACATTGAGCACAGTGCCGGGCCTCATCCGGACCAAGGTGCCGTCGAAAAACACAATTTCGGCGATGCTGTCCGGTCCTGTGCGGACTGCCGCCCCGTGGGGCACGCGCATGCCGTGTGTAGCCGGGAACCAGCCATCGCCTGGATTCACCATCACCTGGCCACGCCGGATTGACATGATCGGCATGGCTGGCAGGTCATCGCTGGGCCGGTCATCCGCCTGCGGCGGGCGCGGACGGGGCGGCGGCGGGGGCAGGGCGGCGGAGGCGGTGGTCAGGCCCGCGTCCGGATCGGGGGGACCCTCCACCCATTGATAGACATAGACGCGGCGCGCCCCGCCATTGGCCACCACGCGCACGCTGCGGCTCCAGACCTCCGGCCCGGCGCCGGGCCGGGCGGGCACGGCGATCTGCACGCTGTTCTGGACCCGGTCCCCTTGACGCTGCGTGCGCGCCCGGATGCGCACGGGCGCCCAGGCGTTCTCAATGCCCGATACGCCCTCCAGGCCCACACCGCCGCCAATCATAGGATTGAGATGATCGGGCCAGTTCTCAAACCGGGAGATGAAGGCGCGCGAGGACAGGGTGAGCGTGTCGCCCGGGATCAGCGCGTCAGGCGGGCTGGAATACTGAATTCCCCCCTCCAGCCACCATTCGCCGCCTGTGGGTACAAACCGGTGGCGGTAGATGATCTCTCCGGGCGAGGCATAGCTGTAGGTCTGGCGCGCGCCGGCGGCTTGCGAGGTCCAGTCGGGTTCTGACCCGGCATGCGGGTGTTCGATCACCTCCTGCAGGCGCCAGTGACCCTCAATCGCCGCGTCCGGTCCGGCCTGCGCCGCCGTCTGGAGCCCGGCCAGCAGAAAATGCCCCGCCATAATCAGCGCCAGCATGCCCGCCTCCTTTTGTAGCGCGCCGCCCTGTCACAACAGCGCCCATTCAAGAGTGCGTCACGAGGCAGGGGCGATCAAGACATAAACATGGGCACGCGAACGGCGATCACAACAAACCCCCGCGCCATCAGGCTGCGGGGGTTTTTCTAACTGGTGGAGCCAGGCGGAATCGAACCGCCGACCTCTTGAATGCCATTCAAGCGCTCTACCAACTGAGCTATGGCCCCGGATTCGCCCGTGCGGGCGGGCGGGGAGGGACCCCCGCCGGTATCGGGAGCGCGGACATTAGTCGCGCGCCGCACGCCGATCAAGCCTGCCCGGCGCCGCCATATGCAGCGCCGCCGGGCAGGCCAGTTCAGGCGCTACAGATCGTCGTCATCGTCATCATCGCCGACGACGACGTCGTCGAGATCGTCATCATCGTCATCGAGCAGGATGCCGGTGTCGTCATCATCCTCGTCGTCGAGATCGGCTTCGCCTTCGGAAAAGCCGTCAAGGTCTTCGTCAACCGGCGCGGCCTTGGCCTTCTTGGCCGGGGCGGCGACATCGTCGTCCTCGTCGTCCTCGCCCAGGTCGATGGGCTCTTCGTCCAGCTCGGGCTCGTCGTCTTCGGCCTCGTCTTCGTCCTCATCGGCCTCGACGGCGTCTTCGACGTCCTCGTCCTCGTCTTCGTCCTCGACCTCTTCCTTCGGCTCAGACTTGGGCCGGGCCGCCTTTTTCGGGGGTGTCTTGGCGATCACCTCCTCGAAATAGGACACCGGATATTCCTTGCCGGTAAAGGGCGATACGATCGGGTCCTTGCCCAGATCGTAGAACTTCTTGCCTGTCTCAGGGCAGGTGCGCTTCACGCCGAGATCGGTTTTGGGCACTGGCAGTATCCTTCAGCGCTGGTTGGCGTCTTTAAATCGGCGCGCCAGTTGCCACGTTAAACGCGCGCTGTCAAAACCCGAATTGAGCTTTTTTCGCACCAAACCCCCAAGCACCCCCATGACCCCCGCCTCCCAGCCTGCCGCCGGACCGAGAACCGCCCGTCCTGCCAAGCGCTTGACCGGACAGCTGGCCGCTGCGCCGGATAAATCGGTGTCCCATCGCGCACTGATGTTTTCCGCCCTGGCCGCCGGCGCCAGCCGGATCACGAATCTTCTGGAAAGCGCCGATGTGATGGCCACGGCCCGCGCCGTGTCCGCCCTGGGCGCCGATGTGCGCCGCGAAGGCCCCGGCGCCTGGACGGTGACGGGGCGGGGGTCATGGTCCAGCCCGGCCGGACCGCTGGATCTGGGCAATGCCGGGACCGGCGTGCGGCTGTTGATGGGGGCGGCGGCGCGCTTTGATCTTGAAGCCGTGTTTACCGGAGACGCCAGCCTGTCGGCGCGGCCCATGGCCCGCGTGCTCGACCCGCTGGCGGCGATGGGCGCACGCAGCGAATCACAGGGCGGCCGCCTGCCCGCGCGCCTGTTCGGCTCCAGCCGGCTGAAGCCCATCGACTATGCGCCGCCCATAGCCTCGGCCCAGGTGAAAAGCGCGATCCTGCTGGCGGGGCTCGGGGCTGAGGGCGAGACACTTGTGCGCGAGGCCCACGCCACGCGCGGCCATACCGAGACCATGGGGCCTCTTTACGGGGCGGATATGGACGCTGCGCCGGACGGCGCCGGACTGATCGTGCGGGTGCGCGGCGGACGGGTTCTGACCCCCCATGATCTGGCTGTGCCCGGCGATCCGTCTTCGGCCGCCTTCGCCATCGCAGCCGCGCTGGTGACCGAAGGCAGCGCCGTAACGCTCACCGGCGTCATGGACAATCGCGCGCGCTCGGGGCTTTACGCCGTGCTGCAGGACATGGGCGCGGACCTTGCCATCACGCCCGCCGGCGCCTGCGCCGGGGAGCGTCTGGTGGATATCTCGGCGCGCTCCGGCATGCTCAGCGGCCTTGAGATCGACGAGAGCCGCGCGCCCTCCATGATCGACGAATATCCGATCCTGGCTGTCATCGCCGCCTTTGCTGAAGGCGTCACGGTGATGAAGGGGCTGGCCGAGCTGCGCGCCAAGGAAAGCGACCGGCTGGCCGCGTCCGCCGCAATGCTCGCCGCCAATGGCGTGCGCATCGAGCTGGGCGAGGATTATCTGGTGGTTCATGGCTGCGGGGCGGGTGGCGTGCCCGGCGGCGGACGGGTGGAGACCCGCCACGACCACCGGCTGGCCATGAGCGGGCTGGTGATAGGGCTGGGCGCGCGCGAGCCGGTCACGGTGGATGACGTGGCCATGATCGCCACCAGCTATCCCGGCTTCTTTGACGACATGGCGTCGCTGGGCGCGGTGATCGCCTGACCCGCGCGGCCCTGACAATCGCCTCAGGCGCAAATACGCCTTGCGTCCGGCCCCTGAGGTCCTAGCATCGCGTACCGACGCCAACACCTGATGGGCCCGCCATGACCAAGGATGCATCCGGAGCCCGCGTGCTCCTGGTCGAAGATGACGAACAGGACGCCTTCCTGTTTTCCAAAATGCTCCGCGAGGAAGCCGGCGCGGCGCGTATCGACCGGGCGCTGGAAGGCGCCGGCGCGCTGGCCCAGCTCAAATCCGGCCCGGCGCCGGACTGCATCGTGCTTGATCTCAACCTGACGGGCGAAGACGGGCTGTGGCTGCTGGACCGGCTGCTGGACGACGAGGCGCTGGCGCGCATTCCGGTGATCGTGTTTTCCGGCGATGTGGCCCGCCTGCAGCGCGCCTCCTCCAGCTTTCCCAACGTGGTCTCCTCGGTGCGCAAGCCCGAAACGCTGGAGCAGTACCGCGCTGCGCTAGCCATCGTGGCGGCGATCTTGAAGGCGGCGGTGCGCTGACCCCTCACGCCCTGGCGGCCTAGCGTCTGAACCGTTCCAGCAAGCGGTCGATGTAATCGAGCTCTTCCTGGGGGCGGCCGCGTTCGGCGGCGCGGCGGCGCAATTCTTCGAGAATATCGCGGGCGCGCTGGCGCTCGGCTTCGCTGGGCACAGCCGTCTCGCCGGACTCCCCGCCCGCTGCCCCGCGGCCCAGCGGGTCGGCGCCGTCGGCATCGCCCGCCGCTTCACGCTCCAGCGCCTCGGCGGCCTCGCGCGACGCCTCGCGCAGGGCGCGCAGGGCCTCATCCTGCTGGCTCAACGCTCCGGGGCCGTCACCCTCGGCTAGGGCGCGCTCAGCGCCCTCCATGGCCTGGCGCGCCGCCTCCAGCGCCGCGCGGGCCTCGTCGCCCGAAGGCACGCCGGCCAGAGCCTCTTCGGCCGCATCCAGCCGATCCTGCAGCGCGCGCTGGCGCTCAGCCAGGTCATCAAACCCGGCGCCGGCGCCCTGCCCGTCGTCCTCAAGCAGGCCGCCCCCGCCTCCGCCAGACGGCTCGTCGCCGGTTTCCTCATCGCCGGGAAGAGCCCGGGCGTCCGGCGGACGCGGCGCGGCGCCGGACCGGCGGTCGCCGGTCTCGCGGTCGCGATTGAACGTGTCTTCGGTGAGGGCGCGCTGCTCGCCAATGGCTTCCGACAGCTCTTCGAGCGCTTCGCGCAGGGCGCGGGCCATGGGGCTGTCTTCGCCCTGCCCCCGCCCGCCCTGGGACAGGGTGATCTGCATATTGCGCAGCATCTCGGTCAGCTGGGCCAGGGCACGCCGCGAACCGGTGTCATCGCCCAGCTCAGCAGCCTCGCGGATCGCGTCCAACAGGGCTTGCAGACTGTCGGAATCCATGCCGCTCATGCCGCCGCCCCCGCCTTCGGCGAAGCGCCCGGCTTCGGCAGCTTCGCGCGCCAGCGCCTGCATATAAACCTGCACCGCGCGCTCGAACGCGTCGAACAAGGCTGAGAGCTCAATGGGATCGGCGCCGCGCGCCAGCGCATCCATCAGCGCCTGCTCGGCGGCCCGCAAGGCTTCCTCGGCGTCGGCCAGGCTGCCCAGCTCTGCGCGCAGGGCGATCTGCCACAAATCCTCATCAAGATGGGTGAGCGCGTCGCGCTCGCGCGCCCGGCGCACCTGGCGCAGGGCCGTGCGCAGGCCCATCCACACCACCGGATCATCGAAATAGCCGTGGGGCGCGTCGCTGACGGCATCCAGCGCCAGCGCCAGACGCTGCACGCCGGGCGGCGCCCGCTCGATCCGGCGATCAGGCTCATCGTCCAGGAAGGCGCCCGCCAGCGTGATCACTGACGCTGCGTCGGGCATGGGCCCATAGTCCGCCTCATCACCCAGGAACCGCCGGCGCTCTGACGCGACAGCGCGCGCCAGCGGATCCAGGAAGACGCGCTGGGGCAGGGTCAGGGCGATCTCGCCGGACGCGCCGCGCTGGCCGATGGCGTCCACGGCGATAACGCGCGCGCGCACCCGCTCCCCGGCCAGACGGTGGCGCGACAGGTCCAGGCGCGCGATTTTCAGACCTTCGCCGCCGGTCACCGTCACGGCGCCGGGCGGAATGGTGATCTCTTCCGCTGCGCCGCCCGTTTCAGCGGTGAAGGCGAACACCAGCTCTTCAACCCCGTAATCGTCCTCGGCATACAGCTCCAGCACCAGCCGGCCTTGCGCATCGCCGGACGGCTCGGCCGCCAGTCGCACTTGCGGCGGCTGGTCGGGGATCAACTCCAGACGCACCTGCTCGCGCCAGCCGCCGGCGCGGATCAGGATCTCGCCATCGTCCTCGGGGGTAATGCGCAACAGGCGCACATCACCCGACAGGGTCTCGATCTCCGCCGGGGCGCCATGGACCGACGGCATACGGCCGGTTCCGGCCAGACGCACCGCCAGCACCGATCCGGCCGGGGCGCGCGCCTCGCGGCGGTCGCGCAGATAGATTACGGCCCGCCCGGTATAGGCCGGCGGCTCGATCCACATCTCCACGCTGGCGCCCGCCGCAGACCCGCCCGCCATCAGGCGTGGCGCAAAGGCGTCGCCCAGGCGCGGCGCAGCCAGATCACCCGCCAGAAACGCGCCGCACCCGATCACGATCACGGCGAAGATGCGCAAGCCCAGCGGATCCATCGCCGCCCAGGCGCCCTTCGGACGCCGGGTCCGGGCCTGTGACAGGCGCGCTTCCATGCGGGCCCTGTGCGCGGCCCACCAGTCGTCAGAACCTGCGGCCGGAGCGTCGCGCAACGCCTCGAACGGGCGTCCGTCCAGACCGGAATCATCTTCGACCCGGCGTTCAGCGTCACGCCGGGACGGTGCGCGCCAGCCCGCCAGCGCCCGCACTGCGCCCCAGCCGCCCCCCAGAACCAGCGCCGCCAGCGCGATCAGCCGCCAGGGATCGCCAAAGCGCTCGAACACGCCAAACAGCGCCAGAACCAGATACACGGCCAGCGCCGCCAGTACCGGCGCCAGCACCGGCGCTGCGCGCTCCCACAGGAGCGCGGCGCGGGCTCGGACAATCTGGGCCGCCAGGCGGCGCTCGGCGCGTGTCATAGCCATAAAGCTAGTGGTTCGCCGCGCTTTTGGCACATGACAATCTCAGCATGGTTCACCCCCGCAGGGCGCCGTGTGCGCTTGAAGGCGGGCGCGCGCGGCGGCACAGTTCCTTCATGAACGCGCTCCGCCTTGCTCCCGCCGTCTTCGCCGCGCTGTGCCTTGGCGCGTGCGCCTCGGTCAATCCCTTGTCCGATCCGCGCAACCAGCCCTTCCGCATCGCATCCGATCTGCCAACCCCGCCCAATGTGGACCGGGCTGCGGACGCCTCGGGGTGTTCGGGAGCACAGCTCAATGCCGTTGAAGCGCGCCTGCCCGATTATCCCGCCCGCGGCTGGTCACGCGGCCTGCAGGGCTGGACCGTGGTGCAGTTCGACGTCACCGAGGCCGGCGCCACCGACCGGGTTCACGTCGCCCGCGGCGTGCCGGGAGGCAGTTTCAACACCGAGGCCGAGCGGGCCGTGCGCGGCTGGCGCTTCGCCCCGCTGGAGCCGAGCGCACGGCTGACCGGCTGCGTGGTGTTGTTCGAATTCACCCAGGGCCTGGTGCGGGTGAGGTAAGAGGAAATTACAGGGGTGCGCGGCGTGTCGCGTCGCGATTCACCTTCCGGTAAGATGTGATTCGCAAGGCCCCGCCCGCGACGGGCGCGCGGCTGGCTATGAGACCGGGGCGCAAGACCGCATGACGGATGCCGGGCCGATTCAGCTCGCCACACTGATCGTCACCGGGGGCGCTGTGGCCTTCGCCCTGTCCGCAGGCGTGTGGGCCTATCGCATGACCGCCGGGGCGCGGGCGGCGAGAGCCGACTGGCGCGCGCGCATGGCGCAGCTGGAAGACCGGCTGGAGCGTGCGGGCGGCGTTCTGGGCGCTCATCCCGGGCTGATTCTGGTGTGGGAGAGCCCGCCCGATCCCGACGCGCGCGACTGGGGTCAGCCGGGCATATTCGGGTCGCCCGCCGCCCTGGCCGCCATGGTTCAGTTCGCCGATCTGGGTCAGGGCGCAGCGGCCAGCGGCGACGCCGGGCGCGAAATCCTAGACGGCATCGCCGATTTCGAAGCCCGCAGCGCACGCGGCGAGACCACCACGCTGCGCCAGCGCCTGCGCCGCCTGATGGAGACCGGTCAGGCCTTTTCGCTGACCATTGCCGGTCCGTCGGGACGCATTCTGGAAGTTGACGGGCGCGCGGCCGGACGCCAGCTCGCGGTCTGGCTGACCGATGCCTCGATCCGCGAGATGGAGGAGGCCGGCCCGGCCGGACGCGTCGCGGAGACCCGCAAGCTCACCGATACCGATCCCGCCGCCAGCCACGACATGGCGGCGCGCAACCCGGCCCCCGCCTGGCGCATGAACGCCGCAGGGCGCCTGATCTGGGTCAATGACGCCTATGCCCGCGCCGTCGAGGCGCAAAGCCCCGCCGACGCGGTCGACGAGCAGGTCCTGCTGGAGCCCACGCTGGCCGAGCAGACCCTGGACGCCTTGCGCTCGGGCGAGCCGCGGCTCAGCGTGCGCGGCGCCGTGGCCGGGGGCCAGCGCCGGATCATGGCCTTCCACGTCTATCCGGTCAGCGGCGGCGGCGCGGGGTTCGCGGTGGATGTGACCGAAGCCGAGGAAGCGCGCGCCGCCCTCAAGCGCTTCCGCCAGGCCCACGACCAGACCCTCAATCACATGGCCGAGGCGGTGGCGATCTTCGACCGGGCCAAGCGGCTGGTGTTCTACAATCAGGCCTTTGTGCGCCTGTTCGCGCTGGAAGAGGCCATGCTCAACGAGCGCCCAGCCCATTCGGCGCTGCTGGACCGGCTGCGCGAGAAGCGCCGCCTGCCCGAGCAGGAGGATTACGGCCGCTGGAAAGCCGCCGAGCTGGCGCTTTACGAAGCCGCGCCCGACGCCGACATGCCCGACGAGCTGTGGGCCCTGCCTGACGGGCGCATGCTGCGGGTGGCGCGCCAGCGCCATCTGATGGGCGGGCTGCTGCTGATTTTCGAGGACATGACCGACCAGCTCGCCCTGCAGGCGCGCTATAACACGCTGATCAAG
>JBHYFR010000092.1:0-9117 GCA_051859425.1 Oceanicaulis sp. | reverse complement strand
TGCAAGCATCTGCTTCTGGCCCGCGCCTTCGCGTGCGGGGCGCAGCGCGTGGAGCTCAAGACCCATCATCTGAACCAGCGCAGCCAGCGCGCCATCGCGCGGCTTGGCGCCGTGCGCGAGGGCGTCTTGCGCAGCCATTACGCCACCTGGACCGGCCAGCGGCGCGATACCGTGGTATTCTCGATCCTGCGCGCAGAATGGCCCGGCTTGGGGCCGTCGCTGGAAGCCCGGCTCAGCCCGGATTGAAACCCGCCCGTTCCAGCGCCGCATTCAGCGCAGGCAAGCGCGAGGCGGCGCGCTCATGCACGCCCACAGGATCGGTCTTGAACAGATCGGCGCGCAACCAGGCTTCAGCGGCGGCGGCGTCCGGGTCGACGCCGGCAAACTCGGCAATGCGCTTGACCTCGCCGCCCGGATCGGCGGCCAGCGCTTCATAAGACACGGTCAGGACACGGTCGGCGAACAGGGTGCGCCAGCGCTCGCACAGCGCGTTGGTCTGCATGGTCACCCGGGCGATGTCATCGAGATGGTAGGACCAGTAGCGCCCCTTGCGGAAGCGGCGTTTGAAGATCGCCCAGGCGAGATCTCTGGGCTCGCGCGTGATGAGAATGAAACGCGCCGCCGGCAGGGCGAGCCCTGCAGCGCCCACCGACATCTCGTTCAGGCTGGATGGATCGATGATCCGCGCCGCCTCCTTGCCAGCCCGCTCTTCGGCATAGCGCAAATAGACCCGGCCCACTTCGGCCAGCGCGGACTGGTCGCCCGCCTCGCTCAGCGCCTGCTCGATATCCTCGGGACGCTGATCGCCCAGCGGCGAGGCGGCCATCCAGAACAGGCTGTTATAGCGCTCCAGCTGTGCGGCTCGGGTGTCTGCGGCCAGCGCCCGGGCGAGAAAGCTGGCGCCGGCTGCGGGCGGCGCGACAATGAAAACCGGGCGCGCGTCGAGCAGTCCGGCATCGTTCTGGCTGCGGGCGAAGCGCGGATCATAGACGCTCAGCAAATGGGCGATGGCCTGTTCATGGCGCTCGACATCAAAGGGCGCGGTCTCCCGGTAGAACGCGGCGCCCTCGGTTACACGGCGTGCGGACACGTCAAATTCACCCACATCCTCGTAGGCCTTGGCGATGGCGTATGCGAGCACGCCGCGCTGCTCGGCCGAGGCGGTTTCGGGCAGGTTGAGCCGGGTCTGCTCCATATGCGCCAGCACGTCGTCTCCGTCGGTGAAGCTGTGCGCCTGGGCCAGGCCTTCATAGGAGATGGCGTCCCCACCGCTCAGCGCGACAGCTTCGCGAAACTGGGATTCAGCCTCGGCCTTGCGTCCCAGATCCAAGAGCGCCCGCCCGGCGCGCCGGCGCAGGATCACATCCTCGGGGAAGCGTTTGATCTGGGTCTCGAAGACTTTCAGCGCGCCCGCGTGATCGCCCATGGCCGTGTAAACGGCCGCCACCCACAGCCAGGACTCCAGATGCTCGGGCGCAGCTTCGGCGACCCGGCCGGCGGCCTGCAGCGCGGCGAAATCGTCGCCCGCCTGCAGGCAGGCGCCCGCCACGCTCGCCCAGTCAGCGCCCAGCTCGATCTCGGCGGCCAGCATGGCGCGCGCCGCGCGGGACATTTCCAGAAGATTTTCGGCCTGAATGGCGGCCTGAAGGCGGGCGACAGGATCGGTCATGGCGAATGCAACCAGGCTGGGGGGCGGTGAGGTGGGGCCCGATGGCGGGCGGGACGGGCGCGCAAACTAGCCGCGCGCCGCCGCGTGCGCCACCCTGCGTCGCCGCAAGCACTTGCAAGGGGCAGGCCGTTTGGGCCATGACCGGGACATCACATGGGGAGTACGCCGATGACTGAACCTGCCGATCTTGCCCGCCAACCGCGCGCTGTCGCCGCGCGCGCTTGGTTTGAAACCCTGCGCGACCAGATCTGCGCGGCCTTTGAAGCGCTCGAGGACGCCGCCGATCCGGCGCTCTATCCGGGCGAGCCGGGGCGGTTCGCGCTGACGCCCTGGCGGCGCGGCGAGGGGGACGAGGATCTGGGCGGCGGCGTCATGGGCATGATGCGCGGGCGCTTGTTTGAAAAGGTCGGCGTGCATGTCTCCACGGTCTATGGCCGCTTCACGCCGCAATTCGCCGGCCAGGTGCGCGGCGCCGCAGAGGATCCGCGTTTCGCCGCCACGGGTATTTCGCTGATCGCCCATATGCGCAATCCGCATGTGCCGGCGGTGCACATGAATACCCGCTTCATCTCCACCCAGCTCAGCTGGTTTGGCGGCGGGATGGATCTCAACCCGACCCAGGACTATCAGCGCCAGGACGATTTTGAAGACACGGTGCTGTTCCACGCCGCCGCCAAGGCGGCCTGCGACCGCGCCGATCCGGACTATCACGCCCGCTTCAAGGCCTGGTGCGAGGAGTATTTCTGGCTCAAGCACCGCGCCGAACCGCGCGGGACGGGCGGAATCTTTTATGACCACCTCGACACCGGCGATCACGACGCCGATTTCGCCTTCACCCAGGATGTGGGCAAGGCGTTCCTCGAAGCCTATCCGGCCATCGTGCGCACGCGCATGGCCACGCCATGGACCGAGGCTGACCGGCGCGAGCAGCTGATCCGGCGCGGCCGCTATGCCGAGTTCAACCTGCTCTATGACCGGGGCACGAAATTCGGCCTGGAAACCGGCGGCAATATCGAGAGCATCCTCTCATCCATGCCGCCCGAAGCGATCTGGCCCTGACGCAATCGGGGGCGCCATGCGCCGGCGTCAAAAACAACGCCCCGCTGTCACCAGCGGGGCGTTTTTTGTACCCTCGCGAGCCGGTGACGACTCCTAGGCGGCCTTCTTGGTCAGGGTCTGGGTCAGCAGCTCCAGCGCCTTGTCCCGGTCCACCTTCTCCACCGCAGCGACCTCGCGCACCATGCGGTCAAGGGCCGACTCATACAGCTGGCGCTCCGAATAGGACGGTTCGGGCTGGTCTTCCTGGCGGTGCAGGTCGCGCACGACCTCGGCGATGGAGATGAGATCGCCCGAATTGATCTTGGCTTCGTATTCCTGGGCGCGGCGGCTCCACATGGTGCGCTTGATGCGCGGCTTGCCTTTCAGCGTGCCGATCGCGTCTTTCAGCACCTGCTCGCTGGCCAGCGGGCGCATGCCCGACGTGGTCGCTTTCGCGGTGGGCACGCGCAGGGTCATCTTGTCCTGCTCGAAGGAGACCACATAGACCTCGATATCGAAGCCGGCGACGGTTTCCTTCTCCACGCCTGTGACCCGGCCCACGCCGTGGGCGGGATAGACGATATAATCGCCCTTTTTGAAGGACTTGTTATCGTTGGCGGTTTTCTTGGTCATAGAGGCTCCCGTGTCCTTTTTGGGCTGGCGTCCCCTGGGTGCGGGACTTTGCCAGCCATGGTGACAGTCCCGGCTTCACACGCGTTATCCGGCCAACGGGCTTGCGGGCCCGGCCAGGTCGAACTGAACATAAAGAAAATCCGCGTGCGGACCGGCCATGGGTCCGACGGGCAGGATTCTCAAAACCGGTCAGTTCAAGGCAAAAATCCTCAGGCCGCCCGTGGGCGGGCTATCCGATGTGTCAAACAGATAACACAAAAATGGCCAAAACTCAACGTGCTGCGCGCGCGAAGACGCGCCGTCTGCGGACATAAGTTAACCAAAGCTTAACTGGCGCGCCTGCGCTGCTATTCGCCGGAGCCCGGCTTCTCGGAGAAATATTTCTCCAGCTTGCCCGTCTCTGTTTCAAAATTCGCGGCGTCCGGGGGCGCATCTTTTTTGACCGTAATGTTCGGCCACGAGGCGGCATACTTGGAATTGAGCGCCAGCCACTTGCCGTCCGGATCGTCTTCAGTGTCCGGCTTGATCGCCTCGACGGGGCATTCGGGTTCGCACACGCCGCAGTCAATGCACTCGTCGGGATGGATGACGAGCATGTTCTCGCCCTCGTAGAAACAATCCACGGGGCAGACCTCGACACAGTCGGTGAATTTGCAACGGATGCAGGCGTCAGTGACGATGTAGGTCATCGAGGAAACGCAATACCTTTGATGAGCAAACAGGAGGCGGGCGTGAGGCGGGATTTGGCGTCCGCACGCCGGTTTGTCAATCGCGCACCTTGTCCGGTGCTCAGCCCGGCGCGTTTGCGGCCTGGTAATGCGCGCGCGCTTCATGAGGCGGACCGCGCCGCTGCGGCAGGGCCAGGACGGCGATGCGCACCACGTCTGCGCCCCGTGTGATCACAAGCATGTCCCCCCCGCGCACCGGCGCCGCGGGCCGGGTCAGGCGCTGCACCTGCCCGGCGCGCTCGATGCGCACCCGGCCCGCATTGATGGCGTCTGCGGCCAGCGCGCGCGACTTGAACAGGCGGGTCCGGAACAGCCAGACATCGCTGCGCTGGCTGGCGGTTTCAGGCCCGGCCGTCACGCGCGCCTGCCCTTGTCCGCCCGGCGCGCGCGGGGCCGCCTCGGCTTTGCAGCGCGCGTTGGCGCCGGTCTGGCCGCCGGCGCCAGGCTCAGCGCGGCCAGCGCGGCGAACGGCGTGTCGGCGGGCGGGGGCGTGTCGCGCGGCTCGCGATCGGGTTCGCGGCGCGCCCGGCTGGCCCACAGCTCCGGGCTCTCGCCCTCCGCCTTGCGCACCCGGCGATAGCCCAGCGCGCGCAACACGCCGCACAGCGCCTCCTCGTCACAACCCAGCAGATTCATCATCGCCGGCGCCGGCGTGAAGCGGCGCGCCTTGTCGGCCTGGCGGGCGTCGCGGATCAGGTCGGCCAGGCGTTCCAGCATGTCCATGCGCACCGCCAGCGGGCCGCACACCTGATAGCCGGCGCAGGCATGGGCGGCGGCGTCCAGCGAGGGGTCCGGCGCAACGCTGGTGCGTCCGGGCGGCGGGCGGAAGGCCCGCGCGGCGTCACCGGCATGCACGGCATGCAGCAGAGCGTTGAGCTGCGCCGCACGGGGCTTGAGCAGTGCGGGCATGAACACGCCATGCTCGCCCAGCCGCACGCCGGCGGCGCGCAGCTGGCGGCGCTCCTGCGTGGACAGGGCGGCGATATCAGCGGCCAGCGCCTGACGCGGCGCCGCGCCATGACCTTCCACCAGCCGGTAGGCGATCCCGCGCGCCAGCCCGTCCAGCCCGCCTGTGCGGGCGCCCACGGCCTCGCGCAAGGTCAGCAGGGGTGACAGGGCCGCGCGCGCCTGACCGGCGGCAAACGCCTCCAGATGACGCTCGGCGCGGGCCATGGCTTCGGCTGCGCCCAGCTCGCCGCCGATCAGCGTGGCGCCGGGGGTGAACGGGTCAGGACCCGGGGTCAGGCGCGCCACAGGCTCGCCCTGCCACATCACGCGGCCCTCATCGTCCAGCGCCAGCGCCTCGTCTCCGGCGCGCGCCAGCTGACCCAGGCGCCGGTTGATCTCAGGGCGCACCGCTTTCAGCGCGGCATTGGCGACAGCCCGGCGCGCCAGCGGTCCGCCGGCTGCGTCAGCCCGGAAGCTCAACCCGTCCAGGCGTCCGACAAAATGACCCTCAACCGTCACCTCGCCCGAGCCGTCCAGCCCGGCCTGCAGATCGATATTCTCGCGCAGGCTCTTCATCAGGGCGCTGGTGCGCCGGTCGATGAAGCGGGCGGTGAGCTGTTCGTGCAGGGCGTCCGACAGCGCGTCCTCCACCTCGCGGGTGCGCCCCTGCCAGTAGGCCGGATCGGCGGTCCAGGAGGGCCGGTGGGCGGCATAGGACCAGGTGCGCACCTGGGTCAGGCGCTGGGCCAGCGTATCCACATCGCCGCCGGTCTTGGCCAGGCGTGCGATCTGCGCGTCCAGCCAGGCGTCGGGCAGGCGCGCATCCCCATCGGAGAGGTGCAAGAACAGCGAACGCACCAGCCGCGCGTGCTCGTCCAGCGTGCCCTTGCGAAATTGCGGCGTGCCGCACACGTCCCACAGCCGGGCTGCGCCGCCGCGCCGGGCTGCGCGCTCGCACACGTCGGGATCGCGGGTGAGGATATCCAGCACCGCCTCGTCCACCGCCGTGCGCACCCGTTCCAGCGCCGGGTGAGGCGCCGGGGCGCCCAGGGTGATGCGCAAGGAGTCCAGAGTGCTCAGGTCCAGCGCGCTATTGCGCCAGACCAGCCGCGTCACCGGTTCGAAATCGTGATTTTCCACCTGCTCGATAAGCTCGGGATCAAGCGCGCGCGCCTCGCCGGTCTCGCCAAACGTGCCATCGGTGCGGAAGCGCCCGGCCCGCCCGGCGATCTGGCCGATCTCGTGGGCGTGCAGGCGCCGGCGCTTGCGCCCGTCAAATTTGGTGTAGCTGGCGAAGGCGACATGGCCCACATCCATGTTCAGGCCCATGCCGATAGCGTCGGTGGCGATCAGGAAATCCACCTCGCCCGACTGATAGAGCTCCACCTGGGCGTTGCGGGTGCGCGGCGACAATGCGCCCATCACCACCGCCGCCCCGCCGCGCTGACGGCGCACCAGCTCGGCCATGGCGTAGACATCCTCGGCGCTGAACGCGACGACGGCCGAGCGGCGCGGCAGTTTGGTGAGCTTCTTGGTCCCGGCATAGCTGAGTGTGGAAAAGCGCTCGCGGGTCTCGATCACGGCTTCGGGGATCAGGCGGCGCACGATCGGCCCCATGGAGGCCGCGCCCAGCAGCATGGTCTCTTCGGTTCCGCGCGCATGAAGCAGCCGGTCGGTGAAGATATGGCCGCGTTCAGGGTCGGCGGCGAGCTGGATCTCGTCCACCGCCAGAAAGGCCGGGCGCATGTCCAGCGGCATCGCCTCCACCGTGCACAGGAAATAGCGCGCATGGGGCGGAACGATTTTTTCCTCGCCGGTGATCAGTGCGGCGGCATGGGCGCCCTTCACCCGGACCACCCGGTCATACAGCTCGCGCGCGAGCAGGCGCAGGGGCAGGCCCATCACGCCCGAGGCGCGCGCCATCATGCGCTCCAGCGCCAGATGGGTCTTGCCGGTATTGGTTGGCCCCAGCACCGCCGTAACGGGCGCGGGCCGGGTGTGACGGGCGGTCATGGCGCGCTCCGATCAGCTGCCGTCCCTGACGCCTAATCTAGGGTGCGCCGCGCCCGCGAATAAGGGGCGGGTGCAGCGCGATCCGATTCTCGTGCTATTGCACCATCGGCCCGGCATAGACGCGCGTCGCGACGATATTGATATCGCCGATGCGGGTGCGGGCGCGGAAGCGCACGGGCACCCAGGCGCCGTCCATCTCGGCCAGCCAGATATTGATCGGGCGGGCGACGTCTTCGGGCGTCGGGCGCTTGCCCTCGTCATAGCCGCTGATCGGTTCGAGATAGGCCCGGCAACGCAGGGCGTCACCACGGAAGCCGCGCGCACTGACGCGCTCCATATCGCCGGATTCAAATCGCAGATCATAGCGCGCCTTGCCGTCAAACACCGGCAGACGGCCCTCGCAGGGGCGCTCGCCATGGGGCTGTGACAGCATCAGGTTCAGCATCACGGTCACCGGGTCCAGCGCGCCCTGGCGTTCTTCGTCAGTGGCGGCCGGGTCGCCCATGGAGCCAAAGGGCGGGCTCACATCGGGCACGGCCATGCCGTCGGCAAAATTGATTCCCACCGTACGATTGGTGCCGCTGGCGTGATTGACGTGCTCATAGCGCCATGGGACCAGCGCCGTGCCGGGATTGTTGCGGTAGCCGGTGGTGCTGGCCACGATATCGGTGTCGTCAAACCAGCGCAGCAGGCCGCCGGCGCGGAAGTTGGCCGCGCCGGCATAGGTCTCTTCATGCAGCCAGGCCGATATGGTGATATTGGCTACCGGCACCGCCACCAGGACCGAGCCGGAATACTCCACATGGATCTGTTCGGGCAGGGCCGCAGCGCCCGAAGGCGCGCCGCTCCAGACAGCGGCGGCGGTGGCGAGGGCGGCGATCATTGGGCGCACGGTCATGGAAACAGCCTTGTCGTTGGGGGAGGAGACAGTGTGCAGTTGCAGTATGAAATCAGTACGAATATGGCTGCAAGATGAATGCCGGTGCAAAGCGCATGCGCCTTGACGCCGCCTCCCGGCTCGGTTAGATCGCCCGCTCTTGCGCTGCAGGACGCGTCCATATTGGACATGTGCAGGCGGCGCTTTACGGATTAATCAGCCAGCTCAAGGTGGAAGCCATGTCGCGCCGCTGCGAACTTACGGGTACGGGTCCGATGTCGGGCAATAACGTGTCCCACGCGAACAACAAGACCCGGCGCCGCTTCCTGCCCAATCTGGTGCAGGTGACGCTGGCTTCGGAATCCCTGGGACGCTCGTTCCGTCTGCGCATCGCGGCCAAGGCCCTGCGCAGCGTGGACCATGCCGGCGGGTTCGATGCCTTCCTGCTGAAAGCCCGCGATGCTGACCTGTCGCCGGGCGCGCAGAAGATCAAGCGCGAGCTGAAAAAAGCCCAGACCGCCGCGGCCTGATTTTTTCAACCGCTGAAACATGATAGCGCCCGCCGGCTGCCGGCGGGCGTTGTCGTGTGCGGGCGGCTGACAGGAAAATGCCGCCCTGCGAGGGGTGCAGGGCGGCAGGGTGTTTTCCGGCGGCCGCGAGGGAAGCGGCCCGGAAAATAAACTACTCGGCGTGACCGGCCGCACCGTGGGCGGCCACCGCCTCGATATACTCGCGCCGCGCCTTGCCCGGATCGAGGCTTTCTTCCAGCTCGCGCGCCACGCGCTCGTCATCATCCTGCAGGGCCTGGGGGTCCAGCTCGGCGAAATGGATGACGCCCATATCGGCGTAGGCTTTCTGGATGCGCGGCCCCCACAGGCCGATATCCTTCACGATGGGCACGATGCGCTGGAACAGCATGGTGCGGTAGAGCTTCACGATCTCTGAATTCTCCACAAACGCCTTGCACTCGTCTGCAGGCAGGCCGAGCACGTCGTACAATTCCCGGCTCTGGGTCATGCGGTCCCGCATGAGATAGCAGGCATCGACCAGAAACTCCTCGCGCTCGTCACGCTCTTTCTGGGTGAGCTGGGGATAGTAGTCGCGCAGCGAGATACGGCCAAAGGCCACATGGCGCGCCTCGTCCTCCATCACATAGGCGTTGACCATGCGCGCCAGCGGGTTCTGGGCCAGATCGCGAATGGTGCCGAACG
>JBHYFR010000091.1:0-9182 GCA_051859425.1 Oceanicaulis sp. | reverse complement strand
CCTGACCCGGCGCCTGGCTGCGCGCCTCGCCCGCCCTGTGGATGCGGCGATGCGCGCGCGCGCGGCCTTGCATGTGCTTGACTGGGCGGGCTGCGCGCTGGCCGGAGCGCCTGGCCCGGCGGGCCGGGCGATAGCGGCGGCGCTGGCGGGTGAAGGCGGCGACGCCTGCACGCTTGCGGGCGGGGGACGGCGCGCCTCGCCACTGACCGCCGCGCTTCTTAATGGCGCGCTGGGCAATGTTCTGGAGATGGATGACGTGGACAAGCGCGCCATCCTCCACCCCGGACCCGGCGTCATTCCGGCTGCGCTGGCGGCGTGCGAGGCGGCGGGCGCGGACGCGCAGGCCTTCCTCGACGCTGTGGTGCGCGGCTATGAGGCCGTGATCGCACTGGGCCGGGCCGTGGGGCCGGGTCATTACGCCTTCTGGCACAATACCGGCACGTGCGGACCGTTCGGCGCAGCGGCTGCGGCGGCCAGCGTGCTGGGCCTTGATGAGCTGCGCACCGCCCACGCCCTTGGCCTGGCCGCCACCCAGGCGTCGGGCTTCTGGCAGACCCGGCACGAGCCCGCCTCCATGGCCAAGCAGCTGCACACCGCGCGCGCCGCCCATGCCGGCCTGTCCGCCGCGCGCCTCGCCGCTGCAGGCTTTGACGGACCGCTGGCCATCCTGGAGGGGCCGCAAGGCTTCTTCGCCGCCACCTGCCCCGGCGCTGATGCAGACGCCGTTCTGACCGATCACGGCGCAACCTGGCTGATTGAACAGGTCAGCTTCAAGCCCTGGCCCGCCTGCCGCCACGCCCATGCGGCCATCGACGCGGCGCTGGCGGCGCGCGCCGCGGGGATCCGGGCCGGCGACATCGTAAAGGCGGACATCATCACCTATGCCGACGCCCTCACCTTCTGCGACCGGCCACAGCCCGCCAGCGTCATCGAGGCGAAATTCTCCCTCCAGCACGCCGTGGCCGTCACCCTGCTGCGCGGCGAACCGCAGCTGAGCGATTTTGAAGCCGATGCCTTCAATGCGCCGGACGTGCGCGCACTCGCAACCCGGGTGAATGTGCGCGCGGGCGATCCCTATGCCAGCGCCTATCCGGGCCGGTACGGCGCCGGGCTGAGCCTGACGCTGACCGGCGGCGGCGAGTGCACATTCGACCAGCCCGACGCGTTGGGTGATCCGGAAAACCCGCTCACCACCGGCCAGTTGGCCGCCAAGGCCCGAAACCTGGCCATCCATGGCGGTCATGACACGGCGGCGGCCGATGATCTGGTCACCGCCGTCCTCGCCCTGGCTGACGGCGGATCGCTGGCGGCGTTCAGCGCGGCGCTGGGACGCACGCCTGCAGGAGCCCGCTCATGAGCGCGCCTGACGCCTTCGCCCGCCACGTGCTGGGGCTGAAATGGGCCGATATCCCGGCGCCAGCGCAGGCCGCCGCGCAGGCCTTCCTGCTGGACACGGTGGCGGTGGGCATAGCCGGGCGCCGGGCCTGGCTGGCTGATGAGGTCCTGAGCGTGGCGCGCAGCTGGGGCGCAGCCGGCGGGTCCACCCCGGCCGCCCATGTCCTGGGCGGCGGACCGCGCCTGCCGTCGGCGGCCTTCGTCAACGGTTTCCAGATCCACTGCCAGGAATATGACTGCGTGCATGAGCCCGCCGTGGTCCATCCCATGGCGGTGATCGGCGCAGCATTGCTGGCTGAGGCCGAGGCGCGGCCTGTGTCCGGCGCCGATTTCCTCGCCGCCCTGACCGGCGCCGTCGACGTGGCCGCCGGGCTGGGCGTGGCCGCGCTGGGGCCCATCCGCTTCTTCCGCCCCGCCACAGCCGGGCTGTTCGGCGCCACGCTGGGCATCGCCCGGCTGCGCGGGGCGAACCTCAATCAGGCGCTGGACGCGCTGGGCTATGCGCTGGCCCAGGCCGCCGGCACCATGCAGGCCCATGTGGAGGGCAAGCCCGCCCTGCCCCTGCAGATCGCAGGCGCGGCGCGCGCCGCGCTGGTGGCCAATGATCTCGCCGCCGCCGGCATGCCCGGCCCCCACGACGTGTTTGAAGGCCCGTTCGGCTATCTCCCCCTGTTCGAGACTGAGAGCGATCTCGCCCCGGTGACCGCCTCGCTGGGCCGGGTGTTCCGCATTGCGGAGGTCTCTTACAAACCCTTCCCCACCGGGCGCGCCGCCCAGGGCGGGATCGTGCTGATGCAGCGCCTGCGCGAAAGCGGGGTGCGCGCGTCAGACATCGCGTCTGTCCGCCTCATCGCCCCGCCGCTGATCCAACGCCTGGTCGGGCGCCCGGCCCATGGGGACATGCAGGTCAATTACGCCCGGCTGTGCTTTGGCTATTGCGGCGCGCTGGCGCTGCGCACCGGTCAGGTCCGCCTCGACGGCTTCACGCCGCAGGCCCTGCGCGACCGCGACACGCTGGCGCTCGCCGCGCGCATTGAGGTCGTCAGCGACGGGACGGACAACCCCGCCGCCTTCGCGCCCCAGACGCTGGAAGCGCGCCTCGTGAGCGGCGAGATCCGGACCGTTTCGCTGAACGCGCTCTACGGATCGCCGGCTGAACCCATGCGATGTGACGATATCGCCGCCAAACGTGCCGAATGCCTCGCATTTGGACTCACGGGGCCGCAATTACGTCTCGACACGGCTCTTCAGGACGCCGTCGCGGACCTGCCGGGCGCCGCCTCCACCGATACGCTTGTCCGCCTGGCCTCAGGCCGGACCACTTGACCGATATGACTTTGTGAAAGGGGCGCAGCCATGGGCGCAGCCAATGCAGACGGACACAGCAGCTATTTCGACGCCGCCGACTGGGGCGCGGTCCAGCGCCAGCATCCCATCGGCGCCGATTTCGTCAAGTTCGCCAAGACGATAAGCCGCGACGAACTGTTCGCGCGCCAGAACGCGCTGTTCCTCAAATCGGTAGCGCGCGCCTGGGCTACGCCCTTCTACCGCAAGCTCTGGGGCGATGCCGGCGTTGAGCCGGGCGACATCACGGGCCTGGACATGATCTCCAGCCTGCCCAGCTTCGACAAGTCCGACATCATGGACTCCATCGCCCGCAAGCCCCCCTTTGGTGATTTCGACGGCCGCGACAGCCACCCCGAAGGCATGCCCAACGTGGTCATGCACACCACCTCGGGCACCACCGGCACACCCCAAGTTCTGTTGTTCGGCGCCAAGTCGCGCGAGGTGCAAAACCTTCTGCTGGCGCGCATGTACCGGTTCCAGGGGCTGAAAGCCGACGACGTGGTCCACTCGGTCTACGGCCACGGCATGATCAATGGCGGCCACTATGTGCGCGAGGCGGTGATCCACTGGACCAGCGCGATCTTCATGTCAGCGGGCACCGGGGTGGAGACCCGCTCGGCGCGCCAGGTGGAGCTGATGCGCGATTTTGGCGCCACGGTGATCGTGGGCTTTGCCGACTACATCAAGAAACTCGCCCGCGTCGCCGACGAGATGGGCATCGACCCGGTGCGCGATCTCAATGTCCGCATGATATCGGGCCATCTGGGACGCGAGGATAGAGACTCCCTCTCCAAAGCCTGGGGCGGAGCGCAATGCTTTGACTGGTATGGCGTGGGCGATACCGGGATCATCGCCGGAGAAGGCCCCGACCGCGCCGGATTGTATGTGATGGAAGACGCCCAGTATCTCGAAGTGGCTGATATCGAAACCGGCAAGCCCGTTCCCGACGGGGCCGAGGGCGATATGGTCTGCACCTGCCTGTACAAGGACGACGTCTATCCCATCATCCGCTTCAACACCCACGACGTGACGCGCTTCCATACCGACGCCAGTCCGCTGGGCCTGGCCTTCCGGCGCATCGAGGGGTTCCTGGGGCGGTCGGACAATATGGTGAAGATCCGCGGCATCAATATCTTCCCCCAGGCCATGGGTCCGCTGCTGGAAGAGCATGCCGCCTTTGCCGGCGACTTCATCTGCAAGGCGCAGCGTGATGCCTCGGGCCGCGACGAGTTCATCGTCATGGCGGAAGTACACGAGCCGGGCGCCGCGGTTCAGGCCGAGTTCGCTGACCTCCTGAAGCGCAAGCTGGGCATCGAGGTCGGCGTGGAGCTTGCCAAACCGGGCGAACTGGCGAACCTCACACAGACTGAAGTGCGCCAGAAACCCATCCGCCTCATTGACGAACGCTTCTGATGAAATCGACCAGCGCCGACCTGCCGCTCAAAGCCTCGCAACGCACCTGGGCGGCCCAGGCGGCCGCCTTCGCGCTGGGCCGCTGGAGCCCGCTGGAGGTGTTCGACGCCTATGCGCGGCGCATTGCGGCCCTGAACCCGGTGCTCAACGCCGTGCTCGACACCCGCTTCACAGCGGCGCGCGAGGAGGCCGCTTCCAGCGCTGACCGCTGGGCGCGCGGCGCGCCCCTGTCGGAAATCGACGGGGCGGTGTTGCTGGTCAAAGCCAATATCGCGGTGGAGGGCCTGCCCTGGCACGCCGGGATCAAGGCCTATGAACGGCGCATTGCGCGCGAGGACGCCCCTTGCGTGGCGCGCCTGAAAGCCGCCGGCGCGGTGATCGCGGGCACCGTGAATATGGAAGAGGCCGCGCTGGGCGCGGTCACCGACAATCCCTGGTTCGGACGCACGCTGAATCCGTGGGGGCGCGAGGACGATGCTGTCACGCCCGGCGGCTCGTCGGGCGGATCAGGCGCGGCCGTCGCGGCAGGCTTGTGCGTCATGGCGCTGGGCACCGACACCATGGGATCGGTGCGCATCCCGGCGGCCTATTGCGGCGTGTCCGGCCACAAGCCCGGCCGCGGCCTGATCGACACCGGCGGTGTCGTCGCCCTGTCCACCACGCTGGATCATGTCGGCCCGCTGACGCGCTCGGCGCGCGATCTGCCGGCCTTTCTGGCCGCCCTGTCCGGCCAGCCCCAGCGACCCCAGAAGGGCCTCACCGGCGTCACCATCGGACGCTGGCGCTTTGAAGATGCGGTGGACTGCGCGCCTGATGTGATGGCGGCGTTCGAAACCGCGCTGGCGCGCCTGGACGCCGCCGGAGCGCGCCTGATCGATGTGCAGCCCAAACACTACGCCTACGGCAAATCACGCCGCGCCGGGCTGCTGATCAGCGAGATCGAGGCATTGCACATACACAGCACCCAGCTTCAGAAAACGCCCGAGGGCTTTTCACAAGGCCTGCGCGATTTGCTCGGCTGGGGCGCCCGGCAAAGCGCCGAGACCATCGAGGCGGCGTATGATCTGGTGCGCGCCGCCGAAAAAGACGCCGAGGCCTGGTTTGAGTCCTGCGATCTGGTGGCGGCCCCCACCGCGCTGGAACCGGCCTTCGCGTTTGGCGAGCCCGCGCCTGCCGGACAGGCCGACCTCACAGCCTTCGCCGACATGGCGGGCATCCCGGCCACGGCTGTGCCCATGGGGCTGACCGGCGCAGGGCTTCCGGTCTCGATCCAGTTCCTGGCCCCCCACGGGCGCGACGGGCGGTCCATGCGCGCCGCCACCCAGTTCGAGATGATGGCGGGCGGTCCGCTGATCCCGCCCGGCTACTGACCGGCGGATCCTAGCTGGCGAGCTTGCCCGCCTGCGCCACCCATTCATCGCGCACGATGCGCCCGCGCGCATTGAGCTCGCGGTCAAAGCGCGCCACCTCGGCATCGCCCCATGCAGCGATCTGGGCGTAGCGCGTCACGCCCATGCCCTGAAGCTTTTCGGCCGCCTTGGGGCCCAGCCCCTTGATCGCGGTGAGGTCATCACCGGATTCGGCAGATGCGGCGGTGGCGGTGTTGCGCGCGGGATCGGGCTTGGCGCCGGCGCCGCCAGCCTGCGCCGGTTCTGGCGACGGCATGGGCTTGGGGCTGGTTACCGGCGCCGGCGCCGGCTCGGGCTCGGGCTGCTGGCGGGCGTCCATGCGCGTGGCGAAGCCGAGTTGCCTCGCTTCCGGCGCATCAGCGGCATCAGACCGGCCGCGCACCACCCAGCCGGCTATGACACCGCCTGCGAAAAACAGCGCCAGTACAATCCACATTTCCCAGATCAGCCAGAGCATGGCTTATATTCCTTGTGTCTGCGCGGCGTCAGCGCCGTCGGTCTCATCGTCTTCAACGTCGTCAGCATCACCGGCGTCAGCCTCCCGGGGCTGGCCGGCCGGGCCGATTGATGTCGCCAGAAAGCGCAATTGCTCGGGCGCGTCCGACGGCAGGGCCAGCGCGCTCAGCCGGGCCGCGTCCGCGCCGCCCGCCACCATGGCGGCGATCACCGTTTCGGCCTGGGACAACGCCAGCCCTTCGGCTGCGTCGGCGTCGGCCTCGGCGCGCACCGCCACTGACATGGCGACATCCTCACAGGCAGCGAATGCGCGGCCGGCCCGGCTGGCGGCGGCGGCGCTGCGGCTGCCGGAGGTGAAGCGGGGCGTGCCCGGCGCAAAGGTCAGAGCTTCTGCGCCCAGCGCGCTGGCGGCCAGCATCTCGCACAGGCGGGCATCGCGCACGGTCACATCAAATTCGCCCCCATCAGTGCGCACCAGCGCAGCGGTGCGAAACTCGCCCGGCGGCACGCTGAAGGCCGCCCGTATGGCGTTCACCGTGCGCGCGTCGGGGGCCAGTCCGGTGATCGCCAGCCGGTCGCGGCGGATCATCCCGGCGCCGTTGTCCATACGCGCCAGCTCTTCCACCAGCAGGCGCGCCGCGCGCTCCCAGCCCTCCGGCGCCGAGCCGGGCGCCAGGGTCAGATCCACCGCGGGAGTGTTATCAGACAGCTCCTCCACCAGCAGGCGCAGCCGGGCTTCAGCCTCGGCGTCAGGGACCTGGCCGCGCACGATCAGCCGCCCGCGCACCTTGTCAGCGCGCAGGCTGAATTCATCGTCCTGGCTGGCCAGGTGGGTCTCGTCGATGACGCGCGTGACCCCGCGGCTGGGGGCCCGGCCGGTCACCGTGGCCACCTGGCCGTTCATCCTCACATCAGCCCAGTCATCGGCGCGCACGCGAACGAGAGCGGCCTGCGCGTCGCTCTGAAGCCGCGCCTCCAGATTGCCTGCAGAGATGGGGCTGGCGTGGATCGCCAGCGCGCCCAGAACAATGAAACCGGCGAATGCAATCAGGGCGGCCTTGCGGCGGGGTGACAGCATGGAGCGTGATCCAGATTCGAACTCAGCAATGCCCGAGCATACACGCCCGGGGCTGGTGGGCGAAGGCTAGTCGTGTGCAAATGCGAAGGGTGCGGCGCCATGGAAGTGCGGATCAACCCGCAGCGGGCGCTGAAGCGGCGGAAAGGCGCGCTCGGCGCAATCAGCCCGCTCGCACAGACGGCATGACAACCCTACCGGGGTGAAGTCAGCCGGCGCGTAGGCGATTCGCCCTGCTTCCTTCTCCTCGCAGCCCAGCGCGATCGCCCCCAGCGCCGCACCGCCTGACGGCAGGGCGCGTGTCACCGCACGGGCGATCGAGATGAAGCGCGCCCCATCCGGCAGCTCCAGTCCCTGCACATGGATGCGTTCGGGCGCGCGGAAGGCGTCATGCACGCGCCAGCGCGCGCAGCCGCCGCCAGAGCGGGCGAAGGCCAGTACGCCGCCGCCAAAACGCTTGGAGACATTGCCCGCCGGATCGACCCGGATCATGAAGAAGGCGATGCCGCGCGCGCCCGGCCGGTTCAGCGTGGTAAGCCTGTGACAGACCTGTTCGAAGCTCACCGAGAAGCGCCGGCGCAGCACGTCAATGTCATAGCGCGCCGTTTCCGCCGCCCGGTAGAAGGCGTCATAAGGCATCAGCACCGCCGCAGCGGCGTAATTGGCGAGACTCGCCCGGTAGAGCGCGCGCGCATCCCCGCCCAGCGCCGCCGGGCGGCTGGCTTCTGCGTCCAGCGCCTCGCCCAGTTCCAGCTGGGCCAGGGTGACGGCGATGTGAAAAGCCCGCGCCGAGGGGTTAAGCAGATCGCTCAGCAACAGCTTGCGGGCGTGAAAGTCGAACCGGCGCAGCGCCCCGGCCATGACGCTGTCATCATAGATGCGAACCGCCGCGCCATGGGCCGCCATCAGGCGGGCGGCCAGCGCCGCTTCCAGCGAGACCGCCTCGGGCAGGGCCGCCCGCAGCTCCTCAGCCGCCGTTTCCAGCGACGGGTAGTGGTTCTGATCCGCATCCAGCGCGTCGCGCACTTCTTCCAGCGCCGAGCGCCCGGACCCGCTGCCGCCTTCCTCGGCGCGCAGGGCCAGATCAGCCGCCGCCGCACTGGTGTCGCGATAAGCCTGGTACAGCCGCGCCAGCGCCTCGGCCGCGCGCGGATGGGCGTCGGCCAGATCGGTCAGATCACGCTGGTCGAGATCAGCGCCCTTGAGCACCGGGTCAGCGGCGGCCTCCTTGAGGTCGGCCAGCAATTGCCGGTCGCTGTCGGCGGCGAACGCGCGCACATCGATGTCGTAGACTTCAGCCAGAGCCAGCAGGACGCGCGCAGTGACCGGGCGCTGGTTACGCTCCAGGAGATTGAGATAGCTGGCCGAGACCGACAGGCTGTCAGCGAATTGCGCCTGGCTCTGGCCCATATCCCGGCGCATCCGGCGCAGGCGCGCACCGGCGAACAGCTTTTCCTGGGCTTCCGCCATTTGTCACAACCTTTACAGCACAACATGATGACAAGTGTCATCTGTATACGCTGTTTCCCCTTTCTCTGCATAGCCCTGTCGACCCGGGCAGCACGGTCTGTCTTTATCCGCACAAATTCTGTTGGAGAGACAAAATCATGACCAGCTTCTACGATCTCGTGCCTGCCGCCGCCCCGGGCCGGTTTGACGGTATAACCCGCAATTACTCACCCGAGGACGTTCTGCGCCTGCGCGGTTCGGTGCTGATCGCTAACACGCTGGCCGAGCGCGGCGCGGCCAGGCTTTGGGATCTGCTCAAGACCGAGCCCTATATCAATGCGCTGGGCGCCCTGTCGGGCAATCAGGCCATGCAAATGGTGCGCGCCGGGCTCAAGGCGATCTATCTGTCCGGCTGGCAGGTGGCGGCGGACGCCAATACGGCGGGCGCCATGTATCCCGACCAGTCGCTCTACCCGGCCAACTCCGCCCCGGAGCTGGCGCGCAAGATCAACCGCACGCTTCAGCGCGCCGATCAGATCGAAGTGGCCGAGAACGGCAAGGCCACGCGCGACTGGTTCGCGCCTATCGTCGCCGACGCCGAGGCCGCGTTCATGTCTCCGACGAACTTCACATAACCG
>JBHYFR010000090.1:0-9221 GCA_051859425.1 Oceanicaulis sp. | reverse complement strand
CGCGAGGGCGAGCAGGGCGGACTGATCGCGGTGCTGTTCCTGCTGGCTGTGGTCTGGTCGGCGGACATTTTCGCTTATCTCGCCGGCAGCTGGATCGGCGGACCCAAATTGCTGCCCGCCGCCAGCCCGAACAAGACCTGGGCCGGCCTCGCCGCCGGGCTGGCCTTTGGCGTCGCCGCCGGGGCCGGTGTGGCGCAGATTATGGGCTTTGATCCGGTCTATGCCGCGCTGATCGCCGCGCCCACGGCGCTGGCGGCGGTGCTGGGCGATCTTGTCATGTCGCTGGCCAAGCGCCGGTTCGGCGTGAAAGATGCGGGCACGCTGATCCCCGGCCATGGCGGCGTGCTGGACCGGGTGGATGCGTTGATGATGGCGGTCCTGTTCGCTGGCGCCTGGCGCGCCGCCGGGCCGGACGGGTGGCCCGGAGCTGGCTTATGAGTGCACGCACGATCACGCTTCTGGGCGCGACCGGCTCGGTGGGCCGGGCCACGCTCGACCTGATCGCCCGCGCCGACCCGGGCCGGTATGACGTTGTGGCGCTCACCGCCAATGGCAATGCGGTCGAGCTGGCGACGCTGGCGCGTCAGTTCGGCGCCAGGTTCTGCGCCGTGGCCGATGACGCCGCCGGCCCGGCGCTGGGCGAGGCGCTGGCGGGGACGGGGATCGCGTGGGGCGCTGGTCCTCAGGCCGTGGCCGACGCAGCCGCCATGGACGCAGACTGGGTGATGGCCGCGATTGTCGGCGCCGCCGGGCTGCAGCCGACATTGGCCGCGGTGCGCCGGGGCGCCTGCGTGGCGTTCGCCAATAAAGAAGCGTTGGTCTGCGCCGGCGTGCTGATGCTGGACGAGGCGGCGCGCAGCGGGGCCAGGCTGCTGCCGGTGGATTCCGAGCACAATGCGATCTTCCAGGCCTTCGACCCGGACCAGCGCCGCCATATCCGGCGCATCATCCTGACCGCATCGGGCGGGCCGTTTCACACTGCGGCGCTGGAGACCATGCGCCAGGTCACCCCGGCGCAGGCGGTGGCCCATCCCACCTGGACCATGGGGGCCAAAATCTCGGTGGACAGCGCCACCATGATGAACAAGGGGCTGGAAATCATCGAGGCCTGTCACCTGTTCGCCCTGCCGCACGAACAGGTGGACGTGCTGGTCCATCCCGAGTCGATTGTCCATGGCCTGGTCGAGTACGCCGATGGCGGCATGCTGGCCCAGCTGGGCTGCCCGGACATGCGCACCCCCATCGCCCACGCCCTGGCCTGGCCTGACCGCATGGACACGCCGGTGGAGCGGCTGGACCTGGCGCAGCTGGGGGCGCTGAGTTTCTTTGCGCCCGACCCCGTGCGCTTTCCCGCGCTGGGACTGGCGCGCAACGCCTTTATCGCAGGCGGCACGGCCCCTGCGGTGCTCAATGCGGCCAACGAGGTGGCGGTGGCGGCCTTCCTCGCCGGACAGATCGGCTTTCTTGACATAGCCGCAGTGGTTTCGGAGGCTCTGGACGAGGGGGCGCGCGCCGCCGGCGCCCGCGCAGCGCCGGCGTCGATTGACGCGGTGATCGAGGCGGACGCGCATGGACGGCGCCTGGCCCACGCGGCGGTCAGCCGGTTGGCGCGATAGCTGCACGCAAGACCGGCAAACCGCCGGATCAAGGGAAAACGGACCATGATGGAGTTGTTTGGCGCAGGGCTTCTGTCCGTCGCGGCGTTTGTCGCGGTGATCTCCTTTGTCGTGGTGATCCACGAGATGGGCCATCTCTATGCCGGGCGGCTGTTCGGCGTGCATGCCGAGGTGTTCTCCATCGGTTTTGGCCCCACCCTTGTGAGCTGGCGCGACAAGACCGGCACGGCGTGGCGCATCGCGGCGCTGCCGCTGGGCGGCTATGTGCGCTTTCGCGGCGACGAGAACGCAGCCAGCGCGCCGGATCGCGAGGCGCTCGAAGCCCTGCGCGCAAGCCGCGCGGACGCCGGCACGGTGTTTCATTTCAAGCCGGTCTGGCAGCGCGCCATCATTGTGGCCGCAGGCCCGCTGGCCAATTTCGTCCTCGCGATCGTGGTGTTTGCAGCGCTGGGCATGGCGCGCGGCGAGGTGGTGACGGCGCCGGTGGTGGGCAGCGTGCAGGCAGGCTCGCCTGCCGAGGTCGCCGGTTTCGAGGTTGGCGATCAGGTGGTGTCAGTCAACGGCAGTGCAGTGAACAGCTTCACCCAGATCAGCCAGGCGGTGATGGTCCGGCCCGGACAGCCGATCACGTTTGTGGTCGAGCGCGGGGGCGAGCAGATGGTGATCCGCGCGACGCCGCGCCGCGAAGTGCGCGCGGACGGGTTAGGCGGCGAGCGCGCCATGGGCTTTCTGGGCGTCGGTTCCGGCATAGGCCAGCGCGAACAGGTGCGATATTCCCTGTGGGAGGCGCCCGGCTACGGCGTGACGCGCACCTGGGAGACGACGTCGATGATCGGCGAGTACATGGTGCGCCTGGTGACAGGACGCGCCTCGCTGGAGATGATCAACGGACCCATCGGCATCGCCACGACGGCAGGACAGGTCGCGAACGTCTCTGTCGCAGCGCCTGAAGGCGTCGAAGTGGCCGTCAATCAACGCCTCTGGTCCATGGTTTTGTCGCTGGCGGCGCTGGCTGCGGTGATCTCTGTGGCGCTGGGCTTGATGAATCTCCTGCCCATCCCGGTTCTCGACGGCGGGCACCTCGTGTATTACGCCTACGAAGCCGTGACCCAGCGCGCGCCGAGCCTGGCCGCGCAGGAGATCGGGTTCAGGATCGGAGTCGGCCTCGTCCTGACCTTGCTGGTCGTGGCCACGTGGAATGATTTGAGCTATTTGCGCGGTCTGTTTTTCTGATCCGGGAAGCAGGCGGTAGCCGAGGGACGAGGCTTTTTATGAATCGAATTCTTCTGGCTATCGCAGCGCTGTGGCTTGGATCCGCTTTGACCGCAGGCGCGCTGGCGCAAGCGCCGGTTCAGCAGCCGGGGCAAACTGACCCGGACGGTGCCCGAGCGGCGCCGTTGCTTGAAGCGCCCGCCCAGCGCCCGGTCCTGCAGATTCTGGTGCGAGGCAACGAGCGCGTCGAAGCGGCGACGATCCTGTCCTATGTGCTGGTGCAGCCAGGCGAAGTTCCCAATCCGCGTCTGATCAACCTGTCGATCCAGACCCTCTTCGCCACAAATCTGTTCGCCGACGTCGATATCGCCGTCGACGGCTCCACGATGGTGGTGCAGGTCCGCGAGAACGCCATCATCAACCGGGTGGTGCTTGAGGGTAACCGGGCCATTCGCGACAATCGCATCACCGATGAAATCGAGCTTCAGCCGCGCGCCATTTTCACCCGTGCGCGGGTACAGGCCGACGTGCAGCGCATTCTGGAAATCTACCGCCGCGCAGGGCGTTTCGCCGCCAGCGTGACGCCGCAGATCGTGGAATTGTCGCAGAACCGGGTCGATCTCATCTTCGAGATTTCCGAAGGCCCGGTGACGGGCGTGCGCCGGATCGCGTTCGTGGGCAATGAGCGCTATTCCGAGCGGCGCCTGCGCAACGAGATCGTCACCACTGAAGCGCGCTGGTGGCGGTTCTTCACGTCGAACGACAATTACGATCCCGACCGGATCGAGTTTGACCGAGAGAAGCTGCGCGAGTTCTACAATGATCGCGGCTATGCTGATTTTCGCGTGACCTCGGTGGTCGCCGAACTGACCCCGGACCAGCGCGACTTCTTCGTCACCTTCACCATGGATGAGGGTCAGCGCTATCAATTCGGCGAGATCGAGGTGCAGACCGGGATCGAGGATCTCGATACGGACTTTCTGCGCCGCGCAGTCCCGACCCAGTCGGGTGATCTCTATGTTGGCAGCCGCATCGAGGACTCCATCGAGACGCTGACATTCGCCGCGGGCGCCGCAGGCTACGCCTTCGTCAACATCAGCCCGCGCGTGAACGTCAACCGCGACAGCCAGACCGTCGACATCACCTATGTGATCAGCGAGAGCCCGCGTGTATACATCGAGCGTATCGACATTGTCGGCAACACGCGCACGCTTGACCGCGTCATCCGGCGCGAGCTGGACATTGTCGAAGGCGACGCCTTCAACCAGGCGCTGATCAATGTGTCACGGTCGCGCGTGCGCCGGCTGGGCTTCTTTGAGGACGTCACGGTGGAGCCCTTCCAGGGCAGCCAGGCTGACCGCGCGCGCGTGCAAGTCTCGGTGACAGAGCAGCCGACGGGCGAGCTGGCCTTTGGCGCCGGTTTCTCCTCGACGGACGCCTTCCTGGTCGATTTCTCCATATCGGAGCGGAATTTGCGCGGCCGCGGACAGTTTCTGCGCCTGCGCGTGTCGGCCAGTTCGCGCCGCGAACAGGTGGATATCCGCTTTACCGAGCCGCGGTTCCTGGACCGCAATCTGGCTGCCGGTTTCGATCTTTTCACCGTGCGCTCTGACTTCTCGCGCGAAGCGTCGTTCCAGACCCAGTCCACGGGTCTCAGCCTGCGCGCGGGCTTCCCGCTGACCCGCGCGGTCCAGGCGGGCCTGAACTATACGATCCGTGTGGACGAGGTGAGCACGTTCACTGGCGTGACCGAGTCGATCCGGCGCGCCTCCGGGTCGCGCACCACGTCCTTGCTGGGCTATTCGCTCAACTGGAACCGCGTGGACGATTTCATTAATCCGTCGAACGGATTCCAGATCGGTTTCAACCAAGATTTCGCCGGAATCGGGGGTGATGTTCGCTATGTCCGCTCCGAGCTTCAGGGCGGCGTCTACAGGAGCGTCTGGCGTGATGATGTGGTGCTCAGCTTCACCGGCACCGCTGGCTACCTCTTCTCATGGGGCGGCGATGTGGCCCGGATCAACGACCGCTTCTTCAAGGGCGGCAACTCGTTCCGCGGCTTCGAAACAGCGGGCATCGGGCCGCGCGTCGTGCGGCGCGGGCTGGACGATGAGGGCAATGAGCGCCTGTTCGCCGGCGATGCGCTGGGTGGCAATCTGTACGCCATCGGCGCGTTCGAGCTGGCCTTCCCGCTGGGCCTGCCCGAGCAGTATGGCATCCGTTCGAGCCTGTTTACCGAGTTCGGCACGATGGGCCTGTTGCCCAATGAAGACTCACTCGCGGACGATGGGACGGCCAATGCTGTCTTCACCGTTGACCAGTTGGCGCCACGCGCCTCCGCCGGCCTGTCCATCTTCTGGGATTCGCCGTTCGGGCCAGTGCGCTTCGACTTCGCCCACGCGTTCGTCAAGGAAGAGTACGATCGCGGACGCTTCTTCCGCTTCAGCACAATGACAGGGTTCTAAGTCTATGAAACATTTCAACCTCCGCCTTGCCGGCGCGCCGGTGCGCATGATTGCCGCGCTTGTGCTTGCTGTCGCCGCTTCGTCGGCGGCCTCGGCGCAAATCCTGGTCGTTGACCAGGAGCGCGCCATCAACGAGAGCGCTGTTGGCCGCCACATCGCCGCCCAGCTGGAACGCATCGGCACCGAGATGACATCCGAAATCCAGCCGCTGCAGGCCGCCGTGCGCGCTGAAAGTGAAGCGCTCAACACCGAGACTTCGGCCATGACCGAGGAAGCGATCCGCCAGCGCCCCGACCTGATCCAGCGGGTTCAGCAATTCCAGGAAGACATGCGCAATCTGGAAATCCAGGGCCGCATCCGTCAGCAGGAGCTCGCTGCGACTGAACAGGCCGCCTTGCAGCCCGTTATCCCGATCCTGCAGGAAATCATGCAGGCGGTGATGTCCGAGCGAAACGGCGTCGTTCTGCTGGACCAGTCTGTCACGGTCATGACCTCCAACAATGTCGACATCACCGATGTGGTGATCGAGCGCCTGAACGCGCGCATCACCACCACGCCGGTCAACCGGGTCCGCGCACCGCAGCGCAACCAGGGCCAGTAGTCCGGTCGTGGGGGCCGATCCGCGCTTTTTTGAGCGGCTCGGCCCGCTGACCGCAGGGGATCTGGCGGCGCGCATCGGTGCGCGCCTCCACGGTAACGCCAAAGCGCCTGTCGACGATGTGGCTGAACCAGCTGCAGCGCCGGCGGGCGCTCTGGTTTTTCTGACCCGGGCGCCGGCGCAGCCGGTTTCGGCGCCGGGCGTGGTGGTGATCGCGCCTGAAGCCGCCGCAGCACAGATCGATGCCGCCGCCATCCTGATCCACGAAGCGCCGCGCGCTGCGTTCGCCCGGGCCGCCGCGCTGCTGCTGGCCTTGCGCCTGCACGATGGCCCTGACCTGATCGCGGCCTCCGCGCAGATCGATCCGTCCGCGCGCCTTGCGCCGGGCGTGATCATCGGTCCCGGCGCCGAGATCGGCCCCCATGCGGAGATCGGCCCGGGCGCCGTGATCGGGCCGGGCGTGGTGATTGGCGCCCATACGCGTATCGGCGCGCGCGTCACCGTCCAGTGCGCTGTGATAGGCCAGCATTGTGATATCTCGGCGGGGGCCGTGGTCGGCGAGGCGGGGTTTGGCCTGGCCTATGAAGCCGGGGCGATCGTCACGCTGCCGCATCTCGGCCGGGTTCTGGTCGAGGACGAGGTGACCATTGGCGCCAACTCCACCATCGACCGGGGCATGCTGCGCGACACGGTGCTGGGCCGTGGCTGCCGGATCGATAATCTTTGCCATATCGGCCATAATGTCACCGTTGGCCATCACGCGGTGATGGCCGCCTTCGCCGGTGTGTCGGGCAGCGTGGATATCGGACCGGGCGCCCAGTTTGGCGGGCGGGTCGGGATCGCCGATCATCTGTCCATCGGCGCGGGCGCGCGTCTGGCCGCCGACGCGGCGGTGATGCGCGATGTGCCCGCGGGCGAGACCTGGGCCGGGTCACCGGCGCAGCCGCTCAAAAGCTTCATGCGTGAAACCGCCTGGCTGCGCCGCCAGAGCGGGCGCAAGCCGAAAAAGTCCGAACCGGGAGAGGGCGGCACATGACGACGCAGGATATCATCACGCCGGACGAGATCCTGCGCCGGCTGCCCCATCGCCACCCCTTCCTTCTGGTGGACCGGGCCGAGCATTATGTGGAAGGCCAGTCGATCACCGGCATCAAATGCGTCTCTGCGGCCGATCCCTATTTTCCGGGACATTTCCCCGGCAATCCGGTCATGCCCGGCGTGCTGATCATCGAGGCGATGGCCCAGACCGGCGCCATCCTCATGTCCAAGACGCTGGATGCCGATATCGCCAATACCGTGATCTATTTCATGGGCGTGGACCACGCCCGTTTCCGCAAGCCGGTGCGCCCGGGCGACCTTCTGGAAATGCCGGTGGAGGTCGTGGCCAACCGGCGCGGGATCTTCAAGTTCAAGGGCGAGGCGCGCGTGAATGGCGTCAAATGCGCCGAGGCCGAGTTCGCCGCCACATCCGCTTCGCGGGAGGCCTGAGAGGCCATGACACAGATTCATCCGACCGCCCTCATCGATCCGTCCGCCCGGATCAGCGCGGATGCGCAGATCGGCCCTTATTGCGTCATTGGCCCCAATGTGGAGATCGGCGCGCGCACGCGCCTGCATTCCCACGTATCGGTGCAGGGCTGGACGCGTATCGGGCAGGACTGCGTGCTGCACCCGTTCGTGGCGCTGGGCGAGCCACCCCAGGACTTCAAGTACAAGGGCGGCGAGGTGCGGCTGGAGCTGGGCGACCGCAATACCTTGCGCGAACAGGTGACCATGCATCTGGGCACGCCTACCGCGCGCGGGGTGACGCGGGTGGGATCGGGCGGTTATTACATGGTTGGCGCCCACGTGGCCCATGACTGCATCGTCGGGGACAATGTGGTGTTCGCCAATAACGCCACACTCGGCGGCGAATCCACGGTGGGCGATTACGTCATCATGGGCGGTCTGTCGGCCCTTCACCAGAAATGCCGGATTGGCAAATACGCCTTTGTCGGCGGCGGCGCGGCGGTGACCGGCGATCTCATCCCCTATGGCATGGCCGACAATCACGGCTGGCTGGCCGGCCTGAATCTGGTGGGGCTCAAACGGCGCGGGTTCTCGCGTGAGACCATCCACAATCTGCGCGCCGCCTACCGCCTGCTCTACGCCGAGGAAGGCGCGTTCAACGAGCGTATCGAGGACGCGGCGCGCCTGTTCGCCAATGCGCGCGAAGTGATGGAAATCATCGAATTCATCAAGGCGCCCGCCGCCCGCCCGCTCTGCTTCCCGGAACCGCGCTGACATGGCGGGCGCCTGGACGCGTCTGGGCCTGATTGCAGGCGGCGGTGATCTGCCGGTGCACGTGGCCGAAGCGGCTCGGGCTGACGGGCGGCTGGGGACCGTTGTGGCGCTGGATGGCTTTGCCGATCCCGCCCGGTTTGACGGCGCCCGCACGCGCGGCCTGGGCGAGCTGGGCGGCGTGCTGAAGGACCTGGCTGCAGCCCAGTGCGATGCGGTGTGCTTTGCCGGCATTGTCACCCGGCCCGACTTTTCCCGCATCAAACCTGACCTCAAGGGCATCTCCGTCCTGCCCGGAATGATCGCGGCGGCGGCGCGCGGGGATGACGCGCTGTTGCGCACGGTGATCGGCGTGTTCGAGGCCGAAGGCCTGGCCGTTGTCGGCGCGGACGAGATCGCCCGCTCGCTGACCGCGCGCGCCGGTTTTCTGGGCGCTGTGCGCCCGGACGAGGCCCATCGCAGCGACGCCCTGCGCGCGCTTCATGTGGCCGCCGTGATCGGCGCTGAGGATGTGGGGCAGGGGGCTGTGGTCTGCAACGGGCTGGTGCTGGCGGTGGAGGCCCAGGAGGGCACCGACGCCATGCTCGACCGGGTCGCCGGCCTGCCTGAAACCCTTCGCGGCACAGCCGGGCGGCGTTGCGGCGTGCTCGCCAAGCGGCCCAAGCCGGGCCAGGAGCGGCGCATTGATCTGCCGGTGATCGGCGTCTCCACTGTCGAGGGCGCGGCGCGCGCCGGGCTGGCCGGCATCGCCGCCCCGGCTGGCGGCGCGCTGATCCTGGGGGCTGAGGCGGTGGGCAAGGCGGCGCAGGACGCCGGCCTGTTCGTCTGGATCGTCGATGATGACGCCGGCGGCGCGGCGGCGCGCGATGGCTAGGCCCGCGCGCATCTATATCGCTGCGGCCGAAGCGTCGGGCGATATGCTGGCGGCCGAGCTGATCGACGCCCTGCGCCGGGCCGATCCGGATGTGGAAATCGCCGGTATGGGCGGGGCGGAAATGGCACGCCGGGGCGTGGTGTCGACCTTTGATATCTCAGACCTGTCCGTGTTCG
>JBHYFR010000089.1:0-9430 GCA_051859425.1 Oceanicaulis sp. | reverse complement strand
CATAATATTCCTGCGCCGCCAGGCCCGGGCCAGACCAGAGGCCGGCCGCCAGGGCTGTGGCGGCGATGACGGACAACAATGCGTTCGGGCTCATGGTTCTGTCCTCCTTGGCGTGCCGGGCAGGCTAACACAGGCGGGCAGGGCGCGTCAGGCGCCCGGCCCGGGCCACCACCCCCGCTGCCCCGCGCCACTGGACCGCAGGCGCGGGCGGGGGCATAACGCACCGCACACCCGTATTGAACGAGGGCTGCCCATGCTCGGTCTCCTGTCGAAAATCTTCACCTGGTGGAATGGCGCGTCTGCGGGCGCGGCCTGGACCATCTGGCGCTCGGGCAAGCTGGTGGGCGAGGACCAGTTCGGCAATCGCTATTACACCGAGCGCAAGGGCGGCACCGGCGCCGATGGCAAGACGCGCCGCTGGGTGGTGTACAAGGGCTATGCTGACGCCTCGCGCGTGCCATCCGACTGGCATGGCTGGCTGCACCACACCTTTGACGAGGCGCCCACCGAAGCGGCCCTGCCGCGCCGCCCGTGGGAGCTGGATCACGAGCCGAATCTGACTGGCACGATGCGAGCCTATCGCCCCGCCGGGTCACTGGCGTTCGGGTCGCGGCGCGCCCGTCAGGAAAGCTCGGCCGATTATGAGCCGTGGACGCCGGGCGAGTAAGCCTTGGTCCCGCCACACATCTCGTGACAGAATGCGCGCCATGATCCGTTTCCTCGTCCTGACCGCTTCACTCCTGATCTCCGCCCCCGCGCTCGCCCAGCAGGGCGCTGGCGCGCGTGACCTGTCCTCGCGGCCGGGCACGGCGGTGGTGCTGCGCGGACTGGACAAGGTGACCGCGCGCACCCGCGATTTCGTCGCTCCGGTGGGCGAGACAGTGCAGTTCGGCGCGCTGTCGATCACCGCGCAGTATTGCCGCAAGCGCCCGCCCGAAGAGCCGCCTGAAGTCTTCGCCTTCCTGCAGGTCAATGACCGGCGCACGGACGGGTTCGGCGTGGAGCAGGATGGCGAGCAGATTTTCTCAGGCTGGATGTTCGCCTCCAGCCCCGGGCTGAATGCGCTTGAGCATCCGGTCTATGACGTCTGGGTCATCGACTGCAGAAGCTGAGCGCCCGGCAAGCCCTCGGGCAGGGCGAAAAAGTCGGCCTGATGCAAAACCGCCTTTGACAGCATGGCCTTGTAACGCGCGCGCGGCGTCGCCACGGCGCCGAAGCGTTGCAGATGGGCGGTCAGAAACTGCGCGTCCAGCAGTTCAAACCCGCCAGCCTTGAGCCGCGCCACCAGATGCACCAGCGCGGTCTTGGAGGCGTCGGTCTGGCGCGAGAACATGCTCTCGCCGAAGAACGCTCCGCCCAGGCTCACCCCGTACAATCCGCCCGCCAGGGCGCCCTCGCGCCAGCACTCGACCGAGTGGGCGTGCCCGGCGGCGTGCAGTTCGAGATAGAGCGAGGCGATGCGCTCATTGATCCAGGTGTCCTCGCGGCCCGGACCCGGCGCCGCGCATCCGCGCAATACCGCCTCGAAGCACCGGTTGATGGTGACGTGGAAGACGTCCTGACGCACGGTGCGGCGCAGGCTGCGCGGTATGTGGAAGGCGTCCAGCGGCAGCACGCCGCGCACATCGGGCTCAAGCAGGAATATGCGCGGGTCGTCACGCGTTTCCGCCATGGGAAACGCGCCGCGCGCATAGCAGTCCAGCAATTCCCTGACCCCGAAGCCGCGCATGGCGCGGACCCCCCCGACTTAAGCCTTGTTGCGTTCGGCCAGCCAGCTTTCCAGCCAGCGGATGTGATAATCGCCCGCCAGGAAGGCCGGCTCGTCCAGCAGCGCCAGATGCAGCGGAATAGTGGTCTCCACCCCGCCCACGACCATCTCGCCCAGCGCCCGCTTCAGGCGCATCAGCGCTTCGTTGCGGTCACGCCCGTGCACGATCAGCTTGCCGATCATGGAGTCGTAATAGGGCGGGATCGTGTAGCCGGCATAGAGCCCTGAATCGAGGCGAACGCCGAGGCCGCCGGGCGCATGGAACTCCGTGACCCGGCCCGGTGACGGGGTGAAGGTGTTGGGGTTCTCTGCGTTGATCCGGCACTCGATGGACCAGCCATTGATCTTCACCTGCTCCTGGGTGAGGCCCAGTTCCAGCCCGGCGGCGACGCGGATCTGCTCGCGCACCAGGTCCACGCCGGTAATGGCTTCGGTCACCGGGTGTTCCACCTGCAGGCGGGTGTTCATCTCGATGAAATAGAACTCCCCGTTCTCATACAGGAATTCCACCGTGCCTGCGCCGCGGTATCCGATCGCCTTGACCGCATCGGTGACGGTCTTGCCGATTTTGGCGCGCGCGGCGGCGTCCAGCGCCACGGACGGCGCCTCTTCAAGCACTTTCTGGTGACGGCGCTGCAGCGAACAGTCGCGCTCGCCCAGATGGATGACATTGCCGTGCTCGTCGGCCATCACCTGGATCTCGATATGGCGCGGTTTGCCCAGATATTTCTCGATATAGACCGCGCCGTCGCCAAAAGCGGCCTTGGCTTCGGATGACGCGGTCTGCAGCGCTGATTCTAGGGTCGCTTCGCTCTCGGCCACCTTCATGCCGCGCCCGCCGCCGCCGGACGCCGCCTTGATCAGCACCGGGAAGCCGATGGATTTGGCGACCTTGCGCGCTTCGGCCATGTCGGTGATGGCGCCGTCGGAGCCGGGCACCACAGGGATGCCGGCGTTCACGGCGGCCTGTTTGGCGGTGATCTTGTCGCCCATCAGGCGGATGGTTTCAGCCTTCGGCCCGATGAAGGTTAGGCCGTGGGCCTCCACGATCTCGGCGAAACGCGCGTTCTCCGACAGGAAGCCGTAGCCGGGGTGGATCGCCTGGGCGCCGGTGACCTCGGCGGCGGCGATGATCGATGGCACGTGCAGATAGCTGCGCCCGGCCGGCGGCGGGCCGATGCACACGCTCTCGTCAGCCAGCTTCACATGCATGGCGTTGGCGTCGGCTTCGGAATGGACCGCCACGGTGGCGATGCCCATCTCGCGGCAGGCCCGGTGGATGCGCAGGGCGATCTCGCCCCGGTTGGCGATCAGGATCTTGTCGAACATGCGCAGATCCGCCTCAGCCGATGATGAAAAGTGGCTCGCCGTATTCGACAGGCTGCGCCTCGGCGACGAGGATATCTATCAGCTTGCCGGATTTGGGCGCGGTGATCGGGTTGAAGGTTTTCATCGCCTCGATCAGCAGGATGGTTTCACCCTCCTTCACCGCATCGCCCACCTTCTTGAACAGGTCCGCGTCCGGGCTGGGGCGCAGATAGCAGGTGCCCACCATCGGCGAGTTGACCGCGCCGGGATGGCTCTTGGCGTCAGCCGGGGCTGCTTCGGGCGCGCTGGCGGCGGCCGGAACAGGCGCGCTGGCCGGAGCGGGCGCAGGCGCGGCGGCCGGCGCCGGGGCGGCGGCGTAATGCACGGCCGGGGCGGCGGGAAACTCACGCGCCACGCGGATTTTCAGATCGCCGCGCTCCACCTCGATCTCGGTCAGATCGGTGTCTTTGAGAATCTTGGCCAGTTCGCGGACGAACTTTGCATCGCCCTGCGGGCTGGACGGGTTGGACGCCATGAGTTCAGGTCCCCTTAACTGGATGGCTTTGACGCGCGCGCGCCAGCTGCACCGCCGCCTCGATTCCCAGAGCGTAGCCCAGGGGACCGAAGCCGGAGATACTGCCAGCCGCAGCGCGCGCTGCATAGGACACCGCGCGAAACGCTTCGCGCGCGGCAGGTTGGGAGAGATGCACTTCCACGGCCGGAAGGTCCACCCCCTTGAGCGCATCAAGCAGCGCTATGGAGGTGTGGGTATAGGCGGCCGGGTTGATCACGATTGCGCTGGCTTCGCGCCCGGCGCGCTGGATGAGGTCGACCAGTTCGCCCTCGTGATTGGTCTGCTCGAAGACAATGTCCACCCCGTGGCGGGCGCCCGCATCGCGGCACAGGGCCTCGATATCGGCCAGCGTGGCGCGCCCGTAAATCTCCGGCTCGCGAACGCCGAGCAGGTTCAGGTTGGGACCGTTGAGCACGTGGACTGGCTTGATGTCTGACAAGATGTTCCGGCTCCGGGCGCCGGGGCGCCTTGACGACTGGCCTCAGTTTTACGACGTGATGTGGTCAGGAAACAAGCAACCCCTTGATCCAGAGCGCAGCGCCCATGTCCAGCATCACCATTCACCTTAATGGCGAGCCGCGCCGGATCGATGCCGGCCTGACGCTGGACGGGCTGCTGGCGGTTCTGGAGCTGGACCCGCGCAAGGTGGCGGTGGAGCGCAATCTGGAGATCGCCCCGCGCGGCCAGTACGCGCAGATCGCCATCGCGCAGGGCGACCGGCTGGAGATCGTGCATTTCGTCGGGGGCGGGTGAGGGGGCGTCAGCCCTTCTTCTTGCCCGTGACAACACCCAGGACCGCAATCATGGCCAGGCAGATGAACCCGGCGATCATCAGCGGCAGGCTGTCGTCAAACGGCGTTCCGTTAAACGTGCGCCAGGCTGCATAGCCCCAGTTGGCGAGCGCGACGAGGGCCAGAACGATGGCGGCGGCGAACATGGCTGGCTGCATGGAAATTACCCCCTGTAATGAACCACAAGGCGAGCATACCGGACTGCGCCCATGCGCGCCAGACAGATGACGCCTGCGCGGCCCCGCGTTAGAAGAAGGCCATGAGCAACACCGCATCATCCCCCGCCGCCGCACCGTCCGACGCCCCCCTCGTGGTGGCCGGACGCACCCTGAGCTCGCGCCTGATCATCGGCACGGGCAAATACGCCAGCTATGAGCAGAACGCCCGCGCCCTGGAAGCATCGGGCGCGGAGATGATCACGGTGGCGATGCGCCGGGTGAATCTGGCCGATCCGTCCCAGCCGCGCTTGGTCGATTTCATTGATCCCGAGCGCTATATCTTCCTGCCCAACACGGCGGGTTGCTTCACCGGCGAGGACGCTGTGCGCACGCTGCGCCTGGCGCGGGCGGCCGGGGGCTGGTCGCTGGTCAAGCTGGAAGTGCTCTCCGATCCCAAACACCTCTATCCCGACATGGCCGAGACGCTGCGCGCGACCGACATGCTGGTCAAGGAGGGGTTTGACGTGATGGTCTATTGCTCCGATGACCCGGTCTATGCGCGCAAGCTGGAAGAGGCCGGCGCCTGCGCGATCATGCCCCTGGGCGCGCCCATCGGATCGGGGCTGGGAATCCAGAACCCGGTCAATATCCGTTTGATCATCGAAGCGGCCAAGGTGCCGGTGATTGTGGATGCGGGCGTAGGCACGGCCTCGGACGCCGCCATCGCCATGGAGCTGGGCTGTGACGGCGTGCTGATGAACACTGCGATCGCCGAGGCCAGGGATCCGGTGCGCATGGCCCGGGCCATGAAGCACGCCGTCATCGCCGGGCGCGAGGCGTATCTCGCCGGGCGGATGCCCAAGAAAATGTACGCCGACCCGTCGAGCCCGCTGGGCGGGCTGATCTAGGGCGTGCGGGCGATCACCTGAACTCTGGCGACTCTCCCGGCGCTTCCCCGGTGCAAGCCGGGGTCCAGCTGCACCGAGTGTGCTGGGTCCCGGCTTGCGCCGGAAAAACACAAACCGGGCCGATTGAGAACAAGCCTGCCCCCGAAAAACGCGCCCTACTGCGCCGCTTCAAGCGCTGCTTCAAGCGCATCGGTCAATTGAGGCGGGGCGTAGCCGGGGATGACCACCTCACCGGGGAACATGAACATCGGCGTGCCGCGCAGGCCGAGCTGGTTGGCCAGCTCGAATGAGCGGTCGAGATGGCCTTCCACGGCGGGGCTGGACATGCCAGCGCGCATCGCCGCCACGTCGACGCCGGCGGCCTGCGCCACCTCGTCCAGCGCAACGTCATCGAGTGCGCCGCGATGAGCCATGAGGCCGCGATGGAAAGCTTCATAGACCTCCCGCTGGCATTCCCAGACCGACAGGGCGGCCAGCGCCGACATCTCTGCTGCCGCGCCACGCAGGGGCAGGGTCTTGTGCACAAAGCGCACCCGGCCGGGATGAAGCTCCAGCATCCGCTCCTTCCACTCATGGGCGCTCTTGCAGAAGGCGCAGGCATAGTCGGTAAACTCCACCACCGTCACGACGGCGTCGTCCGATCCGATGAAGGGGTCGCGCGCATCAGCGAACAGGGCGTTGGCCAGCGTTGACGCCGTTTCGCGCAGCTGGCGCGTCTCGCGCGCTTCGGCGCGCCGGCGCAGCTCCACCAGCGCCTCTTCAATCACTTCAGGATTGGCGATGATGTATTCACGCACCACCGCTTCGATCTCGGCGCGGTCCGGTGAGGTGTCGGAGGCCTCGCCGCATCCGGTCAGGCAGAGGGCGAGCGCGCCGGCGCCGAGATATCGCAACATGAAGTCTCCCGTCAGGTCAGTTGAATGGCGTTCCGGCGAAGTTCGGCCGGGTCTGTTCGCGGCGGTTCCATTCGCGGATTTCGCGGCTGGTCGGTTCGGTAGCGTATAGCAGCTCGGCCGAGCGTATCCACGCTTCGGTGCCGCGATCCAGCCGGTCGTGGGCGCGCCGCGCGAACAGATGGGCGTGCATGTTGTCGCCGACCGCGAAATAGCGCTCCGCGGTGGCCAGCTCGGCCATGGCCAACTGGCCCAGCTCGGTATGGGCGAGGGATTTCTGGAACCAGCCAAACGGGTTGTCGGGCTCGGCCACCAGCGCCTGGGCCAGCAGCCGCACTGCTTCGTTCACCGCGGCTTCTTCGCCAGAGGCGATCAGCGCGGTGGCCAGGCCGATCTGCAGGAGCGGCTGTCGCTCGGCGAGTTCCAGCGAGCGGCGGTATGGCGGGATAGCGCGCGCGATATGCCCGCTTTCAAACAGCATTTGGCCGTGCAGCTCGTGAAAATACGGATTGTCCGGCTCGTCATCGATCAGAGTGAGGATCACTTCCTCGGCGCGCGCCATCAAACCCTGCTTGTAGAACGCCACGGCCCGCGCATAGCGCGCCGGGATGGACGTGTCGCTTTCGGGATAGCGCTCGAAGGTCTGGGCAGGCGGGGCCATGAAGCCGATGATCTTGGCCTGGATGCGCCGCAGGGTCTCCACCTCTTCCTCGGTGTCTGTCACGTCGGCGTAGGGTGAGGCTTCCACATTGCGCCGCAGCGCCGACACGCGGTCAGCCGACAGCGGGTGGGAGCGGAAATACTGCCAGCGGCGCTGATAGGACAGGCGTTCCTGGTGGGCCAGACGCTCAAACGTGCTGACCAGCCCGCGGCCCGACTGCCCGGTTCGGGTGAGAAAGCGCACCGCGGCCTGGTCGGCGGCGGCTTCCTGGGCGCGGGTGTAGGTCATGAAGTCCAGCGTGGCGAACTGGGGCGATGAGGCGATGATCGCCGCACCTGCATCGCCGGCGCCGGCCAGAGCCGCGATGATGCCAACCCCGATGGCGGCGGCCATGGTGGCCATGGCGCTGCGCTCGACCTGTTGCATGCGCACCAGGTGGGCGCCTTCGATATGGCCGATCTCGTGGGCGATTACGCCCTTGATCTCGTTGGGGGTCTCGGCTCTGACGATCAGACCGGTATTGAGGAACACTTTTTGCCCGCGCGTGACGAAGGCGTTGAACTCCATGTCGCCGATCAAATAGACGTCGACCGAATTGACATTGAGCCCGGCCGCTTCGATCAGCGGGTCGGAATAGGCGCGCATCACCGCTTCAATCTCGGCGTCGCGCACCAGCCCCTGGGCGATGGCGGGCGCCGTGGCGAGCACAAGCGCAGCGCAAGCCGCGGCGGTCTTTCGCAGGAATGAGATGACGGGCAAGGCGCTACTCCCTTCCCCCTGTGGCTGACCCCTCAGCGTTCTCATGGATAATCTAGACGGATATGAGGCGGCGCGCCTAGCCTCAGGCGCGCCGCTCTCACACTCGTTACTTCAGGCCCAGGATCTTGCTGGAGCGTGACCACCAGCCGGTCTTGCGCGGCTCGCCGGATGTGGACTCCGGCCCGGATGCGGGTTCCGGCTTGGGCTGCGCTTCGGGTTTGGGTTCAGCCTTGGCGGCCGGTTCTGTCTTCGCCTTGGGCTCTGCCTTGGCCTTGGGTGCAGCCTTGGCTTTGGCCGCCGGTTTGGCGTCCGCCGCCTTGGGCTTGGCCGGGGCCTTGCGCCGGGCGCGGGCCGGTTTGGCTTCTTCGGCCGGGGCATCGGTCCCGGCGGGCGCGTCCGCCTGCGCAGTGGCCGCTTCAGCCGCAGGCGCGTCCGCCGCCTTGCGGCGCGTGCGCTTGCGCGGCGCCTTGGCGGGGGCGGCCTCTGCCTCGGCGTCCGCCGCTTCGGGCTCGGCCGGGGCGGTGGTTTCGCTCACGCTGTCCGCTGCGGTTTCAGCCGCAGCCGGCGCCTTGCGGCGGCGGCGCTTGGGCTTGGGCGCGTCGCTGTCATCGGCGTCGCTGACCGGGGCGGGTGCGCCCGCGTCAGTGGCCTCAGCCGGTGCGTCAGTCCCGATGGCGTCCGCGTCAGCCGCAGGCGCGCCGCGAGCGTCCTGCCCGGCCTCGGACCGGCGGCGCCGGCGGGCCGGACGCTCGCGCCGCGGAGGTGCTTCACCGGAGCCGAAATCGTCACCGCCCGTCGGTTCGACCACCGCCAGAACATCAGAGCCGTCGGTAGCGGCGTCACGGTCGCCAGAGCGCGCTTCGCCGCCCTGATCACCGTCAAATCCGCCCTCTTCACGGCGCTTGCGATTGCGTCCGCCACGGCGGCCGCGCCGGCGGCGCTTCTTGGAACCTTCATCGCCATCCGAGGCGGCGTCTGACGCCGCCGGGCGCGGGGCGAGGGCCGCCTCTTTACGGGCGGGACGCTCACGCGGGGCGTCGTCGCCCTCATCGCGGTCATCGGTTTCGGCTTCTTCGGCGGCGGCCGCGGCTTCGGCCGCCGCATCCAGCGCCGCTTCGGCGGCGGCGTCGATCTGGCTGATGGGCGCCGGGCGCGCCGATACCGGACGGGGCGCCGCCTCGCCGGCCGCTTCCAGACGCTCCAGCGAGCAGGCCGGACGCATCAGGGAGTCGTCCGCCTTGATCGTCACGCGCATGGCGTAGCGCTGTTCGATGGAGTGCAGATGGTCGCGTTTTTCATTGAGCAGATAGAGCGCCACCTCGGTAGGGCAGCTCAGGCGCACATGGGCCGAGCGGCCGCGAACGCCTTCTTCTTCCAGGGTGCGCATGACCACCAGGGCGCTCGATTCCACCGAACGGATATAGCCGGTGCCCGAGCAGTGCGGGCAGACATCGGTAGAGCCTTCCACCAGCGAGGTGCGCCGGCGCTGGCGCGACATTTCCATCAGGCCGAACTGGGAAATGCGCCCGACCTGCAGGCGGGCGCGGTCGCGGGCCAGCGCGTCCTTCATCTTCTTCTCGACGGCGCGAACGTTTTTGTTCTCGTCCATG
>JBHYFR010000088.1:0-9476 GCA_051859425.1 Oceanicaulis sp. | reverse complement strand
AGACGCCGCCCTCAACGCGGCGCTGGCGTCCGAGCGGGTGGATGTGAGCCTTCCGGCCCGGCGCGAGCCGGCAGGCAGCCTGCACCCGGTGTCCCAGGTGATGGAGGAGCTGGCGGCCATCTTCGCCGATATGGGCTTCGCCGTGGCCGAAGGCCCGGACGTGGAGGACGACTTCCACAATTTCACCGCCCTGAACTTCCCCGCCGGCCACCCTGCGCGCGACATGCACGACACCTTCTTCATGACGCCGGACGAGGGCGGCATCGCCAAGCTGCTGCGCACCCACACCTCGCCGGTGCAGATCCGCACGCTGATGGGGTCGAAACCGCCCGTGCGCATCATCGCCCCGGGCCGGGTCTACCGCTGTGACTGGGACCAGACCCACACGCCCATGTTCCATCAGGTGGAAGGGCTGGTGATCGATCGCGAGACCCATATGGGCCACCTCAAAGGCTGCCTTATCGATTTCCTGTCGGCCTTCTTCGAGACCGATGAGGTGGAGGCGCGCCTGCGACCGCACCACTTCCCCTTCACCGAGCCCAGCGCGGAGATGGATGTGCGCTATGAGCGCGTGGGCGAGGCGGTTAAGGTGGGCTCGGGCGATAAATGGATGGAGATCCTGGGCTGCGGCATGGTCCATCCCAATGTGATCCGCGCCTGCGGCCTGGACCCGGAGGAATATCAGGGCTTCGCCTTCGGCATGGGGGTGGATCGCCTCGCCATGCTCAAATACGGCATGCCGGACCTGCGCCCCTTCTTCGAGCCCGACGCGCGCTGGCTCGCCCATTACGGCTTCAGCCCGCTGCTGCAAGCCAATCTGGCCACTGGCCTTAGCTGATTGATCCGGACGTACACGCGATGAAATTCACCCTCTCCTGGCTCAAACGCCATCTGGACACGGATCTCTCCCTCCCGGACCTGACCGACGCCATGACCATGGCGGGGCTGGAGATCGAGCATGTGGATGATCCGGCCGCGCGCCTTTCTCCCTTCACCACCGCGCGCGTCATCGCCGCCGAGCCGCAACCGGATGCGGACAAGCTGCGCGTGTGCTCGGTGGAGACAAAGGACGGCGTCAAGCAGATCGTGTGCGGGGCGCCCAATGCGCGCGCGGGCATGACCGCCATCTACGCCCCGCTGGGCGCGTATATTCCGGGCCTGGATTTCGCGCTGGACCCCAAGCCGCGCAAGATCCGCGGCGTGGAGAGCCACGGCATGCTGTGCTCCACCAAGGAGCTGGAAGCCGGCGAGGATCATGACGGCATCGCCGACCTTGAGGGCGACTGGCCGGTGGGAACCCCGGCGGCGCAGGCGCTGGGCCTCAATGATCCGGTGATTGATTTCGAGGTGACCCCCAACCGGCCCGACTGGCTGGGCGTGCATGGCATTGCGCGCGATCTCGCCGCCGCCGGAGCGGGCGTGTTCAAGGATGAGGCCATCGCGCCCGTGGCGGGGCTTTACCCCTGCCCGGTGCGCATCGAGACCGACTGGCCCGAGGCCTGCCCGGTGTTCGCCGGACGGGTGATCCGGGGCGTCAAAAACGGCCCCTCGCCGGACTGGCTGCAGCGCTGGCTCAAATCGGTGGGCCTGCGCCCGATCAATCTGCTGGCCGATGTGACCAATTTCGTCTCCTACGACCGCGCGCGCCCGCTCCATGCCTATGATCTGGCCAAAATCGGCAAGGTGATCCGCGCGCGGCGCGGGGCCGGCGAGGCCGACCGGTTCGAGGCATTGGACGGGCGCGAGTATCAACCCGCCGCCCATCACTGCGTCATCGCGGACGATGAGCGCTGCCTCGGCCTGGGCGGCGTCATGGGCGGCGAATATTCGGGCTGCACGGCCGCCACCGCGGACGTGTTCATCGAGAGCGCCTGGTTTGATCCGGCCATCACCCGCGTCACGGGCCGGGAGACCGGCATCGACAGCGACGCCAAATACCGCTTCGAGCGCGGCGTGGACCCGGAAAGCGTGATGGACGGGCTGGAGCTCGCCACCGCGCTGATCATCGAATATGGCGGCGGGGAGCCGAGCGAGGTGACGGTGGCGGGTGAGGCGCCTGCGCGCCTGCCGGACATCGCGTTTGATCCGGCGCGGGTGAAGAAGCTGCTGGGCCTGGACCTGCCCTCGAATCGCATCGAGGCCATCCTGACCGCGCTGGGCTTCGCCGTGACGCGCGGGGATGTGTGGACGGTCGCTCTGCCCAGCTGGCGGCGTGATTGTCATGAGGGCGCGGACCTCATCGAGGAGATCGCCCGCATCGAGGGCTATGACCAGCTGCCCGCCACCCGGCTCGCCCGTCCTGAGGGACGCCTGGAGGCCCCGGCCACCGTGTTGCAGAACCGGGTGCGCGCCAGCCGCCGGGCTGTGGCCCAGCGGGGCTATCAGGAGGCGGTGACCTGGTCCTTCTGCCACCACAGCGAAGCGGCGCTGTTCGGCGGCGCCGGACCGGGCCTGACGCTGGCCAATCCGATCAGCTCCAGGCTGGACGTGATGCGCCCCAGCGCCCTTGTCCATCTGATCACCGCGCTGGAAGCCAATGCGCGCCGGGGGATCACCGATCCGCGCTTCTTCGAGGCCGGGCCGGTCTATCTCAATGACCAGCCGGACGGTCAGCGCACGGTCGTGGCGGCGGCCCGCCGGGTCATCGCCGCGCGCGACTGGCGCGGCGCGGGCGCGCCGGACGTGTTCGACATCAAGGCTGATGCGCTCGCCGCGCTGGCCGCAGCCGACGCGCCGGTGGACAGTCTGCAGGTCAGCACGGACACGAATGCGTGGTGGCATCCGGGCCGGTCGGGCGCCTTGCGGCTTGGCCGCAATCTGATCGCCGAGTTCGGCGAAATTCACCCGCGCGTGCTCAAGGCGCTGGACGTGGAGGGCCGGGTTATGGCGTTCGAGATCACGCTGGACGCCATCCCGGCGCCGCGCAAGAAAGCCCTCAAGTCCCGCCCGGCGCTGGCCCTGTCAGACCTGATGCCGGTGCGGCGCGACTTCGCCTTCCTGGTCCCCCATGCGCTGAGCGCAGGCGAGCTGATGCGCGCGGTGCGCGGGGCGGACAAGGCGCTGATCGCCGATGTGGCGCTGTTTGACCGCTATCAGGGCGCGGGCGTGCCCGAAGGCCATGTCAGCCTGGCCCTGGAGGTGACGCTGCAGCCGTCTGACAAGACGCTTACCGACGCCGAGATCGACGCGGCGTCGAAAGCCATCATCGCCGCGGCGGAGAAAGCGGGCGCGCGCCTGCGGGCCTGAACCCGCCAGCCACGCGCCCTTTGGCTCATCCCGTCTCGCCCGCCTTGCGGGCGCGGCGGCGCTCCAGACCCTTGCGCAGCCAGCGCCGGATCAGCCAGGCGCCAGGGATGATCAGCACCAGCCAGGGCGCCAGCCCGGCCAGGAATCCGATCAGCGCGCCAAGGGATTCGGCGAAGGTGCGGCTCATGGTGTCGATGGCCTCGCGCACCGGATCGAAATTCGAGCGCGAGACCGGGGTCAGCTGGGGCTGATAATTGACGCTCAGCTCCGACATGGAGACGCGCAGCCGCAGGGCCGCGATGACGCTTTCGCGCGATTCGATATCGGCCTGGACCCGCGCCAGCTCGCGCTCGACCTGGATCAGCTCCTCCAGACGCGCCTCGCGCTGTTCGAGCATGGCCTGCAGCCGGTCGCGCAGGGCGACGCGCGCGCGCAGGCGGGCCTCCCCGTCCACGATCTGGGTGGTGAGATCCTCCACTCCGGTCTGCTCGGAGATCACCGAACCGCCCGCGCCCTCCAGCTCGCCGGCCAGTCCCGCGCGAAAGCCCGCAATCCAGGCCGGCGCAGCGCGCAGGCGCAGGTTTGCGCGGGCATTTTCCGTCCCGGCGTTCTGGGTGGAGGCGTGGACCACCTGGCACTGATTGAGCCCCGCCGCCTCGCACGCGGCCACATGGGCGCCGTGCAGACCAGCCAGCGCCGCGCCGGGCAGACGCACCGTGTAGTCATAGCGGTAGGCGAGATAGGCGGCCGGTTCGCCCGGCGCCGGCTCGGGCGCGGACGCATCGCTGCCGCGCACCGCGGATTCGGCCATCATGGCCGGCGGCGGCGCAGAGGCCATGCGCGCGCCCGCCGCCATCGCCGGCTCGCCGTCCGCGTATTGGCTTTCAAACCGGTCCTGCCCGCCCTCGCCGCACCCGGCCGCCAGGCCCAGTACCGCAGCGCCCGCCAGCGCCGTCCAAACAATCCGTATCATGTCCCGCTCCCTGTCCCTTGGAGAGCGTCATGGTGCACCAGACATTGCGGCCAGAAAAGGGAGGGGTTGGGACGTTTCTAATCCGGCCTGCCCATGACCAGCGTGCCGTTGGTGCCGCCGAAGCCGAAGGAGTTGGAGAGGATGGTGTTCAGCTCGGTTTCGCGGGTCCGGGTCACGATGGGCAGGTCGGCGAGTTCAGGATCGATGGTCTCCACATTGATGGAGGGAGCGATGAAGCCATCCTTCATCATCAGGAGGCAGTAGATCGCCTCCTGCACGCCCGCCGCGCCCAGGGAGTGGCCGGACATGGACTTGGTGCCGGACAGGGCCGGAATGGATTTGCCGAACACCGCGCGCAGCGCCTCGGCCTCCTTGATGTCGCCCACGGGCGTGGAGGTGGCGTGGGGATTGATGTAGTCGATGGTGCGGCCTTTGGCCTGCTCCATCGCCATGCGCATGCAGCGCGCCGCGCCCTCGCCCGAGGGCTGGACCATGTCATGACCGTCAGACGTGGCGCCATAACCAAGCACTTCGGCCCAGATCGTGGCGCCGCGCGCCTTGGCGCGCTCATAGTCTTCCAGCACCACGATGCCGGCGCCGCCCGCGATGACGAAGCCGTCGCGGTCCTTGTCGAAGGCGCGCGAGGCTTTCTGGGGCGTGTCGTTATAGCCTGAGCTCATGGCGCCCATGGCGTCGAACAGGTTGGACAGCGCCCAGTGCAGTTCCTCGCCGCCGCCGGCGAACATCACATCCTGCTTGCCGAACTGGATCTGTTCGGCCGCCGCGCCGATGCAATGCAGCGACGTGGTGCAGGCCGAGCTGATGGAATAGTTCAGCCCCTTGATCCTGAACGGGGTGGCCAGCGTGGCCGAACCGGTGGAGCACATCGCCTTGGGCACGGCGAACGGCCCGATGCGGCGCGGGCCCTTGTCGCGGGTGACGTCCGCAGCGGCCACAATGGCCTCCACGCTGGGTCCGCCCGTGCCGACGATCAGACCGGTGCGCTCATGCGACACCTCTTCAGGGCTCAGCCCTGCATCGGCGATAGCCTGCTCCATGGCCATATAGGCCCAGCCCGCCCCGTCGCCCATGAAGCGCCAGGCGCGCTTGTCCACGTGGTCGGCCGGGTTTGCTTTCGGGCGCGCATGCACCTGGCATTTGAAGTTCAGCTCGGCGTATTCGGGCGCCGCGCCGACGCCGCAGCGTCCGGCTTTGAGCGAGGCGGCCACTTCATCGGCGTTGTCGCCGATGGACGAGACAATCCCTACGCCTGTAACGACGACACGTCTCATTGAGCGCCTCCGCTATTGAGCTCTTCAGGTTTGAACAGGCCGACCCGCAAATCCTTGGCGACATAGATCAGCTGGCCGTCAGCCTCCACGCGCCCGTCGGCGATGCCCAGGACAAGCCTGCGGTTGATGACGCGCTTGAGGTCGATGATGTAGCGCACATCCTTGACCGTCGGCGGCACCTGACCGGTGAATTTCACCTCGCCAACGCCCAGCGCCCGGCCCTTGCCCGGCGCGCCGGTCCAGCCGAGATAAAATCCCACAAGCTGCCACATGGCGTCGAGCCCCAGGCAGCCGGGCATGACCGGGTCGCCCTGGAAATGGCAGTCGAAGAACCACAGGTCCGGCTTCACATCGAGTTCAGCGATCACCTCGCCCTTGCCGTGGGCGCCGCCCTCGGCGGAGATGCGGGTGATGCGGTCGAACATCAGCATGGGCGGCAGGGGAAGCTGGGCGTTGCCCGGCCCGAAAAGCTCCCCGCGCCCGCAGGCGATCAGGGCGTCATAGTCATAGCTGTTGCGTTGAGCGGTCATGGGTCCTTGGGGCCGGCCGGGACGAGACGGTCCCGGTGACGGTCTGCTCTGGCGGCGGGCAGGGCGAGGGCCATGCGCGGCGCGGGACTGATATGATCAGCGGGCCGGCCCGTCGGGCGCTGTCGCGTCGCGGGCGGCCAGCGCCGCTGCCTCCGGAAGCGAGCGGTAGCACGGGTCCTGCGCGCCCTCAAGCGCGGTGCTGGAACCGGCTTCATCTGCATATACGCCCCAGAAGGCGTTCGCCCGGGCCCAGCCGCGCCGCCCGTCAGCGCTCATCCGGCACCATCCGGCCCGGCAACGCTCCAGCGACAATATGGCGCCAGTCTCGATGCGCGCGATCAGGGCGGCGTCGTCATCGGCGCGCGCGCGCAGGTCGGTCTCGAGGCGGGCCAGGACCGAGCGGCGCCCTGTCAGCAGGGCGTGATGCATCCACACCTGCGCCCCGTCAGGGTCCTCCACCCGGCGCCAGAGCGGCGTCTCGGCCACGATCAGCACCGGCAGCCCGGCCCGCCGGTAGCGCCATTGCGCCGGATGCTCGCGCGACGGGCCGGTACGGCCGATGGCGTCATCGCTCTTGAGCGTGACAAAGCGCGGCGTCGCCAGCCCGGAGAACGTGTCACAGGTCTGCGCCAGCGCGGGCGCAGACAAGCTTGTGGCGATGAAGATGGCGAGGACGGTGCGAAGCATGGAACGAAGCTGCGCCGCCAGGGTGAAGGCCGAGTTAAGGCGGTGACATACTGGACGCGGCGCGCTGGCGCGGCCATGTTCCACACCGAGCGTTTTTGCACCAAGGAGCTCAACTCATGACCCTGCGCGCCCTGACCGCTGCTTTCGCCTTGTGCCTGGCCCCGTTCGCCCATGCCCAGGATGTTCCGGAGGTCGAGACCACGGATCTGGGTGACGGTGTCTACATGCTGGCCACCCATGTGGCGGGCAATGTCGCGGTCATCACTGGCGAAGACGGGGTGTGGATGATCGACACGCAGATGGGCGATATCGCCCCGGCGCTGGATGAGGCTCAAAAAGCCGTTTCCGGCGGCGCTGAGGTGCGCCTGGTGCTGAACACCCACCTGCATGGCGATCATGTGCTGGGCAATGACTATTTCGCCGAACGCGGTGCGCTGATCATGGCCCATGCAAGCGTGCGCGAGCGCCTGATGAACCCGTCGGCCAATGCAGTGACCGGCAGTACGCCCGAGCCGCTGTCTGGCGGCTTCCTGCCGGTGATCGGCATTCCGGGAGACAGCCAGATCACCCTGAACGGCCATACGGCCCGCATTCATCATGCGCCCGACGCCCATACCGACGGCGATCTGTGGATCCATTTTGAAGAGGCTGACCTGATCCATAGCGGCGATCTTCTGTTTTCGGGGATGTATCCCTTCATCGATCTGGACAATGGCGGCACGGTTGCGGGCATGATCGCGGGCATGCAGGCCATCGCCGACGCCGCCGGCGGCGACACGCGCATCATCCCCGGCCATGGCCCGCTTTCGACGCGCGAAGACGTGCTGGCCAGCATCGCGATGGTGAGCGCGGCGCGCGCCGCAGTGGCGGAGCTGGCGGCCCAGGGCCTCTCCCTCGATGAGGTTCAGGCCGCCAACCCACTGGCGCCCTTCCATGACGACTGGAACTGGCGGTTCATCACCACCGAGCGCATGACCGTCATCCTGTACCGGGACGTGACACGATGAGAAAGGCGCGCCCAGGCTGGCTGCCGCCAGCCAATGTCGTCAGCATGATCGTATCGCTGGCCGTGATCGTCGGGCTCATCATGTGGCTGGTGCTCGGCGGCTGGTTGCAGGGCTTCATTGCCGGGATCATCTTTGCGGCGGCCTTCTGGTTCGTGGTGGTGTTCGCCCCGCGCCGGGCCGCCGCGAAAAAGCGCCGCAAGGGCGGCGGACGGCGCTAGACGTCCGGCGCCCCGCCCGCATCAGGGGCCGCTTGCAATTACGTGTGCGGATGCCATTGTGTGCAGTGCAACACGGCCTTGGCTTCCCACACGGACCCGCCCCATGACCCAGCCCGCCTTTGATGCTCTTCTGGTGGAGAACGTCCATCCCGATGCCGACAGCGCACTGACCCATTACGGGCCGGTGGCGATCCGCAGGGTCGCCGGCTCGCCCTCTCCCGAATCGCTGCGCAGCGAGATCACCCGCGCCCAGTTGCTGGGCATCCGTTCGCGCACCCAGGTGGACGCCGCGCTGCTGGACGCCGCGCCGGAATTGCTGGCGGTGGGATGCTTCTGCATCGGCACCAATCAGGTGGATCTGACCGCCGCCGCCGAGCGCGGCGTGCCGGTGTTCAACGCCCCCTTCGCCAACACCCGCTCGGTGGCCGAGCTGACCATAGCCAGCGTGATCATGCTGATGCGCCGGGTGCCGGAGAAAATGAGCGCCATCGAACGCGGCGAATGGCTGAAAAGCGCCGATGGCTGCAACGAGGTGCGCAAGAAGAAGCTGGGCATTATCGGCTACGGCAATATCGGCGCCCAGCTGTCGGTGATCGCCTCGGCGCTGGGCATGCACGTATATTTCTACGATATCGAGCCCAAGCTGGCCCACGGCAATGCCCGGCCTATGGAAAGCCTGGACGCGCTGATCGCCGAGTGTGACGTGGTCACGGTCCATGTGCCATCCACAGCGCGCACCCGCAATCTGATGAACGCCGAGCGAATCAAGGCGATGAAGCCCGGCGCCTTCCTGATCAATCAGGCGCGCGGCGATCTGGTCGATGTCGACGCTCTGGCCGAAGCCCTGCGCGCGGGTCATCTGGCAGGCGCGGCGGTGGACGTGTTCCCGGTGGAGCCCAAGAGCAAGGACGAGCGCTTTGAAAGCCCGCTGATCGGCTGCCCCAACGTGATCCTGACCCCGCATATCGGCGGTTCCACGCTGGAAGCCCAGGCCGCGATCGGCATGGATGCGGCCACCAAGCTCGCCCGCTTCCTGTTCGAGGGCGCCACTTCCCAGTCGGTCAACTTCCCTGAAGTCGACCCGGGACCGCTGCAGCCGGGGCGCGTACGCATTCTGGCGCCGCACCTCAACCGGCCAGGCTATCTCAGAAAGCTCAACAACACCGCTGAGGAGGCCGGCGCCAACGTCGCCGCGCAATTCCTGCAGACAGAGGGTGAGCTGGGCTATGCCGTCGCCGATCTGGAAGGCGATCTGCCCGGCGATTTCCTGGACCGCATCCGCGCAATCGACGGCACGATCCGCGCCCGGGCGATCCTGGCGCGCTGAAGCGATTGTGGTGCAGGACCGGGCTTACGCCCGCCGGCCCAGCAGGATGAAGGCTGACCCGAAGGCAAAGGCCAGCGCGCCGTGATGCCATTCCTGCCAGACGCCATAGCCCAGCATTACACTCGCCAGCCAGACAGCACCTGCAAAGCCGAGCGCAGCGCTCAGGGGCGCATTGAGTGCGGCCCGTCCAACGCTG
>JBHYFR010000087.1:6219-9512 GCA_051859425.1 Oceanicaulis sp. | reverse complement strand
AGCCGCGCATGACTCTCGACGGCGGGCCGGACGGGTTGGGGCCCTACTCGCATCTTTTCAGTGAGGCGCGCCGCCTGCTCAAACCCGGCGCAACCGCGGTGTTCGAGATCGGCTATGATCAGGGCGAAGCCGCACTGGCGCTGGCCCGCGCGGCGGGATTTGAAAGCGCAGTCTTGCGCCGCGACCTGGGCGGCAATGACCGGGCAATAGTCGCCTCATCGACATATATTGGATAATCCTGTGTTGAGTTTTCGAGCCGCACAGTGTAATATCCAAGCAGCCTGATGGCTGATGATCGGGACTTTCTAAACGTGACATCCACGGTGCCCATAGCAATGGGTCGACAGCACGCGCCAGCGTTGCCTCTTTTGGAAGACGCGCTGGATGGCCCGGAAGGCCCATTTCTCCTGTTGATCTCCAGCGAGGGCTGCGACGCCTGTGAGAGAATGACGGCTGCGCTTCTTGAGTTGCTGAGCACTGACGACGGGCTTTGCCCTGCATTCAGGCTCGCCCCGACGGCATCCTTTGGACAGAGGCTCGCGACCTATCAGGTATCCACGCTGCCCACCCTCATTCTGTTTCGGAATGGCGAGGAAGAGGTGCGCTGGGGCGGATTCTTTGACCTTCCCGCGGACGAGGCGCGCGAGCAGATGCGCGCCATCCTGATGAAGGCATTGAGCAAGGGGGGCGAAGCGCGGTGAAGGAGCTTACCGGATTTGTCAGGACAGCCGCCTCGGTCGCAGCGACCGGGTTCGGGAGGGCCACTTCAGTCGATCTGGCCGAGCGGTTCTCGGTCTGCGCTCAATGCGCATCCCATGACCCGGACCATGATCGCTGCCGCGCCTGCGGGTGCAAACTCAGCCTGAAAGCTGGCTTTGCTGGTTCTGATTGCCCGCTCGGGCGCTGGCCGGTGCCTTTGAAACACGGGGCTGAACCGCGCATGACCAAAAAACCCCCGACGATTGGAAGGAGATGAACATGATTGAGATCAACAAAGAAATGCGGCTCTTGACGATGGCTGAAGTCCTGGCGGTCGGCGGTGGAGACGGAATCGTTTCTTGCATTTGGGAATGTTGGCCAGTGCCCGACGCAGGGGATCCGCCTGTGGCGTCAGGCGGCGTGACAGGAGGCAATTATCATTGCGAACTCGTTTGCGGTGAAGATCCCGACTTTGGCGGGCCCTATCCGCCGATCTGAAGCCGTAAAATTGCCCCGCTGTGGCTATCCTTGCGACCTGCGGTGAAAGACTGCATGGAGGTGTCCATGTTTGAACTGCTCACAATCGTGGCAGCGCTGCACCTTGAGGCTACGCCCGGCCAACATGGTCATATCCGTTTCCAGATGATCGCCATAGAGCCGGGCCGCGTGCGTACAGTTCAGTTCAGCGAAAGTGAAAACCACTACGATCTGGTCACGCGCCAATCGGGTGGGGACTGGAGCACATGGACGCCGCTGGGAATTGCGGCGCCGTTTTCGCTGTTTCAGTCGACAGAAACGTTTCCTCTGCCGCGAGGGGAGTACGCCATCGTGGAGCGGCGCAAGCAGACTCACGGCATCGTACTGGACACAATGCGCCTGAACCCGCTGGTTTCATTCTGGATTGAACCGGGCGAATGGGTCATCGTCGGGTGCGCCGCCGAAGGAGTCGCGCAATGCCATGCACGACTACAGGAGGGCGTCAGTGAGTTTCGATGAACGTGAAACCCCTGAATTTAATACACACTCTTTGCGTTGTAGTTGTTACGGCATGCACGAGCATCGCACCTGACACTTCATTGTTGCGCGCACAGTCGGCATTTGATCGCCTCGGTCGCGTTGGCGGCGAAGGCTCGCTCTGCGAACGTAGCGGCGAAGTTCTGCGGTACGTCGGCCCGTCAGGGGCTTCGCTATCTGAATGCCTGGAACGCCATGACGGCATTGCAAAGCTCCAGATCACCTCTCGAGGCGGATCGGTGCGCGATACGATACAGTCTGCGGCTATTGTCGAGACGATGCAGCTTGATATTGAAGTCCTTGGCGTTTGTTTCTCGTCATGCGCCAACTATGTCGTGCCGGCGGCCCGATCTGTCTCGGTGGCGCCCTTCAGCGCCATCGTCCTGCATGGCGGCCCGGATCGCGACCCTCTTGCCCTGCGCCGTCAGCTGCGCGCCGCGCTGGAGCAGGCCGGGGCGCCGACATCGGCGCAAGATGATCTTGTGGAGCGCGAAGTGGCCCGCGCGTTCGAGCTGCGCGCCCTGCACGACCGGTTCTCGATCCGCAACGGGCTGTCTCAAGGCTGGTTCGACCTTCCGGTCTCAACCGAGCGCATGGAAGACGCCGGCGCCGGGGTGCAGCTTGCTGCTGTGACCGCCAGCTCACCGGCATTTCTGGCTGCCTGCAGGCCGAACGTTGAAATCGTGCGCTTCTGGTATCCGGCAGACCGGGAAGCTGCCCGGTCACTCGAAGCGATGCTGGAGCTTGGGCCTGTCCGGTTCCTGGGTCTGGACCGGCCGGAACATCCTGATTGCTGATCGCATCCGCCATGTAAAAAGGCCTTGGAATCACGGGGCGGTTATGGCTAGGGTGCGATCCGTCAGAGACGTGGTGCGGACCGGATCAGGGGCTGCTCCGGTATTTGAGGCGGATCGCCCGCATCTGACAGCTAAGACTCAGACATGGACGCACGCGGCGCGACGGCCAGAGAGCCGTAGAGCCCATGAGGCCCAACGCAGCTGGTGTTTGCAAACCGGCCGTCCCGAGATTCACACCCGCCCGAAAGAGATCAGGTTTTGGCAATGAAGCGTCAACGCGGCCGCGGCCGGAAACCCGGCCACCAGAATAATTCCAACCGGGCGTTCGAGAGCAATGGCCCGGATGTGAAGATCCGGGGCAATGCCCAGCACATCTATGAAAAATACCTCCAGCTGGCGCGCGATTCCTCGTCTTCGGGCGACCGGGTGATGGCGGAAAACTATTTCCAGCACGCCGAGCACTATCTGCGTATCGTGCAGCTGAGCCAGCCCAAGCGCGAAGACGGCGATCAGGATGACGATCGCCAGAACGACCGTCAGCAACAGCACCAGCGCAACGAGCAGCCCCGCCAGGACCATCCGGACCGCGCCGCCCGCCAGGATGGCGAGACTGCGCGCGGGCGCCATAACGGCCAGGGCGCTGGCGGGTCTGACAATCAGGGCGCGCCGCGCGACGAGGCCGACGCAGGCGAGTCCGGCAACCGCCAGCGCCGCCAGCGTGGCCGCCGTCGGCGTCCTGAGGACGAAAACGACACCGCCGGCGCCGATCCGCTGGCCGTAGTC
>JBHYFR010000087.1:0-6209 GCA_051859425.1 Oceanicaulis sp. | reverse complement strand
CCGGAAGCCTCCAGCAGCGCTGCGCAGGATCAGGCCAAGCCCGATCAGGCTGAACAGCCCGATAGCGAGCAGCCTGCGCCCAAGCGTACCCGCACCCGGCGCCCGCGCGCCGATGCAGCCGCCGAGGAAGCGCTCAAGGCCGCCGACGCCAAGTCATCGGACGACGCCGCCGCCTGATACGGGTGATTTCAAGGTTCAACGATCAGGCGGGCGGTCCTTCAGGGCCGCCCGCTTGCGTTTCAGCCCGGCCGCACATGGGCGGCCAGGGCGTCGATACGCGCATTGGCTTCGGCGAGACGCTGCACCGACAGGGTCCCGGCGACGAGCGCCGCGCCCACCCAGTCCACCGCCCGGCGCGCCAGATCGGGATCGGCGCGGGCGGAGTTGGAGATCAGGATCAGGTCATTGCCCGCCGCCAGAGCGCCGGTGAGCGCCTGCTCGCGCGTGTAGTGATCACGGATGGCGCCCATATCGAGATCGTCGGTGATCATGGCGCCGTCATATCCCATCACCTCGCGCAGGAGGCCGTGCAGCACCCGGCGCGACAGCGTGACCGGCACGCCGTCGGGGTCCAGGCGCCGATTGACCAGATGGGCGCCCATCATGAGGTGCGCCCGGTCCATGCGCATGAGCCGGCCAAACGGCGCCGCCTCTTCGAAGGTCCAGGTGGACGTGATGTCCACATAGCCGTCATGACTGTCGCCGCGCGAGCGGCCATGGCCGGGGAAATGCTTGATGGCGCAGGCAATGCCCTGCGCCTCGAAGGCGTCGATAAAGGCGGCGCACCAGTCGGCCACATCCCGGGCGTCGGCGCCGAAGGCGCGCCCGTACTGGCCGATCGCGTCATTGCCCGCATCGTGCAGATCCGCGATGGGAGCAAGATTCATATTGAAGCCGGCGTCACGCAATTCGCGCGCGGCGGTCGCGAACAGGGGCCGGGCCGCCTCAAGCCCGCTTTCGGCCAGAACCTGGGCGCGCGGGATGCGGGTATAGCCCATATCGCCGGTCAGGCGCTGGACCACCCCGCCTTCCTGGTCGATGGCCAGCCAGGCGTCCGGCGCCGCCTCGCGAAAACGCCGCGCCTGCCCCTCCACACCCTCACGGGTGCGGGCGTTGTGGCGCAGGAACAGCACCCCGCCAATCCGCCCCGCGGCCAGGTCGGCCTCGATGGCGTCGGCGCCGGGCGCATTGGCCTCGGCGCCCAGAAATCCCAGGATCAGCGTGCGCCCGACCAGCGCGTCCAGCGGGCTGGCGCTGTGGCGGGCGATGGCTTCGGCGGGCAGGCCGGCGCTGGCCGCAGCGGGCGCAGCCGCGCTGGCCGCCAGGGCGCCCATGATGTGGCGTCGCGTGAGCATGGCGTGCGATGATCCCCTCAATTCCCCTGAGCCCAGCTAACGCCGGGAGGGCGGGCCTGTCCACCCGTACGCGGCGCTTTCGCATGAAACGGGCCGGAAGGGGCCTGGCGAAATCGGCACGCTGTCCTTACGCCGAAAGTGAAAGACGCGATCATGCATGCCGCAACAGCCAGGAGATAACAGCACCATCTCATCGGCGCCGTGGCGCTGCGCGCGCCCGCTATTTCGGTGTGAATGCGCACAGCTTGTTGCCGTCAGGATCGCGCGCATAGGCGACATAATGCGTACCCTCGCGCAGGCCGGGCGCGCCTGCATCCTCGCCGCCATGGGCCAGCGCTGCGGCGTGGAAGGCATCAACAGCCAGTTTGTCTTTCGCCTCAAACGCCAGCATGGCGCCATTGCCGAAGGTCGCGCGCTGGCCGTCAAACGGCAGGCTCAGGCAAATCTTGGCCCGTTCTCCCGGGCGTCCGTATTGCGTCCAGGCCGGGGTGGTCAGCTCCCGCGCGCCCCCAAGCGCGCCAAACACGGCATCGTAGAACGCGATCGAGCGGTCCATGTCGCTCGTGCCCAGCGTGGAATACGCGATCATGTGCGGCCCCTTCGCGCGTTCGAACCGGAATACTGAAAAAAAGCCCGGCGTCTTGCGGCGCCGGGCGTTCAATTTGGTTGGTCGACAAAGAGACGTCTCCTCCCCAGAGACACCGCTTAGAGACAAGACGGTCAGGCCCTGTCAGATGAAAACGTGACCTAACTGTCATGTTGGCGTCAACCCCCCAATGTCATGGGGATCATACACCGCCGCCGGTCAGCTGCGCTTGAGGGCGTCCAGGATCGCGGCGACGAAGCCGCTGCGCGGAGCGGCGAATTGCTGCTTCTGCGCCTTCCACTCGTCCCGGTCCTCGATGCTTTCAGCCAGCTCGGCCCCGAGCTTGAGATCCTTGATCTGCACCTCGCCGCGGGCGCGCTCTTCCTCGCCCTCGATCACGGCGAAGGCGGCGCCGCGCCGGTCGGCGTATTTGAGCTGTTTGCCCATATTGCCTGATCCGACAAAGGCTTCGGCGCGCAGACCCGCCGCGCGCAATTCCGCCGCCATGGCGAAATACTCGGCCATGCGCGCCTTGTCCGCAGCGATCACGATGACCAGCGGCGCAGCCTCCGCCGCGTCCAGCCGGCCCAGCGCCGACAGGGCCGCGGCGAAACGGCTGACCCCGAAGCTGAAACCGGTGGCCGGCACGGCCTGGCCGGTGAAGCGCGCCACCAGATCATCATAGCGCCCGCCCGAGGCCACCGAGCCGAACTGCATCGGGCTGCCATCGGCATAGGTGGGGGTGGCCAGAAGCTCGGTCTCGAACACCGGGCCGGTGTAATAGCCAAGGCCGCGCACGACGGTAGTGTCAATCAGCCAAGATTGTTGGGGAACGCCTGCACCAGTGAGCACATTAGAGATTTCCTCGAGCGCTTCCACCGCTTCAGTTCCAGCATCGGAATTATGAAAAAAGTCGAACAGGTGCCCGATGGCGTCCGCATTGTAGTTTTCTGGCCTCGGTTGAGGACTCGAGCCCCCAAAAATTCCGCCGACCCTCGAACTTTCAAGAAATTGCAAAACACGCGACCGTTGTTGCTGGTCCAGCCCCGCGCCTTGCGTGAAATCACCGCTCTCATCCTTGCGGCCCGCGCCCAGCAGAAGCTCCACGCCTTCAAGGCCCAGCCGGTCGAGCTTGTCGATGGCGCGCAGGACGCGCAGGCGGCGTGTCTCGTCGGCGGAACCCAGGCTTTCCAGCACGCCATCCAAGAGGCGCCGGTCATTGACCCGGATCACGAACTCACCGTCGGTCAGGCCTGCCGCGCGCATCACCTCGGCAGCCATGGCGATCATTTCGGCGTCCGCAGCGGGACCGGCCGCGCCCACACTGTCAGCGTCGCACTGGACGAACTGGCGGAAGCGGCCGGGGCCGGGCTTTTCATTGCGCCACACCTCGCCGAACTGATAGCGGCGGAAGGGTTTGACCAGATCCTGGAAATTCTCCGCCGCGAAGCGGGCCAGCGGCGCGGTCAGGTCATAGCGCAGCGCCATCCACTGCTCGTCATCGTCCTGCAGGGCGAACACGCCTTCATTGGGCCGCTCCTCGTCGGGCAGGAATTTGCCCAGAGCGTCCGCGTATTCAAACGCCGGCGTTTCCAGCGGTTCAAACCCCCAGCGCTCATAGACGGCGCTGGCGGCGCTCACGAGCGCGCGCTCGGCGCGGATCACGCCGGCGGCGCGATCTTCAAACCCGCGCGGACGGCGCGCCTTGGGGCGGAAGGCCTTGGCCATGAACATTCTCGCTGCGCTGTAAGCGCGCCTGGGGCGCGCCGGGAAACCGGTCCGGGGCTTAGCCCCCTTGGGGCGCACGATCAAGCGGCCCGCGCCTTGCAGGCTTGTGGTCAGAACGCACCGGAGGCCCCCTCATGTCCCTGTTCGCCACACTTCTGGCTGCCCTGGCGCTTTTGAGCGCGCCGGATACGTCTGATCTGCAACACGCCGCCGCCGCACTGGAGGCCGAGGCCAATGCCCGCGCCGAGATGCTGGCGCAGACCCCGGGTGCGCGCGCACCGGCGCTGGCGCCCGGCGATGCTGTGCTGGACGGGCTGGACGCGCTGGCCCTGAACGCCGCACGCCATGCCCGCGCCATTGACGCGGCGGGCGGCGCGCGTGATCTCGCCTGCATTTTCCGCGGCATGAGCGCGGATGCGGCCGCCTGGCCCGAGCAGCTGGCAGACATGGAGCGCGCCGCTGACCAGGCCCGTGCCTATCGCGAGATCGCAAGGCTGGCCAACCATGCCGCGCGCCTCGCCCGCGAAGACATTCAGTCCGCCCCGCCCGCCTAGCGCGCGCTCATGTCCTGACCTGCTCTCGCCCGATGGCGGCGGCGCGCTATAGTCTTCAGCCATGATCGCTGCCGCGCTTGTCCCGCTCCTCCTGACCCTGTCTGCGCCCGACGCCGGCGCGCAGGGCGCCTATGAGCGCGGAGGCTGGGCCGAGGCGGAAGCGGCGGCGCGTGACATCCCCGATCCGCAAACCCGCACCCTGGCCGCCCAGGCCGCACTGACCCCCCTCATGCTGGGCGAGATGTCCGGCGCACCGCGCAGCGAGCGGCGGGCCATCGCCCGGCGCGCGCAAGCCCATGCCCGCGCGGCGCTTGAGCTTGATCCCGATCACGCCCCGGCGCATTTGCGGCTGGCCGCCGCGCTGGGGTTTGAGGCGCGCTAAGTCAGCCCGGTGCGCGCCGCCCTGATGGGCCTGCCCCAGGAGGGCCGGCGCCATATCGAAACCGCCATCACGCTGGACCCCGATGATCCATGGGGGCACGCGCTGCTGGGCGCGTGGCATCTGGAAGTGGCGCGCCGGGGCCGGCCGGGCCTGTTCGGATCGGACGCCGGCGAAGGCCTGATCCGCTATCGCGCCGCCGCAGCCCGCGCCGGGGATGACCCGGCCATCGCCTTCCATTTCGCCCTGGCCCTGATCGCCGCCGACCCGTACGCCCATGGTGATGAGGCGCTGGCGCTGCTGGACGCGGCCCGGGCAGCGCCTGCGCCGGGCGCCTTTGAGGATGCGATACGGGTTCAGGCGGCCGCGCTACGCGCGCTGCTGGACAGCGACCCGGGCGGCGCCCAGGCCGAGGCCATCCGGCGGCTGGAGGAGTAGCCCTACCCGCCCGTCAGCTGCAGGGCGCTGAGGCGGGCGTAGAGGCCGCCGGCGGCGCTGAGGCTGGCGTGATCGCCCTGTTCGGCGATGCGGCCCTCATCCAGCACATAGATGCGGTGCGCCTTGCGCACGGTGGACAGGCGGTGGGCGATCACCAGCGTGGTGCGCCCCTCGGCCAGACGCTCCAGCGCCGCCTGCACCCGCGCCTCGGCCTCGGCGTCCAGGGCGGATGTCGCTTCGTCGAGCAGAAGGATGGGCGCGTCCTTCAATATGGCCCGGGCGATGGCGATGCGCTGGCGCTGGCCGCCTGACAGGCTGGTGCCCTTGGGGCCGACGCGGGAATCATAGCCGCCGGGCAGCGCCATGATGAAGTCATGGGCGTCGGCGGCCCTGGCCGCTGCGATCACCGCCTCTTGGTCCGCATCGCGGCGGCCCATGGCGATATTGGCCGCCACCGTGTCGTCGAACAGGATGATGTCCTGGCTGACCAGCGCCGCTGCTCCGCGCACGCTGGACAGGCTGGCGGCGCGGATATCCTGGCCGTCGATCAACACCCGGCCCTCGTCCGGGTCATACAGCCGGGCGGCGAGGTTCAGCAGCGTGGTCTTGCCCGATCCCGACGGACCGACCAGGGCGATGGTCTGCCCCGCGCCCGCCTCCAGCGTCACGCCGTCAATCGCGGCGCGCACGCCGTCATAGCCAAAGCGCACGCCCTCAAACCGCACTGCGCCGCCGTTCAGGACCAGATCGGGCGCGCCGGGCGCCTCGGTGACCGTATCGGTCTCGTCGATCAGGGCGAACACCCGGTCGAGCACTGCGAAACCTTCCTGCATCACGCCCGCCAGCGAGGCCAGCGCGCGCGCCGCCGGGCTGACCACCAGAATGGCGGCGATGATGCCCAGAAGCTGGCTGATCCCCGCCTCGCCCTGCAGGGCGCGCCAGCCCAGAATTACGAACACGCCCGCCAGCGCGATCATGCCGGCGATCTCCATCAGCGGCTCGATGCGGGCGCGCTGGCGGATCATCGACACAAGCAGGGCGAAGCGCTCGGCGAAGCGGGCGCGGGCGCGCTCATTGACCTGGTCTTCCAGGGTGAAGCTTTTGATCATCCGGGCGCCGGACAGGCTTTCATCGAGAAAGCTCGTCACATCGCCGGCCTGGGACTGCAC
>JBHYFR010000086.1:0-9523 GCA_051859425.1 Oceanicaulis sp. | reverse complement strand
TCGGCCGACAGTTTCGGCATGATCCGCGGCGGCCATATCGACCTGTCCATCCTGGGCGCGATGGAAGTCTCGGAAAAAGGCGACATCGCCAACTGGATGATCCCGGGCAAGATGGTCAAGGGCATGGGCGGCGCCATGGATCTGGTGGCTGGCGTCCAGCGCGTGGTGGTCATCATGGATCACGCCAACAAGGCGGGCGAACCCAAGCTCCTGAAAGAATGCGCCCTGCCGCTCACCGGCAAGGGCTGCGTCGACCGCATCATCACGACACTCGGCGTGTTCGATGTGGTCGAAGGCGGGCTGGAGCTGATCGAAATGGCGCCCGGCGTCACGCTGGACCAGATCGAATCCCAGACCGAAGCGAAGTTTCGCGTCAAGGAGGGCGTGGCGGCCTGATTTACTCCGCCGCCTGCGCCGTCACGCCCAGCCAGGCGTCGTGATCGGCCAGAGCCCGCGCGGTCATCAGGCGCTTCTTCGCCTGGGCCTTGGCGGCGCCGCGCAGGCGTTCGCCGTTGGGGCCGCGGCTTGGGGCTTCCATCTCCGGGAACAGGCCGAAATTCACGTTCATGGGTTGGAACGCGCCTTTCTTGCCGGGCACGTGGCCGGTGGTGATGTGGGTCAGGAGCGCGCCCAGCGCCGTTGTCGGCGGCGGCGGCGTGATGGTCTGGCCCAGGCGCTCGGCGGCGGCGAAACGGCCCGCCAGCAGCCCCATGGCCGCGCTCTCGACATAACCCTCCACACCAGTGATCTGGCCGGCAAAGCGCAAGGACGGCCGCGCCTTCAGGCGCATCAGCGGATCCAGCAGGCGCGGTGAGTTGAGGAAGGTATTGCGGTGAATGCCGCCCAGGCGCGCGAAGCTGGCGTTCTCCAGCCCCGGAATCAGTCTGAAAACATCAGTTTGCGCGCCGTATTTCATCTTGGTCTGGAAGCCGACCATGTTGAACAGCGTGCCCAGCGCATTGTCCTGGCGCAGCTGCACCACGGCGTAGGGCTTCTCGTCCGGCTTGTGGGCGTTGGTCAGGCCGCGCGGCTTCATCGGTCCGTGGCGCAGCGTCTCGCGCCCGCGCTCGGCCATCACCTCGACCGGCAGGCAGCCGTCGAAATAGGGCGTGTCCTTCTCCCAGTCCTTGAACTCGGTCTTGGGCGCAGCGATCAGCGCGTCGATGAAGCCTTCATACTGATCGCGGTCCATCGGGCAGTTGATATAGGCGGCCTTGTCTTCTTCCGTGTCGCCCTTGTCATAGCGCGACTGTTTCCACGCCACGCCCATATCAATGCTGTCGGCATGGATAATCGGCGCGATGGCGTCGAAGAAGGCGAGCTCGCCCTCGCCGGTCAGCCCGTGCACCGCCTCGGCCAGGGCGGGCGAGGTGAGGGGGCCGGTGGCGATGATCACGCTGTCCCAGTCTTCCGGCGGCAGGCCTGTGACTTCCTCGCGGACAATCATGATGCGTGGATGGGCCTCCAGTGTACCCGTTACGGCCCGGCTGAACGCCTCACGGTCCACCGCAAGAGCGCCGCCGGCGGGCACGCGGGCGATGGCCGCCTTGGCCATGATGATCGATCCGGCCCGGCGCATTTCCTCATGCAGAAGGCCTACCGCATTGGTTTCATGATCATCCGAGCGGAAGGAGTTCGAACACACCAGCTCGGCCAGGCCATCGGTCTGGTGCGCCTCGGTCCCCCGCACCGGCCGCATCTCATGCAGCACAACGTCAGCCCCCGCCTCAGCCGCCTGCCAAGCCGCCTCGCAACCGGCCATGCCACCGCCAATGATGTGTATAGGGTTTGTCATGGGGGGCAGATATAAGCGTCGTCGGGACCGGCTGAAAGCCCCGGCCGGCGCCCCATGCAAGTTGACCTTGCAGCCGGCGGCCTGGCGGAGGCCGAGCGCGGCGTGAGCCGCCGGCTTGGCTCCGAGCCCGGCCGGCGACCGAACCAGGACTGGCGATATGTTGGTTCTCCGCTGATGGCCAATCCCAATCCGCGCCGGGCGCGCAGATGCGACTCCATACTCCCTGAGCTCGATCGCAATCCGCCGGTGGGCGATACCGTACTGATCGTTGCCTGGGCCTCCTATCCTGACGGCCAGTACCTTGGAATCCAGCCGATCTACACGTATCCGGATGCGGCTGGGCGTGAACTGGCCGAGCAGCTGCGTGGTACGTTTGACCGCGTGCAACTTGCTCCGCGCCGCGTCCTGCATACCTTTGTCTTCTCGCCTTGCTATACGGCCTATGATGAGGCGAGGGCGCCGATGGAGCTATGCATCGACGGCGTGCCTGCGCCCTGAGCGCGCACCCGCTTGGCGCGGCGGCGGTTTCGGTCTACGTCCCGCGCCATGAAACTGATTGACCTCTCCGCCGCCCGCACCGGCCTCGCCAGTGTAATCGGCCACGTTCCCATAGCGCTTGCCGCCGCCGGGATATATGCGCTCGCCTATGGGCTGGAAGCGCTCACCGCGTTTCGCCTGGCCGCCGGCGACGGGCCGCTCTGGCACTGGTTCGCGGCCATGGCGATCGGCTTTGTCGCCACAGTCCCCGCACTCACCGCCTTCGCGCGCATGGGTCTGGGCCAGCCCGCACGTCTGGCCGCGGGCAGCGACGAACGCCGCGTTCTGGGTGTGATGGCGCTGATCTGGGTCTTGCTCTTCACCGTGCTGGGCACGGCGGGCCTGGCCGTGATGTTCATGTTTACAGCGCTGGCGGTCATCAATGTGGATGTCGCGGCCGAACCGCCCGGCGGGCTGGTTGATATCTACGCGCTGTTCGGGACCGGCGAATGGCTGGTGGCGGGCGCCTTGCTGGCCGCCTTCACCGGCTTTCTCTGTGGTTTGTGGCCCGCCTGGCGGTCAGCGTGCCCGCGACCCTGGACAGCGGGCGGGTGCGGGTCTTGTCCATCTGGCCGGCCTCATCGAAGCGCTGGATCCAGATCGCGCTAACCCTGCTCGCGGCAGCCGCTCCGGGCATGGCGCTGCTGGCGCTGTTGAATGTGGTCGCATACGACCTCTTTGGCGTCTGGCCCGGGGCATCCCATCTGGACGCAGACACCGCGTCGCCCATATGGGTGACCTGTCTCGGGGCGGTTCACGGCGCGCTCAAGCTGGCGCTGGTGATCGCGCCGGGGGCTGCGGCGCTGGGCGCGCTCTACATTAAACTTCCCTCAGATTCCCCTGTACCGGGATGATTGCGCGAGACGTGGCGCAACGGGCTTGCTAAAACGGCGATCATCCGTTTCAGACTGTGACCCGGGGGGGGAGATAATGACCAAGCCACCATACGATTTTCTGGCCGGAACCTTTCACTTTTTCCAGGTGGCGTCCCGCCGTCCCATGGCCGCGCTGTGGATCGGTTTTTGGGAAATGGTGCTGGTCTGCGCGCTGACCGTGGGCGCTGTCGCCGCTTTCTGGCCCTTCTTTACCCTGGCGCTGGAAACCGACATGACCGACGAGGCGCTTATCCTGCAGACGCTGCTGCAATCGTCAGGACTGTTTACGCTGGTCTTCCTGGGCTTCGTGTTGCTGTCGCTCGCCGCTCAGGGCGCATGGCTGCGCCTGCTGACGCGTGAAGAGGTGGCGCCGGTCTTTCCTTTCCGTCTTGGTCTGGATGAGCTGCGCCTGTTCGGCGTGAATGTTATTTTCAGTGCGTTCTGGATTGTCGGCTATCTGGCAGTTGTCATCGTCTTCGTCGCTGGCGCGACCGCGTTGGGCGCTATGGACGGCGCTGGCGGCATCGCCATCGGTGCGCTGGCCGGGACGGTTCTGGTGCTTGTGGCCGTCGTGGTGCTGATCATTATCTGCCTGCGATTTGCGGCCGCTCCGGCGCTTTGTGTGAACGAGCGCGGCTTTCGCCTGTTCGAAGCTGTGTCTGCCTCCAAAGGCATCGCAGGGATGATGTTCCTGTCCTACCTCACGCTCATCGGCGTCTACATCGCCGGGGCGATCGTGGTGTCGATGATCCAACAGGTGGCCGTTTTGTTCGCCGCGTCCGACCTTGTCGGCGCCTTTATGGCGCTTGAAACGGCTAGCGAACCGGATCCGTCTGAGGTTCTGGCTCTGCTGGGTCAGACCCTCACATCTCCGCTGGGCATTGTGATGATCGCCATCATCGTGATCGTCCAGTTCATCTTCCAGATCGTGTTTGTCGGTCTTTGGCACGGCGTGGGGGCGTATGTGGCGCGCCGCCATGGCGCCGTTGAGGCCCCTTCAGCAGCGACCGGCGTCAGCGAATCGTCTGCTCCGTCGCCCGGGACGGCCGGATGAGTTCCCCGGACATGTCTACGGCGCGGTTCTCGGTCCGGGCGGCGCTTGGTCTTTGGCTGATGGTGCTGCGCCGGCGCCCTGGTGCGTTTCTGGGCGTGGCGCTGGTCACTCTGGTGCTGCAAGCTTCGCTGACCGGGCTGCTCACATATGCCTATGCCGGGATCGGTGACGCGTTTGAGCAGGTCAGCCATGGCGGCGCCGATTTCAATGAGCAGGTGCTGCGCGCCAGTCTGATATCCGTCGTGATTCCGCTCGTGTCGTTTCCACTCTGGTTCTGGCTCGAGACGGTGTGGCTGCGGTTGTATAATAACGAGGCGCGGCCCTGGGCCTTGCGCTGGACAGAGCCGGGTCTCCTGTTTCTGTCATATCTCGTCATATTCGGGATCTATTTCGGCGGGCTGATCGCGTCGGCGTTCCTTACGGTGGTGGTGGCGCTGAGCACATATGCGCTCATGAACTCAGTCAGCTGGATGATGGGATCGTGGTGGGTATACCTGATCGCCATCCCTCTTATCCTGCTTCCATACCTTCTTCTTGCGGCCGTGCTCGCCCGATTTTCTGCGCTTCCCGCGTTGGCGGTCATGCGGCGCACGCTTGATCCGATGTCGGCCTGGCGCGCCACCAAGGGGGCTTTCTGGCGCACCATCGCGGCTTGGATCATCACAATGGTGATCTATGGGGTGGTGATCATTGGCTATGTCCAGAACGGCAAGGAGTGGTCGCCCGTGCTGCGTGCCTACTGGGACATGATGGCGATAAGCGTCAACCCCGCGCAGGATCCCGAGAGCTTTGTTCACCCCTACACCGCCTTCGCCGGCCTGTTTGACGCCCCCGGCGCGGTGTTCTGGCTGGCGGTGGACGCGCTGGCCATGTCCGGGCTCTACGTTGTGGCATCGGCCATCACGCGCGGGATCGGCGTGACCCTCGCGTGGCGTGCGCCTGTGCGCGCGGGCAAGCCGTCCGCTACAGAAGGCGCCGATGCGTGACGCAGCCGGCGCTTTACGCACCCTGGTCAGATCGCGCGCGAAGCTTGCCTGGACTGGCCTCTCTGGGCGTGCTGGTGGGCACATACGCCCTATCCAGCCTGCCAGTGATCATCGGCGCCGTCATCGTGACGCTGGCGTCTGGCGGGGTCGCGCCTCAAATCAGTGACCTTCTGCCATACCTGTTGGGCCAGTTCGTGCTCTGGGCAGCTCTGATCGCGCTTTGGGCAGGGCTGGTGGAGCGTCGCGGCGCGGCCAGCCTGGGGCTGGGTGGGCGTGGCGCCGCCGGACGTTTTGCCATGGGAATGGCGGCGGGCGTCATCATGCTGGCTCTGACGAGCCTGGGCGGGGTGCTGGCGCTGGCGGTGATGGGAGCGGCCGACATGCCGGCCCTTGCCGCTGAGGCGGAGATGCGCGCGGTCCCACTGGTATTTATAGGCCTCATCGCCATGGTGGCGCTTGGCTTCCTCATTCAGGGATCGGTCGAGGAGCTGGTGTTCCGCGGCTGGCTGATGAGTGCGCTCACCGCGCGATGGGGTCTGAAAACCGGCGTGCTTGTGACCAGCATCGCATTCATGCTGCTCCATGCCCACGTGCTGGTGTCCGGCCTGGTGTTCGGCGTTGCGGCGCTGGTGACGCTGGGCCTGACCGGGCTGGTCTTCGCCATGCTCTGCCTGTGGCGCGGCTCCATCGTGGAGGCGTGCGGCGCCCACGGCATGTTCAACGCCTTGGCGGTCGCAGTTCCGGCCATCGCGCTCTACATGGCCAGTCCGGAGCTTGATGCGCGAGATGTGCTGGCCAGCGTCCTGACCTCCGCCACCGGCACGGGCGGCGAGGGGGCCGGCCTGCCGCCTCAGGTGATCGGCCAGATGGCGGCGATGGCGGTGCTGACCGTCGGGATCGGGTTGCTGGCGGCGCGGACCTGGTCACGCAAGCAGACCCTGTCCCTCAACACACCGGCACATTGACGGCCAGGCCGCCTGTGGCGGTTTCCTTGTACTTGTCGGACATGTCCAATGCGGTCTGGCGCATGGTCTCGATCACCTGATCCAGGCTGACCTTGAAGGCGCCGTCGCCGATCAGGGCCAGGCGCGCTGCGTTGATCGCCTTGATGGCGCCGATGGCGTTGCGCTCGATACAGGGGATCTGCACCAGCCCGCCCACCGGGTCGCAGGTCAGGCCCAGATTGTGCTCCATGGCGATCTCGGCGGCGTTTTCGATCTGGCGGTTCGACCCGCCCAGCGCCGCGGCCAGTCCGCCCGCCGCCATGGAGCAGGCCACGCCGACCTCGCCCTGACAGCCGGCCTCGGCGCCGGAGATGGAGGCGTTCTTCTTGTACAATGCGCCTATGGCGGCGGCGGTCAGGAAGAAGCGCGCCATGGCGTCTTCATCGCCGCTGCGCCTGTGATGCCGGTCGAAATAGCGCGCCACCGCCGGGATGATCCCGGCCGCGCCGTTGGTCGGGGCGGTGACCACCTTGCCGCCGGCTGCGTTCTCTTCGTTGACGGCCATGGCCCACAGATTGACCCATTCCATGGATGCCAGCGGATCGGTTTCGGCGCGCGCTGCCGCCGCCATCAGCTTGCGGCGCATGCCCGGCGCGCGGCGCTGGACCCGCAAACCGCCTGGCAGTTCGCCGTCGATGCGCGTGCCGCGCTCGATACACGCCTCCATGGCCGAGGCGATATCCGCGATATGGGCGCGCACCTCCGCTTCGGATCGGAAGGCCGTTTCATTGGCCATCATGATGTCGGGAATGCTCATGCCCTCGCGATCACAGATCGCCAGGAGCTGGTCGCAATTGTCGAACGGGTAGGGCTCGCCGGTATGGGCCTCGGCGGCGGAATTGCGTCCGGCTTCGGTTTCATCGATGACAAAACCGCCGCCGATCGAGTACCAAAGCTCCTCTCGCACCACATCGCCTTCATCATTCAAGGCAATGAATTTCATGGCGTTTGAGTGGAAGGGCAGGCGGATTTCGCCCTTCATCAGCAAGTCGCGCTGGCGATCAAACCCGATTGTGTGGCGGCCCAGCAGGCGCAACTCCCTGTGCTCCACGATGCGCTCGATCATGGCGGGCAGGGCGTCGGGATCGGCCTCTTCGGGGCGCACGCCCTCCAGCCCCCACAAGATCGCCCGGTCGGTGGCGTGCCCGGATCCGGTCAGCGCCAGCGAGCCATAGGCCTCCGCCTGGACGCGCGCCACCGTTTCAAGCCCGCCCTCGGCCTCCACACGCTCCAGAAAGGTGCGCGCCGCCTTCATCGGCCCTACGGTGTGTGAGCTCGACGGGCCGACACCGATCTTGAACAGGTCGAAGACACCAAAATGCATCGATATTCCTTGCAGGTCAGAGCGCCGTGCGCACGGTCCACAATTCGGGGAAAACACGCAAATCCAGCGCCTTGACCAGATAGGACACGCCCGAACTGCCGCCGGTGCCGCGGCGGAATCCGATAATGCGTTCAACGGTTTTCATGTGATTGAAGCGCCACTGCGCGAACTTCTGCTCCACATCCACCAGTTTTTCGGCGAATTCATAGAGCTCCCACCAGCGCGCCGTGTCGTGATATACCGTGCGCCAGACCTGTTCCACGCCGTCGCAGGGCTCGTAGGCGGTGGCGAAATTGCGCTCCAGCACGTCTGTTGGCACGGGCAGGCCGCGCCGCGCCGCCATGGCCAGCGTCTCGTCATACAGGCTGGGCGCCTCCAGCGCGGCCTTCACACGGGCCAGCGCCTCGGGCTCCGTGTTGAAGACTCGCGCCATGGCCGGGTTCTTGTTGCCAAGCCGGTATTCCATGCAGCGGTACTGCCAGCTCTGGAAGCCCGATGAGTGGCCTAGCTTGTCGCGGAAACGCAGATAGTCGGACGGCGTCATGGTCGCCAGCACGGCCCAGGACTGGGAGAGCTGTTCCTGGATGCGGGCAAAGCGCGCCAGCATTTTCAGGGCCGGTCCGGTTTCGTCGCGCTGGACATGGGTGATGGCGCCATTAAGCTCGTGCAGGCACAGCTTCAGCCACAGCTCGCTAGCCTGGTGGATGATGATGAACATCATCTCGTCATGCTCGTCCGTCAGCGGCGTCTGGGCCGCGAGCAGGGCGTCAATGCCGAGATATTTGCTGTAGGACAGGCCGTCGCGCGGATCCCAGTGGATGTCCTCGCCTTCAAGATCGACCGACGTGCGAATGCGCTCGTTCATGCCATGCTCCGCTCGCAGCTGGTGTGCCGGTCTAGACCCGCGCATGCGGCGCGGCAAGGTCAGGCGCGCGGCGCGATTGTGACCTGAAGGCCGGGCAGGTCGCCCGCGCGGGCCTCCAGCCGGTCGCCAATGTCGACCGCACCTACGCCGGCGGGCGTTCCGGTGAACACCAGATCACCCGGCGCCAGTTCAAACAGCGCCGAAAGATGGCTCAGGATTTCTGCAGATGACCAGATCATGTCGATGAGATCGCCGCTCTGGCGGGTCTCGCCATTGACGCTCAGCGTGATGGCGCCCGATTGCGGGGCCGGGCCGGGCCGGATCAGACCCATGGGGGCGGACGCGTCAAACCCCTTGGCGGTATCCCACGGGCGGCCCTTGGCTTTGGCCTCGGCTTGCAGGTCGCGGCGGGTGAGGTCGATCCCCACAGCTGAGCCCCAGATGCAGGCGGCGGCCGCCTCGGGCGTCAGATTGGCGCCGCCGCGACCCAGCGCCAGCACCAGTTCGACTTCGTGGTGCAGATCGGATGTGGCGGGCGGGTAGGGGATGGCCCCGCCCGGGGCCAGAGCATCGCGCGGCTTGGAGAAGAAGAATGGCGCTTCACGCGTGGGGTCGGCGCCCATTTCACGCGCGTGGTCCGCATAATTGCGCCCGACACAATAAACCCGGCGCACAGGAAATGCGCCGCCACCCTCCACAGCCGCTGTCACCGGGGCCGGAGCTGGAATCACCAGATCCATGATGTGAGAGCCTTACTGACGGCGCGGACCGCCGGCCCCGCCGGGCAGGTTCTGCTGACCGCCGAACTGATCGGCGGAGGGGCGGCCGACATTGCCCAGAAGCTGCTCCAGCACGGACAGCTCGCGACCGCGGGTCGGGGTTTCACGGCCCACAAAGGCGACCACGCGGCCATCTTCCAGCCCGTACTCGTCGACCGCGCTGACCCGGCCCGATTCGTCGAACCGAACCGCGATCACGCGGCGCTCGCGGGTTTCGGGGCGCAGATAGGCAAGATATTCGCGCGTGTCGGCGATATAGTACCAGGTGTCGTCGTTGAACATGCCGCGCGTGGACGGGCTGCCC
>JBHYFR010000085.1:4179-9560 GCA_051859425.1 Oceanicaulis sp. | reverse complement strand
GTGTCTGGCCAGGACTTCGTGCTGCGCGAGAGCGAGACCATCCATACCGAAAACTCGCACAAATTCACCCTGGACACCTTCCGCGATCTCGCCCGCTCGGCCGGTCTGGCCCCGGTGCACGCCTGGCAGGCGCCCGCGCAGGCCTTCTCCATACACTGGCTCGAATGCCCGGGCGAAGCGTGATACGATGGGACTTGCCCGGATGGTGCCGGGCCTGACAGCCAAGGGAGTAAGGACTCTGTCCACTGACCTGCAACACCGCGCGCCGGACGGCCCTGCGGCCATAGACGCGCACGGACCCCAGGCGCTTGAAGCGCTCGTCATCGCCGCCCTTGAAGACGACAAGGCCGAAGACATCGTCGCCATCGATCTTGAGGGCAAATCCTCCGTCACCGATATCGTGATCATCGCCTCGGGCCGGTCCAACCGGCATGTGGGCGCGATCTCTGATCACCTGTTGCGCAAGCTCAAGGAAGCGGGCGTGGACGGCGTGCGGGCCGAAGGGCTGAAAAGTGCTGACTGGGTGCTGATCGACGCTGGCGACGTGATCGTTCACGTGTTCCGCCCCGAAGTGCGCGCCTTCTACGACCTGGAAAAGATGTGGTCGGCCGCGCCTGGCGGAACGGCCTGACCGGGCCGCGCCTGTCGCACGGAGCAAGGCCATGCGTGCGGAAATCCGGGCGGTAGGCCGGCTGAAAGCCGGACCCGAGCGCATCATGGTCGATGACTATCTCGCCCGCGCCACCGCTGCAGGCCGCCCCAGCGGCCTCGGCCCTTTCACAGACCACGAGATCGATCCGCGCCGCCTCAAGGACAAGGCGGCGGAGACCGCGGCGCTGCTGGACGCGCTGGAGCCGGGCGCGCTGGTGATGGCGCTGGACGAGACCGGCAAGGCCGTCAGCTCCATGGATTTCGCCGACCGTCTGGCCCGCGCCCGCGATGACGGCGTGCGCTCGGCCGTGTTCCTGATCGGCGGCGCTGACGGGCATGAGCGCGCCCTGTTGCCCCCCGGCGTCCAGCTGATCAGCTACGGCACGGCGACCTGGCCGCACAAGCTGGTGCGCGTCATGCTGGCCGAACAGCTATACCGCGCCGCGTCGCTGATCACCGGCGCGCCCTATCACCGGGAGGGATGATGCTGACCGCCTTCATCCTCGCCGCCGTTCTGGCCCAGGAGACGCCTGCGCCCGTCCCTGACCCCGATCAGGTGGAAGCGCTGGACAGCGAGGCGCAAGCCCTGCGCGAAGAGGCCGAGGCGCGCCGCCTGGAGGCGGAAGCCGCCAGCGCCGAGATCGCCCTGTTGCAGCGGCGTCTGGCAGCGGCGGGCGACGAGGTGCGCGTGCGCGAGAGCGAGGCGGAGACCGCCGTGCGCACGCTCGAAGCGCTGGAGTCCGAGCGCGCGGAGCTGGGCGCGCGCCTGTCCGAGGACCGCGCCGGGCTGGCGCGCGTGCTGGCCGCGCTGCAGCGCATCGCCATGGCCGATCCGCCTGCGCTCGCCGTGACGCCCGACGACGCCGCTGAGGCGGCGCGCGCCGCCGGACTGCTGGCCGCCCTGGCGCCCCAGCTGGAAGCGCGCGCCACCGCCGTGCGCACCCGACTGGCCGAGATCGAGGCGCTGGAGCTGCGCCTGACCGCCCACTCGGAAACCGTGGGCGAGGCGCGCGAGGCTTTGTCACAGACCCGCGCCGAGGTGGACGCCCTGATCGCCCAGCGCCGCGATGCCGAGCGCCGCCTGCGCGCCGAGGCCGATGATCTGTCCGCCCGGGCCGCGCGCATCGCCCGTGAAGCCGGCTCGCTGCGGGACCTGCTGGCCGACATCCGCCGTTTCGCCGCCGCCGAGCCGCGCCTGGCCCCGCGCCCTGACCCCGGCCCGGAACCCGTGCCGGATCCGTCCGGCACCGCAGAAACCGTCCCCACCCCGCGCCTGCGCCCTGACCCGCCTGCACAAGCCGCAGAACCGCCGCCGAGCCGGGATGCCGATCTGGCCGCCTTGCTGGCCGAGGTTGAAACCGCCGTGCGCAACGGAGCCACGGGCGGCAATGGCGGACTGGTCGACGCCCGCCCGCTGGCCGGCCCCATCGAGACCCTGCGCCTGGCCGATGCGCGCGGCGCACTGCGCCCGCCGGTCAATGGACGCCTGGCCATCCGCGCCGGCCAGCCCGGTCCCGACGGCGCCCGGCGCGAAGGCATCTGGTTCGAGGCGGCGCCACGCGCGACCGTCACCGCGCCGTTTGACGGCGTGACGGTCTATGCCGGGCCGTTTCAGGGTTTTGACGGGGTGGTGATGATCAACACGCCCGACGGCTACACAATTGTGTTAGGCGGGCTTGCGTTGATCTATGCGACGGAGGGACAGTCTCTGCTGACGGGTGAGCCGGTCGGACTCATGAGCGAGCGTGCCAATCCGGCGCCGATGCTCTATCTTGAGATCAGACGGAGCACGGAGGACGCCGTGGACCCGGAACAATGGCTGCGGCCCGAGTTTCGCAGGGGATGACCCTGCCGCCTGACCGCGCCGAGACCTGACGACGCCGAGCAAGGATGACCCGCATGCGCCTCCTGATCATCGCTTCCGCCGTTCTGTTCGGCATTGGCGCGGCTACGCTGGGCATGTCGCAGGAGACGCCCGACCGTCAGCGCGCCGAGACCTTCCGCCAGCTGGAGCTGTTCGGCGACGTGCTCAGCCGGGTTGAATCCGACTTCGTGGTCGAAACCGACAAGGCGGCTCTGATCGAAGCGGCCATCAACGGCATGCTCGGCTCGCTGGACCCCCATTCGCGCTACCTGCCGCCCGAAGCCTTCCAGGAAATGCAGACCACCACGCGCGGCGAGTATTTCGGCATCGGCATCGAGGTGACCTTCCGCAATGAGATGGTAACCATCGTGTCACCCATGGCCGGCACGCCGGGTGAGGCCGCCGGACTGGAAGCCAATGATGTGATCCTGGCCGTGGACGGCGAGAACATGGTCGGCGCCGGCATGGACGCGGCGGTGGACCGCATTCGCGGCCCGGCCGGCGAGCCGGTCACGCTGACCATCGGGCGCGAGGGCGAAGAACCCTTCGAGGTCACCGTGGTGCGCGCCGCCGTGGAGGTGCGCTCGGTGGTCTACAACATGGACGAGGACCTGCCTTACCTGCGCATCACCACGTTCAACGAGAACACCACCGAGCGTGTGGTCGCCGCCCTGCGCGACATGACCACGGCCCAGGGCGGACCGCTGCCGGGCCTGATCCTGGACGTGCGCTCCAATCCGGGCGGGCTTCTGGAGCAATCGGTGAGCGTTGCCGGCCTGTTCCTGGACCGCGGCGAAGTGGTCTCCACCCGCGGGCGCGATCCGCGCGACACGCGCCGCTATAACGCCGAGGCAGGCGACATGCTGGCCGGCGCGCCGATAATGGTGCTCACCAATGCAGGCTCGGCCAGCGCTTCGGAAATCGTGGCGGGCGCCCTGCAGGACCGCCAGCGCGCGACGATTATCGGCCTGCCCAGCTTCGGCAAAGGCTCGATGCAAACCGTGGTGCCGTTGCGCGGCGGCCGCGACGGCGCCCTGCGCCTGACCACGGCGCGCTATTACACGCCCGCCGGACGGTCCATTCAGGGCTATGGCGTCATTCCCGACATTCTGGTGGCGCCGCGCCAGATCACGCCGGAGACGCGGATCCTGTCGGGAGAGGCTGACCTGCGTAATGCGCTGAGCAATGAGAATGGCGAGCGCGAAACGCCCTACGAGTTCGAGGATATCCGCCAGCCGCCCGACGACTGGGCCAGCGGCCAGGACTATCAGCTGCACATCGCCCGTGAGGAATTGCGCGCCCGCATGGCCCGGCGTGAGGCGCGCCTGTAGCGCGCCCCTTGCCGGAGCGGGCGCCCGCCTGCATAGACCTGCGCCATGGCCGCTCCTCCGCTTCTGACCCTCGCCGGCATCCGCCTGACCTTTGGCGCGACCCCGCTTCTGACCGGCGCCGACATGATCGTCGGCGCGGGCGAACGCATCGGGCTCGTCGGCCGCAACGGATCGGGCAAGTCCTCTTTCCTGAAAATCGCCGCCGGCCAGATCGAGGCCGATAGCGGCGACCGCTTCGTCCATCCCGGTTCGACCCTGCGCTACCTCCCCCAGGAACCGGATCTGGGCGGGCATGACAGCGTCATCGCCTATATCCGCGCAGGCCTGACCGATGGCGACGACGCCTACCGCGCGGACTATCTGTGCGAACATCTCAGCCTTGACCCCGACGCCGCGCCGGCCAGCCTGTCCGGCGGCGAGGCCCGGCGCGCGGCGCTGGCGCGCTGCCTGGCACCCCAGCCCGACATCCTGTTGCTGGACGAGCCGACCAACCATCTGGACCTTCCGGCCATCGAATGGCTGGAAGGCGAGCTGAAAAGCTGGCGCGGCGCGCTGGTGCTGATCAGCCACGACCGGCGCTTTCTGGAGACGCTGACCCGCGCCGTGGTGTGGATCGATCGCGGCGTCACCCGCCAGATGGACAAGGGCTTCGCCCATTTCGAGGCCTGGCGCGACGAGGTGTTCGCCGCTGAGGAAGCCGAGCGCCACAAGCTGTCGCGCCAGATCGCCCGCGAAGAGTACTGGATGCGCTATGGCGTGACGGCGCGGCGCACCCGCAATATGCGCCGGGTGGGCGAGTTTCAGGCCATGAAGGCCCAGCTCAAGGCTTGGCGCGGCCCCCAGGGCGCCGCGTCCATGGCGCTGAGCGATGCCGAGCGTTCGGGCAAGCTGGTGATCGAGGCTGAAGGCCTGACCAAGCGCTTTGACGACCGGGTGATCGTGGAGGATTTGTCCCTGCGCATCGCCCGCGGCGACCGGCTGGCCCTGATCGGCCCCAATGGCGCGGGCAAGACCACGCTGATCCGCATGCTCACCGGCCAGATGACGCCGGATGCCGGCCAGGTGCGGCTGGGGGCCAATCTGGATATCGCGGCGCTGGACCAGAGCCGCGCGGCCCTGCAGCCGGAGTGGACGGTCACCGAAGCCATTGCGCCGGGCGGCGGCGAGCGGGTCGAGGTGGGCGGCGTCTCCAAACATGTGGCCGCTTATATGAAGGACTTCCTGTTCCAGCCCGAACAGGCGCGCACGCCCGTCAGGGCGCTGTCGGGAGGCGAGCGCGCCCGGCTGATGCTGGCGCGTGCGCTGGCCCTGCCCTCCAACCTTCTGGTCCTGGACGAGCCGACCAATGATCTTGATCTGGAAACGCTGGACCTGCTGGAAGAGCTGATCGGCGATTATGCCGGCACGGTGATCCTGGTCAGCCACGACCGCGACTTCATCGACCGCACCGCCACGGCGACGCTGGCCTATGAAAGCGATGGCGTCTGGCGGCTCTATGCGGGCGGCTATAGCGACATGACCGCCCAGCGCGGCGA
>JBHYFR010000085.1:0-4169 GCA_051859425.1 Oceanicaulis sp. | reverse complement strand
CAGGCGCCTGCGCGACAGGACAAACCCGCCGCCACCACGGCCCGCCAGCCGGATCGGTCCCAGAGCCGCGCCAAGCTGTCGTTCAAGGATAAGCACGCGCTCGATACCCTGCCCGGGGAAATTGAAACCCTGTCCGGGCGGATCGCCGCGCTTGAAACCGAGTTGACCGATGCCGGCCTGTTCACCCGCAACCCCGCCCGCTTTGAAGCCGCCAGCGCGGAGCTGGAGCGCCTCAGCCGTGACAAGGCGGCCAAAGAGGACCGCTGGCTGGAGCTGGAGATGCTGCGCGAAGAACTGGAACAGGGCGGCTAGGTGCCAAGGATAAAATATTTCGTGGCGCGGGCGTCTCAATAAGCATAAAATACTGGCAATGTTTTGGAAACCCGGGCACCGGGTCGCCCGTTCGGCGTGCCTGGCGCACGCTGTCAGCGAAAGGTGAAACCGGGCGCGCGGCAACCTGAACACCGTTCATTTCCGGTACAGGAAGACGGGCCGAAGTTTTCCGGGCTGGCCGGGCTCCATTCATGGGGGCCCGGCCCGTCCATTCCGCCGTCGGCTGCTTGCCCCGGCCGGCGGACGGGCATTCTGAGGGGGCTTTTGGGAAGACTTCAATGATTCGCACTCTTGTCACGGCGGCCCTTGCCGCCACGGCGCTCACCGGTTTGGCTTCAGCGCAGAATTTCTCGCTGAACCCGGCCTATGGCACGGTGAACCTGTCGGCCGGCTTCACGCCCGATCCCTACATCGTCAACCTGCAGGCAGGTGGCTCTAACCCGGCTGGCAATATTTCCAGCCAGTGCGCCGGCTTCATCGCTGACGCGCCGGACGTGCGCCTGAATTACACCGCCGGCAGCTGGCCGCTGATCATCTCCACCAACTCCCAGGCCGACACCACGCTGGTGATCAATGGGCCGGACGGCTCGTGGTATTGCGATGATGACGGCGGTCAAGGCTTCAACGCCTCGCTGCGCTTCAGCAATCCGCGCTCGGGCCAGTACGATATCTGGGTCGGCACGTTTAGCCCGGGCAGCCTGCCTTCGGCCCAGCTCCATATCTCGGAAGTGTCGAGCCAGTAACGCCTGCCAGCGGCCCCGGATATCACTCCGGGGCCGCTTTGCATTCAGATAACACCAAGGGGGGAGCCCATGCGCGCCTTTAAATTCATTCTGCCTTTCTGCCTGGCGCCGCTGTGCACGCTGGGCCTGACTGCGCCGTCCATGGCGCAGACCTTCACCGGCGCGCCGGTCTATGGCGAGCTGGATTTCACCCCGGGCGCCGAGCCGGTCAGCGCGCGCATCCGCGCCGCGGGCGCCATCAGCGCCGAGCGCCTGTCATCAGGCTGCTGGGGCTATATCTCCGAGCAGCCCTCGGTCTCGGTCATTGTTCGCAGCCGCGGTGATGTCCGCTTCGCCGCCGCCAGCGACACCGACACGACAATGGTCGTGCGCGCGCCGGACGGAAGTTTCACCTGTGACGACGATGGCGCGGGGCGCTTCAATCCCGGCGTCGCCATCGATAACGCAGCCTCGGGACGCTATGATGTCTGGGTCGGCACATTCTCGCCCGGTGTCGGCTATCCCGACGCCGTCGTCCATGTGGCCACTGACCGCTTCATCACCGACAATCCCTACAGCACCGCCCCGTCCGCCGATGCGCCGCCGCTGCAAACGCTGAGCCTGCGCGCGGGCTTCCGCAATGATCCGCGGCGCATCAATGTGATGACGGGCGGCGATGGCGATATGGAGGCGCTCGACTGGTCGTGCTTCGGCGCCACCACCCAGGCCGCTGCGCTGGCGCTGGACTATGAGGCGGACAGCCTGCCGCTCTACATCTTCATGCGCTCTGAAAACGACGGCACGCTGGCCGTGCGCGCACCGGACGGCACATTCCATTGCAATGATGACCGCATCGGTCTGAATCCCGGCGTGGTTTTCAGCGCGCCTGAAAGCGGGCGCTATCTGATCTGGACCGGCCTGCTCAACGGCAACCTGCCGCCCGAAGCCGCCTCGCTGGTGATTTCCGAGATCGGGTTTGACGGGGTGGACAGCCGCCTGGACGTGGCCGCGCGACCGCGCCACGGCGAGCGCCGTCTGCGCGGCGGGTTCCTGCCCGACCCGCTCTCGGTTCAACTGACCGCCGGCGGGCCGGCGGATCTGGACATGGGCACCACCGGCGGCGTGATCGCCGAGGGCTGGTGCGTGGGCAATTCCACCCGCGAGCCAAGCTTCCGCCTGCGTTTTGACGAGCCGATGGGCCCGCTTTTCATCTCGCTGACCTCTGACGCCGACACCACGCTGGCGGTCAACTCGCCCGACGGCGCCTGGTATTGTGATGACGATACGATCGGCCTTGACCCGGTGGTGCGCTTCGACGCCGCGGAAGCGGGCGTCTATGACATCTATGCCGGCACGTTCGGCAGCGGGACCGCGCCGGCCACGCTGTTCATCTCCGAAATTGGCGGCGGTGCCGATCCGGCCGCCAGCGTCCTGGACATCAACGCAGACCCGCTGTTCGGGGCGATGACCCTGGCGGCGGGCTTCCTGCCCGATCCGCGCGACCTCGATGTTGAAGCGGGCGGCGCCATCCGCGCCAATGACGCCATCTCCGGCGGGCGCGATCTGTGGTGCGCGGGTCATGTCACCCGCGAACCCACGGCGAACCTGTTCTGGGACGGTCAGGGCGGACCGCTTTATATCTGGGCGGAAAGCAGCGTGGATACGACCATGGCGATCAACCTGCCCGACGGCAGCTGGGCCTGCGACGACGACAGCGCCGGCAATCTCGATCCCGGCCTGGTCTTCGATCAGGCCCTGTCCGGGCGCTATGACATCTATGTCGGCACGTTCAGCGCCGATCGGGCCGGCGCCGAAGCCCGCCTCAGAGTCTCCGAAATCGCTCCGGACTGGGCGGACTGACGCCCCCGGACAAGACCAGGGCTGCAAGGCGCGTCCGGGACCTCCCGGGCGCGTCACTATGTGTGATCCGTTCAGCCGCCTCATCGCCCATGCGCGCCGCCCCTTGCGTTTCGGGCTGGCGCGCGTATAACCCCCGCTTCGATAAATCAGGCCCACCCGGCCCCATCGACATGCCGGGCGGCCGCAGACAGCGTTCAGCGCTTTGCGCGAGACCGCACCTCAAGGAGAGCCAAATGTCGAAGATGAAGACCAAAAGCGGCGCCAAAAAGCGCTTCAAGGTCACGGCCACGGGCAAGATCCTGGCCGCTCAGTCTGGCAAGCGCCACGGCATGATCAAGCGGACCCCGAAACAGATCCGCCAGAAACGCGGCACCGTCGCCCTCTCGGCGCCGGACGCGAAGATCGTCAAGCGTTCCTACTTCCCGTACAGCCGCTAGGCCGTCGGGTTCACCAGATTTAGCGACGTTCAGGAGATCATCCCATGTCCCGCGTTTCCACCGGTCCGGCGCGCCTCGCCCGGAGAAAAAAAGTTCTTGAGCAGGCGAAAGGCTTTTACGGCCGCCGCAAAAACACCATCCGCATCGCCCGTCAGGCCGTCGAAAAAGCCGGCCAGTACGCCTATCGCGACCGCCGCGCCAAGAAGCGCGTGTTCCGCGCGCTCTGGATCCAGCGCATCAACGCGGCGGCGCGCCTCAATGGCCTCACCTACGCCAGCTTCATGAACGGTCTGAACAAGGCCGGTATCGAGCTGGACCGCAAGGTGCTGTCCGACATCGCGATCCACGAGCCCGAAGCGTTTACCTCGCTGGCCGAGCAGGCCAAGCAGGCGCTGGCGTAAGAGCTCACCGCTCTCGCACCGAGATTTCAGCGCCCGCCTGGCCCCCGCCAGGCGGGCGTTTGCGTCTGGACGCGCCGCAACGCACAAACCGGGCGCCCCTTCGCGGCAAAACACGCTAGACACCGCCCACGTCAAACACACCCGACCGGAATGCACCCATGAGCCAGACCGCCGAACTCGACGCGCTTGAAGCGCGCTTCACGGCTGACATCGCCGCCGCCGCCGACCTGAAAGCCCTTGACGACATCCGCGTCGCGGCGCTGGGCAAGAAGGGCGAGGTGTCGCTGAAAATGCGCGCGCTGGGCGGTATGAGCCCGGAAGAGCGTCAGGTGATGGGCCCGGCCCTCAACGGCCTGCGCGACCGGCTGGGCGCGGCGCTGGATGCGCGCAAATCCGAACTGGAAGACGCCGCCCTC
>JBHYFR010000084.1:0-9695 GCA_051859425.1 Oceanicaulis sp. | reverse complement strand
TTCGCGGTCTGGGTCATGTCAGTCTCCGTCCTTGTTGGTGACCCCATACAGGCTCTGTGCGCGCCACTTATCAACTCAATAAGCACCTGTTCTGGAACAATAATCGCAAGCCCCATCACGGGATGGAACGCCGGTATGGACGCCGTCATGGGTGCGATGGGCGCCGTGCGGCGCTCAGCCGCTCTCGCTCTCGCCGATCTGCTCATACCAGGCGCGTCTCTGGCGGACGGGCAGAAGGCGCGCCTCGCGCCGGGCGGCCGCGCGCACGTCCTCGGGCAGGCCCGCCCAGTCCGTAGCGGCGAACGCCAGGCGCCAGTCCCGCAGGTTTTCAGCGCGCGCGCGCCGCTCGCTGCGGGTCACGCGCGCGTAAGGCAGCTGGAGATAGGACATTCGCAACGCCTCCACAGCCTGGGGCGTCCAGCCCGGCCCGGCGAGATATTCGCCATAGGCGAGCTTCATCCACAAGGCGCCGCTTCGCGGCTCCCTGGCGATGGCGCCTTGCAGGGCCTCACGCGCCAGCTCCAGATCAGGCGTCTCCATGCGGAATGCCCGGTCGCCATAGGCTTCCAGACGCCAGGCCGAGGCGCGCTCGGGCAGGCTGAATGAAGCCCGACCGGTAAACTCTTCAAAACGCGCGTCTTCCAGAGCGCGAACCCATTCAGCCTGGCGACGGTCTTCGGCTGCGAACAGGCTCAGCCCTGCGGCCAGGGCGAGGCCGCAGACCGCCGTGATCCTGGCCAGCGTCTGCGCGCGCCCGGTCAGGCGCTGGGGCCTGGAGCCGCCAGAAGCGATCCCTGCGCCCAGGCCCAGCACCCAGGCGAACAACCACATAAACGCCGGGATTTCGAGGGCGTAATCGACCATGCCATGGGCGAACACCATGGCGGCGATGACCATGACCGCCTTGAGATAGAGCGTTTGTTGCTGTCGCCGCCAGAGGCCTGTGACCACCGCGCGCAGCAGGCCTGCGAGCGCCAGCGCGCCGATCAGCGTTCCGGCCAGGCCGGCCTGCAGCAGCCATTGCTGGACGATATTGTGCGCCGCGCCCTGGGCCATGATCATGTTGGCGTTGTGCGCATCGGCGATGAGGGCGTTGACATACTCAAATCCCCCCGGCCCGTGTCCAAGCCAGGGCGCCAGCTCCAGCGCGCGCCAATAGGCCGCCATGAGGATCGCCCGGTCGGTGTTTTCATCCAACACCGTCGCCTCGAGCCGATCAGAATAAAGCGCGCCCGAGAGCATGAACGCGCCCGCCAGCAGCGTGACCAGGATGATGGGCGCTGCCCAGCCTGCGAGGCCGCGCGTCTGGCCGCTGCGCCATCGCGAGAGGGCGTGCCAGACGATCAGGCCGGCGATGGCGAGCGCGCATGCGCTGGCGCCGGCGCGAGAGGCGGTCAGGAACACGCAGCTCAGCGAGACGATGGCCGTCACAAGCCCCAGGGCGCTGGCCTGCACGCGCGCCTCCATAAGCTTGATGGGGCTTGCGCCGGGTCTGGTGATGCGCAGGGCGCGCAGGATGTCGGCGGTGGCCATGACCGCGATGACGGCGTAGAACGTGGCCGCCGTGTTGGCTGACAGGAAGGGCGCGCTCAGCCGGTTGCCGGCGCCGTAAGGGTGCTCGGACCAGAGCAGGCGGCCGGGATCGGTCAGGAAGCCGATGAAGGCCGTCGTTGCGAACGCGAGGCCCAGCACCAGTGTGGCGCTCCAGAGCCATTGGGCCATGCGTGAGGACTGGCTGGCGGCGCGCGCGCACATCCAGACCGCTGCGCCGCCCGCGAGTGCGGCGTATTCGTGAGCGCCCGAGCTGATCCACCCCCCCTCAAACAGCCCGATCACCAGCCATGCGCCGATGAGGGCCAGCCAGGCGATCGCGCCGGGGCTTGCGCCTGTGGAGCGATCGAGCGCGCATGCGATGGCGCTGATGCACAGCGCCGCCGATATGACGAGGCTGGCGGCGGGCGTGTCGGCGCCAAACAGCAACAGGGCGATGGCGATGAGGGCCAGGCAGGCGAAGGCGGCGATTGTGCGGGTCATGTCCCCTCCGGCGCTTCGGGCTTTGTGTTGCGGGCCTGGCGCTCGCGCGCGGGTTGCAGGCGTGTGCGCCGGGCGCGATGGCGCGGTGCTTGGGGTTAAAGCCTTTTTCGGGGGGGTTGTGAACCGGTTTTGCGTGCGCGCGCGTGTTTTGGGGGGCCTGGGCGATGGGCGCTCTGGCGCGGGCGGGGGCGGGGGCGGGGGCGTTCGCGCGTGATGATTACTGGCGTTATCGCGCGTCGGGGGGGGCAGGGCGGAGACGAGGCCGGAGGGGGGAGGGGGAAACAAAAGATGAGGAACAAGCCCGTACACAGTAAGGCGCGCGGGCTTCAGCCGGGGGCTTATCTGGTGTATGATGGCGATGAGCGATTTGTGAATTATGCCCGTTTTTCAAGTGGTTTAGGCTAGCTGCAGAGGCGCCTTGCAAGATGGCGAACGACACCGAAAACGAGGCGCAGGACGAGCCGCGTCCGGAATGTGCAAAAACTCCCGAAAAGAGCGGTGATGAAGCGAGCAAGCCGCGCAGGGTGATGGGCACGTCGAGCCAGGAATTTGATCATTCCTTGTTCCAGAGCCTTATCGACTCACTCTGGTTGCCCCGCTCCACCAGCCCCGAGGTGCGAGATCGAGAAATCGGAGCCCTTCTCTCAGCCGTGACTGATCTGGCGGCGCGTGATGCGGCGGAAGGCATGCTGATCACGCAGATGATCGCTACCCATCACGGCGCCATGGAGTGTTTCCGGCGGGCCATGATCGAGAGCCAGACCTTCGAGGGACGTGAGTCAAGCCTCAAGCATGCTGTACGGCTCACCAAGGCCTATACCGACATGCTGTCCGCCCTCAACAAGCATCGCGGGCGCGGCCAGCAGAAAATCACCATCGAGCACGTCAATGTGGCGCCCGGCGGTCAGGCGATCGTAGGCTCGGTCCAGACAGGCGGCCGCCCCCAATCTGATCCGGATCATTCGGGCGAGACGGCAAGCGGGACGGGGCCGGTGATCGAAGCGGGAGCATCGCCTGTGGCCAAGGCCCGGCGCAAGGCGTCAGGCAAGGGGAAGACTGGCGGGGAGGGCGCGGGTCAGGGGCAGGCTGCCATCGGCCATCAGGCCAGCGCCGTCATGCCCGGCGTCAAGGCGCGCAAACGCAGCCCGGCGCGCAAGGGCTAAAGCCCGTGGCGGGAAATCACCCACGCAATACCGGCCCCATGCGCGCAAGCGCGCGATGCGGCGCGCGAACGCGCAAGGGCGCGCCGTGTCAGGCGCCGGCGGTATCGGGCAAGACCCGCTGCCGGATGCATGGCGGCGCGCAAGGCTCCGGCGCCCCGAAGGGCAATCGCAATGCGTTCAAGCACGGGCTTTACAGCCGGCAAGCCATCGCGCAGCGCAAACAGGTCAACGCCCTGATCCGTGAGGCCCGGCGCGTTATCGAGATCATCGACGATGATCAGGGCTGACGGTGCAGGATCACCCCCGGGGAGGTCTCGGGGTCTCCGATAAACTCGATGCCCTGAGCCTCCAGGGCCGCGCGCACACGCTCAAGCGTGCCGGAACGGGAAGGGGGAATGCCTGAGCAGTCCTCGAACCGTCTGATGGTGGCCCAGCCAACGCCGCTGAGTTCCGAGAGAGCTTCGGAAGATATGCTCAGGAGCGCTCTTGCAGCTCGTATCTGTGCGCCAGTTACCACTTTACACCTAGCTCAATATGAGCGAAAAACGCTCATATGAAACGAGTTGCTACCCAGCTTTCAGTTACCATAGCGAGCGTTCTCGCCCGCTGTGAAGGGGCCTTCGCGCCCATGACGCTGAAGGGGTATCGCGCGGATTTGGCCGTCTTCCTGCGCTGGGCTCAGGATCACGGGAGCGCAGAGTTTCCTGTCGCTTCTCACATCGTGGCCGCATTCATCGAGGCGGAAAGCGCGCGTGTGCGCCCGAGCACGCTTCGGCGCAGGGTCTCCGCCATACGCTTCATCCATGTTTACGCCGATGAGGCCGATCCTACCAAGGCGAGCGCGGTGCGACTGGCGATGCGGCGCGCCACGATGCGCACCCCGCGCCGTCCCGCGCAGGCTGAGGGCCTCACCCATGACCGGCTCAAGGCCATTCTTGCGGCCTGTCCTGACACGCTGGAGGGCTTGCGTGACGCAGCGCTCATCAGCGTGGGGTATGACACGCTGTGCCGCTCGTGCGAGCTGGTGCGTCTCAAGGTGGAGGATATCGGGATCATGGCCGATGCAGGCTCGATCCTGATCCGCCGCGCCAAATCCGATCAGGCCGGCGATGGGCGCATGGCCTGGCTGTCAAACGATACGCTTCAACGCGTGCGCGCCTGGATGGATGAGGCGGGTGTAGAAGAGGGCTATCTGTTTCGCGCCGTTCATCGCGGCTGCGCCAGCGAACAGCCCATGGTCAACAGCTCGGTGCGCCGCCTCGTCAAACGCGCCGCCGAACGTGCAGGCCTTAAGGAGGCGAGCGTACGTTTATCGGGTCACTCCATGCGTGTCGGCGGCGCGCAGGACATGTTGATGGCTGGGTTCGACGCCCTCGCCATCATGCAGGCGGGTGGCTGGAAAACCCCGCACATCGTCCTGCGCTATGTGGAAGAGGCTCATACCGAGCAGCTGCATCGGGAACGATGGGCTCGCCTGAATTCGCGGAATGGTTTTGGGGCTGGCTCAGAGATCTGAGACCTCAAGCACATAATGACGAGAGGGCGGGCTGTGTGAGCCATGTACAAGTTTGACGGCGCATTCACACCGATGAAAAATCAGCCTCCAAAGCGCTTGTTCTGTTCGCGAATTCAGGTGATCTTCGTCGCGAGATGGCGTTCCATTTGAACAATTTTGGCTTGGGAGACTGTCGTGTTCGGTCCTGATAACCTTCCTTCATTCCTGGGCCGCCCGTCTCGCCGTCAGATGATGACCGGGCTGGGCGCAGCGCTGATGAGCTCGTCGGCGATGCCGGCCTTCGCGCATGCCGGGACAAAGGCGCGCCCAGAAGGCCTTCTTCCCGAGGGCTTCGACCCGGCCTATATCCATGGCGCGATCCGGCCCTTTGCTGAAATGTCGACCTCCCGGGGCGCGCCGCTCTTGACGCAGATGATTGACGCCGCCTTTTCCAAGGAAGGCGCGATCCCGCCGCATCTGTGGGGCATGCTGTACGAAGGGTGGCGCCCGGCCATGGAGGAGGAGGGGCTTTCGGTCTTCCTACAGGGGCTCGAGCGCCGGGGTGAGGACAATGCGCGCAAGCGTATCTACATGTCGGCGCTGACGCCCGATCTCTATGAGGCGCATTACCGGCCGAAGGTGATCAACTTTCTTCAGGGACTGTTCCGCGAGGGGCATGAGGGCGCGCCGCTCATGCGCCGTTACTATGACGGCTACTGGGACATGTTCTGGGACCTCCATCTTGGCGTTCGCGGCGACGATATTCCCGATGAGGTGCGCGCGATCGGGGACGCGTTCAATGCGGTGATCGGGTTCTGGGACCCGCGCCGCGAAGTGGTATACGAGAATTACATGCGCGTGCGCGCCTTGCGCGAGCCGCTGAGAGCGTGGATCGATGCGCGGGTGAAGGCGGTTGTGGACGGCGAGGTGGAACACCCCGAGGCGACCTTCGTGCATTACTGGGCCATCAACGGCGCATTCGGCCCGGACTTCCGCCGCAAGGACATCGTGTTCGAGTGCTTTCACAATTTCCTCGCCTTCAGCCAGTGGGGCAACACGCTCTACCAGATCATGGACCGGCTGACCGATAGCGGCGACGAAGCGATCCGGAGCGCCTACCGGCGGACGATGGAGGGGAGCCCGGACGCCCGCGAGGCGAACGGATTCACGCCTCTCGACCGTCTGGTGATGGAGCTGTTCCGGGTGATTTCGCCCAATACCGGCAGCCTGTCCTCTGTGGAGATGGACCGGGACGGGGTGACGGGCGCGGGCTATATCTTCCATGCCCATCCCGAGGCCAATCTCTCGCCCCGTCACTGGGATGCGCCGGACGCTTTCGACCCCGGCCGGTTTCGCGGTGCGGTGACGGCGGCGCAGGCCGATGACGCGCACTGCCGTGATATCGGCCTTGCCAGATGTCCCTTCTCCGAGGCGCCGACGAGGGTCGCCGACGGACGCGCCCTGGAGCTGGCGTCCAGCGGTTTCGGTACCGTGCATGCCCGGCTGGAAGGCGAGCCCTTGCCGCTGGCCGATATGGCGGGCTATGCGCCCTTCGGCTTTGGCTACCGGCGCTGCGCCGGAGAATGGCTGACCGTGGACTTCGTGAAGGACGCGCTGCGGCTCGCCTGGTCAGAGCAGCTGAGCTTCGTGCGCCTGCCGGCCGGGAACCCCGCGCCGCTGCCCGTGGGCCCCGGCGCCGTCATCCAGGACAATGTGGGCTTCGTCCGGCCCGCCTAGACGGCTGCGTATCGCGATGCGGCGCAGGGCGGCGCAGGCCTTTATTGTGTGAACCGGCATCGAAATTTGGCCCCCTGATATTTAGCCTACTGAACTGAAACCTCTGCATTTTTACCAATCCCCAAGGGGGTCATGGTCGGCGCCTATAATGACCCCTTCAGGCGAGGAATTTCTTGTTTGGATTCAATTGCCTGCTAGGAAGTCCAAAGGGGTCGAACTTGAAAGCCGATCCACACGCGAGCCTCGAGATCGTAATGACAGCCAGCGTCACGGTCTGGAAAGACAATGCGGTTAGGACAAGGGCATGCGCCGCGTTCTCGTCACATGTCTTGAGTGGAGCCCCGCCGTGTCTCGCTGGCTGTTTGCACCCTGCCTGCTCGCCGTGCTGGTGCTGGCGCTTATGCCATCCGGGGTCGCGCCCAAATTCGGCTGGAGCTCCCTTTTCAACCACGTCGCCGCGTTCACGGCCTTGGCGGGCTTGCTGGCGACTGGCTGGCCGCGCCTGCCGGCCTGGGCGGCGGCGCTGGGGTTAATGGCGCTGGGTGGAGCGATCGAGCTGTTCCAGGGGCTGGCGTTGTTCAGTCGGCAACCCGAATGGATTGATATCGCCGCCAATGGGGTGGGCGTTGCGCTGGGGCTGGGGCTGGCGTTTGCCTTTCGCGCGGCCCGTGTGCGTCTGATTAGGGTGCTGCCTACCGTATGAGGCGTCTCAACATTTCGCCCACTGATGTATGCCACGGCGTTGCGTTCTGGTGTTCTTGGCCATGTCACGTCCCTGACATGCCCACAGCGTATTTGCCCAAGGCGCGCAATGGTGATTATACTGCATGTGCGGTGTCGGGCAGGGGCGTGCAGTGGGGGCTGGCATGAAAATAGCGGTCGCCGGCATTGGCTATGTCGGGTTGTCCAATGCCGTGCTGCTCGCTCAGCATCATGATGTGATTGCGGTGGATGTGAGCGAAGAGCGCGTCGCGCTGGTCAATGCGCGGCGCAGCCCGATCGCGGATCCCGAGCTGGAGGCGTTTCTGGCTGAGCGGGCCTTGTCGCTCAGCGCCACGCTGGACGGGCCGGGCGCCTATCGCGGCGCCGATTACGTCGTCGTCGCCACGCCGACCAATTATGATCCGAAGACGGATTTCTTCGACACCAGCTCGGTCGAGGCGGTCATCGCCGAGGTGACCCGCGTCAATCCTGACGCCGCCATCGTCATCAAATCGACCATACCGGTGGGCTTTGTGGACCGGATGCGCGCGGCCCTGAACACGGACCGGGTGTTCTTCTCGCCTGAATTCCTGCGCGAGGGCCGGGCGCTTTATGACAATCTCCATCCCTCGCGCATTGTGGTCGGCGCCGATGACGCGCGCGCGCGCGCCTTCGCCGACATGCTGGTGGAAGGCGCGGAAAAATCGGACATCCCGGTCCTGTTCACCGGCGCGCGCGAGGCCGAGGCCATCAAGCTGTTCGCCAACACCTTCCTGGCCATGCGCGTGGCCTTCTTCAACGAGCTCGACAGCTACGCCCTGTCGGGCGGGATGGACACCCGCCAGATTATTGACGGCGTCTGCCTCGATCCGCGGGTGGGCGCGCATTACAATAATCCGTCGTTTGGCTATGGCGGCTATTGCCTGCCCAAGGATACGCGCCAGCTGCTCGCCAATTACCGCGAGGTGCCCCAGAACCTGATCCGGGCCATCATCGACGCCAACAGCACGCGCAAGGATTTCCTGGCCGACCAGATCATCGCCCGCGCGCCAAAGCTTGTCGGCGTCTATCGCCTGGTGATGAAGGCCGGCAGCGACAATTTCCGCGATTCCTCCATCCAGGGGATCATGAAGCGCGTGAAGGCCAAGGGCATTCCCGTGATCGTCTATGAGCCGGTGTTGAACGAGGATACATTCTTCGGGTCCGAGGTGGTGCGCGATCTCGGCCGGCTCAAACGCGACAGCGATATCATCATCGCCAACCGCGTGACCGATGAGATCAGCGATGTGGCCCACAAGGTGTTTACCCGCGACGTATTCGGATCGGATTGATGAGGGATGATGCAGCGATCGGGCGCCAGTTGGACAGACATATGGCAGCGCACGTCTGGTGCGCTGACGGGAAGGGGAAGACGCGATGAGTGACCCGGTTCTGGTGACGGGGGCGGCCGGCTTTATCGGTATGCATGTGGCCGAACGCCTGCTCGATCGCGGCGAACGCGTCATCGGCATGGACGATTTCAACGCCTATTACGATACGCGCCTGAAAGACGCGCGCGCCGCACGCCTGACTTCGCGCGACGGGTTCACCATGGTGCGCGGCGATATCGCCGATTCGGGCGCCATGATGGATCTGGTGCGCGACAATGGCGTGCGCCGGATTGTTCACCTGGCCGCGCAAGCCGGCGTGCGCTACTCGCTGGACAATCCGTTCGCGTATGAGCGCTCCAATCTCGCCGGGCATCTCTCCATTCTGGAGGCGGCGCGCCATAACGGCGTGGAGCACCTGGTCTACGCCTCGTCCAGCTCGGTCTATGGCGCGCGGCCGCTGGGCGGTGAGGGGTTCCGCGAGGATGATCCCACCGTTTCGCCAGTCTCGCTCTATGCGGCGACCAAGCGGGCCTGCGAGCTCCTGAGCGCCAGCTATGCCAGCCTCTACGGCTTCCCGCAATCGGGCCTGCGCTTCTTCACCGTGTACGGCCCCTGGGGCCGGCCGGATATGGCCTATTTCAAGTTTGCGCAGGCCATGGCCCGCGGCGAACCCATCGAGGTCTATGGCGAGGGCCGCATGGCGCGGGACTTCACCTATATCGATGACATTGTCGACGGGGTGATCGGCGTGCTCGACCACCAGCCCCCGCGCGGCAGCCATGAGGTCTATAATATCGGCGACAGCCACCCGGTCGGCCTGATGGACATGATCGCCACGCTGGAGAGCGCGCTGGGCCTGACCGCCCGGAAGATCATGCGGCCGATGCAGCCGGGCGACGTGCCGGCCACCTATGCCGATGTGAGCAAGCTCAACGCATTGACCGGCTACAAGCCGAAAGTGATGCTGGAAGAGGGGTTGGGGCGGTTTGCGGAGTGGTGGCGGGGTTATAATATGAACAAGCTAGGATCATTATGCAATGAATGAGGATAGCAAAGTGTTTGGTTTATTTATTCAATTCGAAAAATTGCGAATTGAATAAAAACATTATCTCTAATTCACCACTGAAAGAATATAATTGTTGGGGCTGTCCCAGATGTCTGAGACATCTAGGATGGCGGGATGCGGCTAAAGCA
>JBHYFR010000083.1:0-9713 GCA_051859425.1 Oceanicaulis sp. | reverse complement strand
ACTGCAACAGCACCGTTATTTTATGTTTATAGCGCATTTGCCGGTGGCGGGTCGAGCCTGTTTCGCGCTTACCAAGTAACAACATATCCGCGCGATACTGCATCGGCTGGGTTACGGGAGCCGGTCATGCACGACGCCGTCATGCGGCTGCTCAAGAGCCATCTGGCCAGCGTCGACCATGTGGACCTGGGCCGCTATCAGTTCGTCAATCTCGATCCGGTGCGCGAGGCGGCCGACGCCTTGTGGCCGCAGCTGCGCGAGCGGGCTTTTCTGGCATCGCGCACCATGATCGAGCGGCGCATTGCCGAGGACGACCTGATCATCCCGTGCGCCACCGGCTTTCTGGTGGTGTTCAAAGCGCTGAGCGGCGATCCGGCCCAGCGCCTGACCGAGAAGATCCGCAGCGAACTCGAGACCTTCTTCATGGGCGATGAGGAACTGGGCGGCCTGAAAGTCGAAGGCCTCAGCGAGCGCCTCACCCTGTCGGAGTTTGAAGCCGCGCTGGCGCGCTCTCGGCCTGAAGCCGAACCGAAGGCGCCAGGTCCCAAACCTTCAACGGCGGAACCGGACGCTGCAGACCCGCTGCGGATCGATGCGCTGGACTATCTGCCCGCCTGGGATGCGCGCAAGGAAGCGGTGGGCGGCTTTTTCGTGCGCGCGCGGCGTCTGGCCACCGACGGGCGCGGCTGGCTGATCAATGGTGCGATCGTACGCGGCGAACGCCGGGCGGAGGCGCGTCTGGCGCTGGACCTTCTGGTGCTGGAGCGCGCCGTGGCGGCGCTGAACCGGCTGGTCAAAACCGGCTCGCGCTGCGCGATCATCGTGCCAGCTGGCTATGACAGCCTGTCCCAGCCGCGCTGCCGGTCAGCCTATATCACCCGCCTGACGCAGCTGGGGCAGGCGCTGAAAGCCATGGTCTGGGTGCGCCTGGAAGACACCCCGCTGGATGCGCCGCGCGCGGCGCTGGCCGAAACCGGGCGGATGATCGCCCAGCATGCCGGGCAGCTTTTCGTTCACGCCCCCGCCGACGCCATGACACTTGAGCCCTTCACCGAGATTCGCCCGGCCCTGATCGGCGCGGACTTTCCAACCGGATCGGACGCGGCCGTGCGCACCGATCTTGACCGCTTCATGGCGCTGGTGCGCCGGGTGGGCGCGGCCGCCTATCTCGACAATCTGGAAAACTGGGATGCCGTCCGCCTCGGCGTGCGCTCCCCCGCCCGCCTTCTGGCCGGACCCTCCATCGGGGTGCTCACCGCGCCGCGCGCGCCTTACCGCCTGACGCGCTCGGGCCTTTTGGCCAGCGCCGCCTGAGCCGCGCCAGCTGGCGCCTTGCCACCTTCACATGCCGCGCCCTACCCTCTGCGGACAGCGCCAAGGGAGGGTTACGTCCATGAAACTGCTTGCGTTCGCCGCCGGGGCCGTGCTGGCCGCATCGTCCGCTGCATCTGCGCAGACCGGGTCAGGCCCGCTCCAGTTCGCCGACGTGTTCTCGCTGGAAATGGCCGCTGACGTTCAGATCAGCCCGGACGGGCGCACCATCGCCTATCAGCGCCGCTCCGCCGACATCATGAGCGACCGCATGCGCGGCTCGATCTGGCTGGTCAATGCGGACGGGTCCGGACACCGCCCCCTGGTCACCGGCGCGGGCGATTACGCCAGCCCCGTCTGGACGCCGGATTCCAGCCGCATCATCTATCTGTCCAGCGAGGACGGGCAGAGCGAGCTGCGCATGGCCTGGCCCGGCGATGCGCGCAGCACCCGCCTGGCCCGCCTGCCGCGCGGCGCCTCCCAGATCACTGTCTCGCCCGATGGCGCGAAGATCGCCTTCACCATGTTCGTGCCCGCTCGTGGTGTTCAGGTGGATATCGGCCTGCCTGACCGGCCCCAGGGCGCGGACTGGGCTGCGGCGCCGCGCGTGGACGAGACCATCGCCTATCAGGCTGACGGCATTGGCGACTTGCCGCCGGGCGCCGGCCAGATTCACGTCATGCCCGCCGATGGCGGCGCACCGCGTCAGGTGACGCGTATCGAAAGCGGCTCGATCAGCGGCCTGGCCTGGACCGCCGACAGCCGCGAGATCCTGTACAGTCATGGCGGACGGGCCGAGGACGGGTTTGATTTTCGCGAATCCGATATCTGGGCGGTGCGCGCGTCCGACGGCGAGACGCGCCAGATCACCGATCTGCCCGGCGCCGAGCGCGCCCCGCGCCTCAGCCCGGACGGGCGCACGCTGGCTTTCCTGAAAACCTATCGCGAGGCCTTCTCCCATCAGGACAACCGGCTCTACACCATGCCCCTGTCGGGCGGGGAGCCGCGCCGCCTGCTGTCCGATCTCGACCGCAGCGTCGCCCAGGCCGAATGGGATGGCTCGAGCCGGGGGCTTTGGGTGCGCTATGACGATCTGGGCCATACCGTGCTCGCCTATGCCGGGCTCAATGGCGGGCTCGACCGGGCGACGGACCGGATCGGGGGTTTGACCATCGGGCGGCCCTATACGTCGGGCATGTTCTCGGTCTCGGCCAATGGCCGCTGGGCCGCGCCGCTGGCGAGCGCCTATGATCTGGCCAATGTGGGCACGGGCCAGCGCCGGGGCGCGGCGCGCACCCTCACCGATCTCAATGCCGGCGTGCTGGGCGCGCGCGATCTGGCCCGTGTGGAGCGCTTCACCTGGGAGAGCGCGGCGGACGGGCGCGAGATCGAGGGCTGGATCGCCTACCCGCCCGGTTTCGATGCTTCGCGCCAGTGGCCGATGATCCTGGAAATCCACGGCGGGCCGCACACCGCCTACGGGCCGCAATTCTCCGGCCAGGTCCAGTTGATGGCGGCGGCGGGCTATGTGGTGTTCTACACCAATCCGCGCGGCTCGACCTCATACGGCCAGGACTTCGCCAATCTGATCGACAAGGATTATCCCGGTAATGACGTGGATGATCTGGAATCTGGCGTGGACGCCCTGATCGCGCGCGGCTTCATCGATGAGGAGCGGCTTTACGTTACCGGCGGTTCAGGCGGCGGCGTGCTGACCGCCTGGCTGATCGGGACCCATGAGCGCTGGCGCGCCGCCGCCGTGGGCAAGCCGGTGATCAACTGGACCAGCTTTGCGCTGGCCTCCGATATCGGGCCGGTGATCCACCGCTACTGGTTCGGCGTGACGCCCTGGGACGAGCCGGAGGAATACTGGCGCCGCTCGCCCCTCTCGCTGGTGGGCAATGTGAGCGCGCCCACCATGGTGTTTGTCGGCGCCGAGGACCGGCGCACGCCCGTGGCCGAGGCCGAGCAGTATTACAACGCGCTCCAGATCCGCGGGATTGAGAGCCGCCTGGTGCGCATCCCGGACACCTTCCACGGCATCGCCGATTCCCGCCCTTCGCGGCTGTTGTACAAGACCGGGCACATCATCGCCTGGTTCAACCAGCACGGCGGGCAAGGAGAGGCGGATTAGAACCCCTCAAACCGGGTGAACTCGTCCACCCCGGCGCGGCGTGAGCGCAGCTTGTTGACCACAGCGTCCGGGTCGGCATGGCCGATGGCGAGGCCGCAATAGACTTTCAACGGCGCCTCCACACCCAGCGCTTTGCCCACTGTGCGGCAATGGGGCGTCCAGGCTTCCTGCATGCAGGTGGCCAGGCCCCGCGCCTGCGCCGCCAGGCACACGCACATCATGAACATGCCCAGATGGGCCCACTGGTTCGGGTTCATACGCTCATCAATGGCGAAGAACAGCGCCTGGGGCGCGCCGAAGAAGCGGTAATTCTCCATCAGATGGGCAAAGCGCGCGCCCTTGTCCTCGCGCGGCACGCCCAGGAGCGCATACATGTCCTCCCCCACCTCAAAGCGGCGTGAACGATAAGGCTCCCACAGGCTTTCGGGATAGACCGGGAAATCGGCCTCGTTGGCGAAGGGATCGGTTTTGAGCTTGTCCTGCACCGCGTCCATGACGCGCTGGCGCGCCTCGCCGGACACCGCAATGACATGCCAGGGCTGGAGATTGCCGCCCGACGCCGCCCAGCGCGCCTCCTCCAGAATCGCCTCGATGTCGGCCCTGGAAACCGGCGTATCGAGAAAGGCGCGCGTGGAGATGCGCGCCTTGAGCGCTTCGGATACTTTCACTTTCCAAAATCCTCTACAAACTTCTGGCCCAAGCCTAGCCTATAACCTCCATAGCGGGATGCGACTGTATCTATAAAAAGAAGCTGAATCAGACGCTCTTTCTTCCCATTATAGTCCTTAGATATGGCTTTATGGGCAAACTCATTTCTGAAATCTCTATACCAATCTAGATCAAAATAAGACCTCACCTCGTGTTGCGTCTTAAATGAAGGCCGGTACGCCTCTGTGATAGCAGACGAAAAATCCTTCTTTCCCCCCGCAGACTCAATCGACAGAATGAATAAAAACATTCTCAATCCACCGTCTGACTCATTTATTGCTTTACAAAAATAATTGAATGCATCTTTTGACGCCCCCAGTTGTGTAAGTGATTTTAATGAAGAGCGAAGTTTTTCGAGAGATTCCTCATGTGGAAACAGCGCAATTGAGTCTTCGACTGTTGGTTGACGAAAGAAATTTGAGGCAACAGAGGTTTTATCATCCGCAATATTAATTGTGATCCGATGAACTTCTTGAAAGGCTGAAGTATGACCGAGCAACGAGCAAATAATAGACCGCGCTACGTTGATTCTATCATGTGAATCGCCCGATGAAGGCGTTATTAGAAATAAATAAAGACCTGGAGGAATGGTTTTTTTGTTTATGTTTGCATATAAAGATATTCCAATGTCTGTGAAAACGGGAACAAGTTGCGCTTCGCTTGAGTCCCATTCCTCTTTGACCTCAAACGGCACGACGCGAACTTCAGTTGAATCTAAAACAATTTGAAATAATTGGCTTAGTTTTTTGGCATTTGTACGAAGGGAAATTACTGATAACGATGCGAATACCCGGAATTCGAACAGATCGAAATTCGTCCTCCATTCCTCAAGAATGAGCTGAGGTAGATTGTCAACTGGATGCTGATCGACCTCCATCAGACAGCGAAGCTCACCCCGCAGCCGCAGGCGGCGGTGGCGTTGGGGTTGCGGATCTGGAAGCTGGCGCCGATGAGCTCGTCCACATAGTCGATCACCGAATCGGCCAGGAACTCCACACTCATGGGATCGACCAGCACGGTGGCGCCGTCGCGCTCGATGCGCAGGTCATCGTCGGCGGCCTCGGCCTCGAGATCGTATTTGTAGGAAAAGCCCGAACAGCCGCCGCCCACCACCGAGACGCGCAGGAAAGCCTTGTTCTGGCTGGCCAGCACGGCCTTGATCTGGCGCGCGGCCGTCTCTGACAGGGTGATCTGCGGGTCGCTCATCTTCGCCTCTGCTCCGCTACACGCCGCTGCCGGTTTTTGTTTACCGGCGCACCACAGTATATGGACCGCCACTGCCCGTCATGGAAGACCCTGCCCGATGACCCATCCGCGCGCGCCCTATGCCTGTGATCCCGCCCGCAGCCGGGGGCGCGCGTTTGCGCAGCCTGAAAGCGCCATGCGCACCGCGTTCCAGCGCGACCGCGACCGGATCATCCATTCCAGCGCCTTCCGGCGGCTGAAAGAGAAGACGCAAGTGTTCGTGGCCCATGAGGGCGACGCCTACCGCACCCGCCTGACCCACTCGCTGGAAGTCGCCCAGATCGCCCGCACGCTGGCGCGCGCGCTGCAGGTGGACGAGGACCTGGCCGAGGCCGCCGCCCTGGCCCACGACCTGGGCCATCCGCCGTTTGGCCATTCGGGCGAAGACGCGCTGCAGGACGCCATGGCGCGGTTTGGCGGGTTTGACCACAACGCCCAGACCCTGCGCGTGATCACCAAGCTGGAGCACCGCTACCCGCAGTTTGAAGGGCTCAATCTCTCGTGGGAAACCCTCGAAGGCGTGGTCAAGCATAACGGCCCGCTGATGGCCAAGGGCGACGGGCCGGATGTGCTGGCCTGGGGCTTTACCGCTTATGAGGACTGGCGCGGACTGGAACTGCACACCCATGCCGGGGTGGAGGCCCAGATCGCGGCCCTGTCCGACGACATCGCCTACAACAATCACGACATTGATGACGGCTTGCGCTCGGGCATCCTGACCCTCGACCAGCTCATGGACCTGCCGCTGGCCGGCCCGGTCTTCCGGGGCGTGCGCGAACGCCATCCCGGGATCAGCGAAGACATCCTCATTCACGAAGCCGTGCGCGAGCTCATTGGCCTGATGGTGGCCGACGTGCTGGCCGAGACCCGCCGGCGCCTCATGGACAGCGGCGCGGACTGCCCCGAAGCGGTGCGCGCGCTGGGTGAGCCGGTGGTCGCCTTCTCTGAAGGCATGACCGAGCAGCTCGCCGCCGTGCGCCGCTTCCTCTATGCGAACCTGTATCTGCACTACAAGGTCAAGCGCATGAAGGAAAAGGGCAAACGGGTGGTGCGTGAGCTGTTCACGGCCTTCCTCTCAGACCCGCAACTCCTGCCCACGACCTGGCAGACATCCTGTGACAGCGCGGGCGGTCAGGCCACAGCGCGCACGGTGTGCGACTATATCGCGGGCATGACCGACCGCTACGCCGTGGATGAGCACCGCAAGCTGTTCAGCGTTGACGGCTGGCGCTGAGCGTTTCCGCTGCGGAAGCATGGATTTTCGCAGACGGCGCGTTGTTGCAGCGCAACCTTCCCTTATCTCTTGACCCGACCGCGGATGATGCGTCCGCAACCCGTTCACATGAGGTGACCCCATGCGCCTGATCGCGGCCGCCAGTCTCTCCGCCGCCCTGGGCGCCAGCGCCCTGACGGCGCCCGCTCTGGCCCAGGACTGGACGCTGGACCGCGAGGCCAGCGCCGTCAGCTTCGAGATCACCATTTTCAACGCCCCGGCCGAAGCGCGCTTTACCGATTTCGACGCGCAGATCACGCTGGATCCGGATGACCTGTCGTCCGCACGCATCGACGCCAGCGTGAGCGCCAGCAGCGGCGCCATGGACACCCGCGACTACCAGCAGGCGCTTCTGTCCGGCGATGGTCTGGCGCCGCGCGCTCACCCCGATCTGCGCTTCGTGTCCGAGGATATCCGCGCCACCGATGAGGGGTACGAAGCCCACGGCGTTCTGACCGTGCGCGGTATGGAACAGCCCGTGGTGCTCGCCTTCACGCTGGAGATTGACGGCGGCCGCGCCGTGGCGCGCGGCGGATTCGAGGTGTCGCGTTCGGCCTTCGGGATCACCGCCTCCAGCTGGGGCGCCAATAATGTGGGCGACACCGTGACGGTGTCGCTGCACATCGAAGCCGACGCCGGCTGACGGGGCCGCTCTTGCCTGTCCCGCCCGCCTGTCCGGACTTAACGGCAGGCAGAGGCTATCACTGCGCGCGGCTGGCATGCTAAGTCTGCGCTCCCGCAGCGCAACACCTGCTCGCAAGTGCAAAATAAACGGTCGATCATCACGCGCTTTGCGCCCTCGCCCACGGGATATCTGCATATTGGCGGAGCCCGCACGGCGCTGTTCAGCATGCTGTTCGCCCGCCGCAATGGCGGCCAGTTCAAGCTGCGCATTGAAGACACCGACCGGGCCCGCTCCACCGACGGCGCCGTGACCGCGATTCTGGACGGCATGCGCTGGCTGGGTCTCGACTGGGACGGTGAGCCGGTCTCCCAGTTCGCCCGCGCTGACCGCCACCGCGAGGTGGTGGACGCCCTGATCGCACGCGGCGCGGCGTTCCGCTGCTGGTGCACGCCCGACGAGGTGGAGGCCCTGCGCCAGGCGGCGTTCAACGAGGGCCGCGCCCTGCGCTCGCCCTGGCGCGACCGTGATCCGTCAGAAGGGCCGGACGCGCCCTTCGTGGTGCGCTTCAAGGCGCCGGACCGCGATGTCGCCATCCAGGACGGCGTCCAGGGCGAGGTGCGCTGGGCGGCCAAGGAGTTTGACGATCTGGTGCTGCTGCGCTCGGACGGTGCGCCGACCTATAACCTGGCCGTGGTGGTGGATGACCACGACATGGGCGTCACCCATGTGATCCGCGGCGATGATCATCTGGTCAATGGCGCGCGCCAGGCCCAGATTTATGACGCGCTGGGCTGGACCATCCCCCACTTCGCCCACATCCCGCTGATCCACGGACCGGACGGCAAGAAGCTGTCCAAGCGCCATGGCGCGCTGGGCGTGGAGGCCTATCGCGACATGGGCTATCTGCCCGAGGGCCTGCGCAATTACCTTTTGCGCCTGGGCTGGTCCCACGGGGACAAGGAATTGTTCACCGATTCCGAGATGGTCGCCGCCTTCGATCTGGCGGGCCTGAACAAATCGCCCGCCCGGCTCGATTTCGACAAGATGGCCAGCGTCAACGCCTTCCACATGAAGCGCGCCGATTCAGAGCGCCTGACCGATCTCCTGTGGGCGCGGCTGGAGACCCGGGCGGGCCTGCGCCTCGACGAAACGGGGCGCGGCTGGGTGCGCGCCGGCATGGATGCGCTCAAGGAACGCGCCGCCACCCTCGCCGAGCTGGAAGACCAGGTTTATTTTATGCTGCGCTTGCGTCCATTCACGTTGGAGGGCAAGACAGCCAAGGCGCTGGACGCGGACGCGCTGGCGCGGCTGGGGCGGCTGCGCGCCGGGCTCGCCAGTCATAATGACTGGAGCGAGGCGGCGCTGGGCGACGCCCTCAAGGCATTCGCCGAGGCCGAAGGGGTCGGGTTCGGCAAGATCGGGCAGCCGCTGCGTGCGGCGATCACGGGGGGCGCGCCCGCGCCCGACATGGGTTTCGTGCTGGCCGTCCTCGGACGCGACGAGGTGCTGGCGCGGCTTGATGATTTGATTTGACCGGCGCGCCGGCCAGGGGCGTCCCTTCAACGCCCGTCCGGTCCGCCAGAGGAGAGGTGCGCAGATGAAAAACAAGGTTCAGAACAAGGGCGGGGCCCAGCTGACGATTAACGGCAAGACCTATGACCTGCCCGTGCTGGGCGGTTCGGTGGGGCCGGACGTGATTGATATCCGCACCCTCTACCGCGACGCCGGCGTGTTCACCTACGACCCGGGCTTCACCTCCACCGCCAGCTGTGAAAGCCAGATCACCTATATCGACGGCGACGAGGGCGTGCTGCTCTATCGCGGTTATCCCATCGACCAGCTGGCCGATAACGCCAGCTTCATCGAGACCGCCTATCTGTTGCTGCATGGCGAGCTGCCGACCCCGGACGAGCTGCATTCGTTCGACTGGACGATCCGCCGGCACACCATGCTGCACGATCAGTTCGACCAGTTCTTCCGCGGCTTCCGCCGCGACGCCCACCCCATGGCGATCATGGTCGGCACCGTGGGGGCGCTGAGCGCGTTTTACCACGACTCCACCGACATCAATGATCCCCAGGCGCGCACCATCTCGGCCCACCGCATGATCGCGAAAATGCCGACCATCGCCGCGCGCGCGTACAAATACTCCATCGGCCAGCCGTTCATCACGCCGCGCAACGAGCTCGATTACGCCGCCAATTTCCTGCGCATGTGCTTTGCCGTCCCGGCCGAGGATTACGAGGTCTCCCCCACGCTCGCGCGCGCCATGGACAAGATCTTCATCCTGCACGCCGATCACGAGCAGAACGCGTCCACCTCCACGGTGCGCCTGGCGGGCTCGTCTGGCGCCAACCCGTTCGCGTGCATCGCGTCGGGCATCGCCTCGCTGTGGGGTCCGGCCCATGGCGGCGCCA
>JBHYFR010000082.1:0-9856 GCA_051859425.1 Oceanicaulis sp. | reverse complement strand
GGTCAAGTTCGAGGCGAACCCGTCTGACAAGGCGGTTCTGGACAATGTTTTCCGCCTTCTGCACACCATCAAGGGCACGTGCGGCTTCCTCGCCCTGACGCGGCTTGAGGCGGTCGCCCATGCCGGCGAGACGCTGCTGGGCCGGTTCCGTGACGGCAGCCGGGCGCCCGACAGCACGGCGGTGACGCTGGTGCTGGAGGCGCTCGACCGGATCAAGATGATCCTGACCGGCATCGAGACCGGCGGGGCTGAACCTGAAGGCGATGACCAGGATCTAATCGAACGGCTGGAAGCCCTGGCCGAAGGCCGCAGCGCCGCCGCACCTGTCGAGCCTGCGCCCGCGCCCGCGCCCGAACCCGAACCCGAGCCGGACCCTGCCGCAGCCGACGCTGCGCCCGAGGATGAGGGCGACTGGGGCTTTGACGCCGATCTGGGCCGCGCCTTGCTTCCCGGCGAAGTGTCGCTGGCCGATCTCGAAGCCGCCTTCCTGGCGACGCCGGGACCCCAGGACCTTGACGATGCGAACGAGCCCGACGCCGCACCTGACGCCGGCTCCGGCGATGCAGATGACGCGGCCTGGGTCACGGCCCGTCCCGCCGCTGCGGCCCCCTCGCCGGATGCGCCGGACGCTGCCTCCGGCGCCAGCCCGCGCAGCGCCGCGACCATCCGCGTCAGCGTGGATGTGCTCGAAGGGCTGATGACCACCGTGTCCGAGCTGGTGCTGGCGCGAAACCAGATGCAGCAACTGGTGCACAACAGCGAGGACAGCGCCCTCAAGGCCCCGCTCCAGCGCCTCACCTCGGTGACCGCCGAACTGCAGGACGGGGTGATGAAGACCCGCATGCAGCCCGTAGGCGACGCCTGGCGCAAGCTGCCGCGCATTGTCCGCGACGCCTGCCAGGATCTCGGCAAGAAAATCCGCCTGGTCCAGGATGGCGAGGACACCGAGCTGGACCGCCAGGTGCTGGAGCTGATCAAAGATCCGCTCACCCACATGATCCGCAATGCCTGCGATCACGGGATCGAGCGTCCTGAAGTGCGCGCCGCTGCGGGCAAGAGCGAGACCGGCACGATCCGCCTGTCGGCCTATCACGAAGGCGGCGCGATCATCCTGAAGCTCACCGATGACGGCGCCGGGCTGAATGCAGGCCGCATCCGCGAAAAAGTCCTGGAAAAGGGCCTGGCAACGCCTGACGAGCTCGCCGGCATGAGCGAGGCGCAGATACTGCGCTTCATCTTTGCGCCGGGCTTTTCCACCGCCGCCGCCGTCACCAGCCTGTCCGGGCGCGGCGTGGGCATGGACGTGGTGCGCACCAATATCGAGCAGATCGGCGGCGCCATCGACCTGGCCTCCACGCCGGGGGCGGGCACGGTCTTCACCATCAAGATCCCGCTGACCCTGGCCATCATCTCCGCGCTGATCGTGGAAGCGGGCGGCGCCCGCTTCGCCGCGCCGCAATTGTCAGTGCGCGAACTGGTGCGCGTGGGACCGGACGCGCCGGTGAAAGTGGAGACCATCAACGGCGCCCATCTGATCCGTCTGCGCGACCGTCTTCTGCCTGTGGCGTCGCTCGCCGGCGCCCTGAACCCGGACGCCCCCGCAGCCGAGGCGCCTGAAGGCTATGTGGTGGTGCTGGAGGCGCCCGGGCGGCGTATCGGCCTGATTGTGGATGACGTCATCGACACGGTGGAGATCGTGGTCAAGCCGCTCTCTGCGCCCCTGCGCCAGACCGGCGTCTTTTCGGGCGCCACCATATTGGGCGACGGCTCGGTGATTATGATCCTGGATCCCAATGGCCTGGCGCATGAATGCGCGGTGGAGGGCGAGGCCGAGGCCTGCGATGATCAGGCCGCCGGCGCCGCCGACGCCGAGGCCGCCTCACGCCAGCGCCTGCTGCTGGTGCGCGCGGGCGGGACGGAGCCCAAGGCGGTCCCGGTCAGCCTGATCACGCGCCTGGAAGACATAGACGCCAGCGCCATAGAGATCGTCGACGGGCGCCATGTGGTGCAGTATCGCGGGCGGCTTCTGCCGCTGGCGCATGCAGCCGGCCCCGATGCCTTCCGCACCGAGGGCCGCCAGCCCGTGCTGGTGTTCGCCGAGGACGACCGCTCGGCAGGCGTGGCGGTGGATGCGATCTTGGATGTGGTCGAGGAAGCGCTGGACCTGGAGCTCGGCTCCGACCGTCCCGGCGTGATCGGCACGGCCATTGTCCAGGGCAAGGCCACCGAAATGCTGGACATCGCCTGGTACATGGAGCGCGCCTGGGACGGCGCGCCCCAGCGCAGCGCCGCGCAGCGCACCGGGCGCGCGGCCGTATTGCTGGTGGAGGCGGACGCCTTCTCCCGGCGCATGCTCGCGCCCCTGCTGGCGGCGGCGGGCTATGATGTGACGGTGGCCAGCGGACTGCACGAAGCGCGCGACGCCGCGCAGATGGGCGCGCGCTATGACGTGCTGGTGGGCGACCCCGGCGCGCTGGAGCGCCTGACCGGCGAAGGCCTGTTCGCCGGCATTCCAAGGCTGGGCATCGGCGAGGGGCATTCAGGCATTCTTGAAGGATTTGTCGCGATCATGCGTCCGGGCGACCGCGGCGGTCTGATCGCGGCGCTGGACCAGGCCGCGCGTGCAGCGGCGTGAGGGACACTGACATGGCGGCGAAGGCATTGATTGAATACGTCACCGTGCGCACCGGCGGGCAGAGCTTCGGCGTGGCTGTCAGCGACATCCGCGAAGTTTTCAGCCCCCTGGCCATCACCCCGGTGCCGCGCGCGCCGGCCGATATCGCCGGACTGCTCAATCTGCGCGGCCGCATCGTGACCATGATCGACAGCCGCACGCGCCTGGGCCTGCCCGCGCGCGCCGGGGACGAACCGTCCATGGCGCTGGGCCTGGAAGAGGGCGCAGAGCTGTACGGCGTGCTGGTCGACGAGGTGGGCGAGGTGCTGCGCCTCGACCCGGCGGAGGCGCAAACGGCGCCCGGCCATCTGGACCCGGACTGGCGCACCCTGATCCAGGGCGTGCACCGGCTGGACGGCCAGCTTCTGGCGATCCTGGATATCCGGGCCCTGATCGGGCGGCGCAGCGCCCTGGCGGCCTGAGGGAGGGCGCGCGATGAAGACCTGTCTGGTGGTCGATGACAGCCGGGTGATCCGGAAGGTGGCGCGCAAGATTGTCGAAGATCTCGGCTTTATCTGCGAGGAGGCATGCGACGGGCAGGAAGCGCTGGCTGCCTGCCGCAAATCCATGCCCGACGCGATCCTGCTGGACTGGAACATGCCGGTCATGAACGGGCTGGATTTCCTGATCCGCCTGCGCGAGGAGCCCGGTGGCAAGAAGCCTGTCGTGTTGTTCTGCACCACCGAAAACGACATGGCCCACATCACCCAGGCCCTGCGCGCCGGCGCGGACGAATACGTGATGAAGCCCTTCGACAGCGAGATACTCGAATCCAAATTCGCCGAAGCCGGCCTGGTCTGAGCGCGTGATGATCGTCCGGGAGCCAGAACCATCGTGACCGCCGCCCAGCCGCTCACGCCTGCCGCCCCGCCCGCCGCGACCCGGCCGCGCGTGCTGGTGGTGGATGACAGCGCCGTTGTGCGCGGCTTGGTCGCGCGCTGGATCGAGGCCGATAACCGGCTGGACCTGGCGGCAACCTGCCCCGATGGCGAGCAGGGCCTGCGCCGCGCTACCGAGCTGCAGCCCGATCTGGTGGTGCTGGATGTGGAAATGCCGCGCATGGACGGGCTGACCGCCCTGCCGCTGATTCTCAAGGCCGTCCCGAAGGCGCGCGTGGTGATGGCCTCGACCCTGACGCGTCAGGGCGCAGACGTGACCATGAAGGCGCTGTCACTGGGCGCTGCGGACTTCGCCGCCAAACCAGCCGCCGGACAGCTGGGCGGCGCCGAGACCTATCGCGTCGAGCTGTTGGAAAAGCTCAACGCGCTCTGCCCGCGCCCGGCGCCGCCGCGGCCCGTATCAGCGCCCCTGCGGTCCGGGCCCCGCCCTGCGGCGGCGCGCCCGTCCCTGATCGCCATCGGCGCCTCCACCGGAGGGCCCCAGGCCCTGCGCGCGGTGATCAGCGCTCTGCCCGCCGATACCAGCGCGCCGATCCTGATCGCCCAGCACATGCCGCGCGTGTTCACCGCCATGCTGGCCGAGCATCTGTCGAAGCTGGGCCTGCCGGCGGCCGAGGCCGTTGATGGCGAACGTCTCCGGCCCGGACGCATCTATCTGGCGCCCGGCGACTTCCACATGACGGTCAGGCCGGGCCCCGGCGGGCTGTACGCCGCGCTGGACCAGAACCCGCAGGTGAATTTCTGCCGCCCGGCGGTGGACCCGCTCTTCATGAGTCTGGCTGATGCCGGCGTGCGCGGCGTCCTCGCCGTGGTCCTGACGGGCATGGGATCGGACGGACGCGAGGGCGCGCGGCGGCTTGTGGAGGCCGGCGCCCAGGTGATCGCCCAGGACCGGGCCAGCAGCGTGGTCTGGGGCATGCCCGGCGCGGTCGCCGAAGCGGGGCTGGCCGACATGATCCTGCCGCTGAGCGACATAGGGCCGGAAATTGCCCGCCGGATGAGAGGATAGCCATGACCCAGCTGGCGACGCACAAGTTCGAGTATCTGTGCCGCGAGGTGCGCGCGCGCACCGGCCTCGTGCTGGGACCGGACAAGGCCTATCTGGTGGAAAGCCGCCTCGGCCCCCTGGCGCGCCGGTCCGGATTTTCCGCCATCGAGCCGCTGATTGACGCCATGATGCGCGGTGATCGCGCCATCCATACAGAGGTATGCGAGGCGCTGGCCACCCACGAGACCTTCTTCTTCCGCGACAAGACCCCGTTTGAGCTGTTCGAGCAGGTGATCGCCCCATCCCTGAAGACCGCGCGCGCGGGCCGTGCGCTGAAAATCTGGTGCGCAGCCGCCTCTTCGGGCCAGGAGCCCTATTCCCTGGCCATGCTGCTGGACGAGGCGGGCGGACCGAAAGCCGATATCCTGGCCACCGATATGAGCGGGGCGGTGCTGGAAAAGGCCAAAGCCGGGCTCTACAGCCAGTTCGAGGTGCAGCGCGGGCTGGCGATCCAGCGCCTGGTCAAGCATTTCGACGCGGCGGGCGACGCCTGGCGGATCAAGCCGAGCCTGCGCCAGATGGTGCGATTCGAGCAGTCCAACCTGCTCGATGACTTCTCGCGCCTGGGGCCGATGGACGTGATATTCTGCCGCAATGTGCTGATCTATTTCGACATAGAGACCAAATCGAAAATCCTGGACCGGCTCGCCGCGACCCTGGCGGAGGACGGCTATCTGGTTCTGGGCGCCGCAGAGACGGTGATCGGCCTGTCCGACGCATTGCGGCCGGTGGAAGGTCATCGCGGCCTTTACGCCCGCGCGCCCGGCAAGGCCAGCGCGGCGGCCTAAACCGCCAACCCGGCGACTGCCTTGGACTGCAGGACGGCCAGCGCGTCCGGCTCGACGGGCCTCAGGCGGCGCGTCTGCAAATCCAGGAGGGCGCCCACTCCTTCCATGGTCCAGAGCACCGCGCCGCTGACAGGGTCGCAAACCCAGTGGACCAGATGGCGTACATTGCGGTCGGCGGCGGCCAGGCCGGACCGGATAACATACCCCTCGCCTGCCTCGGGCCAGCGGCGCATCACAATGCGCGCTTCAAGAAGCGCGCTGGCGGCGTCAAGCGGGGCACCGGTGCGGTAAGCCTCATACTGTTCAGGGAAACCGCCGGTGAAATGGACCACGCTGCTCGACGCCTTGCCCAGCGCGAACTCGGCGCGCATGCGGCCAAACCGGTCGGCGTCCTGGGGATTGATACGCCCGCGCCCGATCTCCTGCAGGCCCAGGACATCAGCGCGCGCCAGCGAAACATCTGTCGCGGGCGCAGCGGTGGACAGGGAGCGCGGCGCGCTTTCCGCCGGCGCCTCGCCGGCGAGGGTTTCTATCCGGTCGCGGGTGCGCGCACTCCACGCGAAGCGGCGCGCCGTCAAGGGATCAGCATGATCGAGCCGCAGGCGCAAGGTCGCCGCGGTGCGCCCCAGCGCGGCGTGCTCGATCACCAGCACCGCCGTCAGGCCCGCCTCGTCAAATCCGGTGATGACGCCGTGGATCGCCAGCGGCGCGCCGGGCCGGACCTCGGCCAGAAAGCGGATATCGATCTCGCGCGCGATCAGCGTCGCCGTGGCGCCAGGCTGAAAGGCGGCGCGCATGCCCAGCGCCTCGGACAGCGCCTCGATCGCCTCCCAGGCCTTGGCCAGATAGAAGCGCACATTGAGATGGCCCAGCTCGTCGCATTCCCAGGCATTGGCGTTGCCGCGCCACAGCGTGATCATGCGCGCCTCCAGCTCAGGCGTTCTGGCTGACGACCGCGCATGCTGCGCAGCGGCCGTAATGCTCGATCACCGACCGGCTGACCTGAAATCCGCCCGGCCCGTCTGACGCCGCGTCCTTGCGGTGGCGCTCCTCGACCAGGCCGCAGGCCTCGCACACATAGAGCTCCGCAGTGCCCCGCCCGCCCGCGTGAACGCAGGCCGTATAGGCGTTGAGCGCCTCAACCCGGTGGGCCAGGCCTGCCCGGGTGAGAAAATCCAGGGCGCGATAAATGGTCGGCGGCTGCGCCGCAGCGCCGGGCTTCAGGGCCGCAAGCAGGTCATACGCCTTCACCGGCGCATGGGCCTCCAGCAATAATTCCAGCACGCGCTTGCGCACGGGCGTCAGGGACAGGCCCCGGCTCCGGCAAATCCGCTCGGCATCAGCCAGCGCGCGACTCATTTCATCGGTCATGCTCTTCATCCTAAACGGCTCCGGCGCGCCATGCGAGACCTCACGCAGGCGTGATTCCAAGGCGGGAACACGCGGTTGCCTTGGTGCATACGTTACAGTATCACGCTGGCTCGTAATAATATAACAAACCGGAGCCGTCCCCATGTCCCTCCCCCTGATCACCCGCCTGCTTTTGTCCACAGCCCTGGCGGCGCCTGCGCTGGGCGTGGCCGGCGGCGCGTCAGCGGACACCAAACTGCAGCAGCGCGGCGACGCGGCGCTGGACCGGGTGATCGTCACCGCCGGGCCGCTGGGCCGGCGTTACGTGGACGAGATGATCCAGCCGGTCAGCGTGTTGCACGGGACCGAGCTGGAGCGCCGCATGGCCGGTTCGCTGGGCGAGATGCTGGACGGTCTGCCCGGCGTGTCCAACGCCGATTTCGGTCCGGGCGTAGGCCGTCCGGTGATCCGCGGCCAGCAAGGCTCGCGGGTCATGGTGCTCGATGACGGCCTGCCGGTGGCGGACGTATCGGGCGAAGGCGTGGACCATGCGGTCGCCGTGGACGCGCGCGGCGCCAGCCAGATCGAGGTGTTCCGCGGCCCCACCACGCTGATGTTCGGTTCGGGCGCGGCGGGCGGCGTGATCAATGTGCGCAGCCAGCGCTTCCTGCCCACGCTCGCCCCCTCGCCCTTCCTGGAAGTCGACGCCAGCTATTCGCCCAATGGCGATGACCGCCAGATCGACGTGTCCGGCGAAGTGCAGCTGAGCGGGACATTCGCCCTGCGCGCCTCGGGCGGGCTGCGCCGCGCCAATGATTTTTCCATCAACGGTTTCCAGGAGGCCGATCAGACCGAAGGGTTTGAAGGCCGCATGCAGAACAGCTCCATCGAGAGCAGCAAGGCCGCGCTCACCGGCATCGTGTCGGATGAATGGGGTTTTGCGGCCCTGTCGCTGAGCTATTGGGACACCGATTACGGCATTCCCGAAGTGTTCGACCCCATGCGCATCCGCGGCGACGGCTCGGACGAGTTCGAGCGCATTACCGCTGATTATGTGCGTCTCGACCTGCGCAGCGAAGTGAACCAGCCGCTTCCCGGCTTCTCCCTCGCCCGCTTCAGCGCGGCCTGGACGCGCTATGATCAGGACGAAACGGCGTTCGAATTCAGCCGCACGGACGGATCGCTTGAAGACAGCGAGATCGAGGCCACCTTCGAAAACCGCGAGTTCGAGGCGCGTGCTGACCTCCTGCATAATCCTGTAGCCGGATGGGAAGGCGTGATCGGCCTTCAGTACACGAACCGTGATTTCTTCGCCGACGATCCGCGCGGCGCAGACCGGGGCTTCTATGTGCGCCCGAACCTCACGCGCACTTTCGCCGCCTATATCATTGAGGAGCGCCAGTTCGGCCCGGCGGTGGTGGAGCTGGGCGCGCGCATCGAGCGCATCAACTCATCCAGCGACCCGGTCATCGCCTCGCGCGTGCCGGGCGTGACGCTGGCCGATGGCAGCTTCCTGCCCCAGCCCGAACAGATTGATGACATCAACTCCACCGTGGTCAGCCTGTCGGCCTCCACCATTATTGATGTGGGCCCCGATCACCATCTGCGCTTCGGCCTGACCCGCGCCGAGCGTGCGCCCTCGCCCGAGCAGCGCTACGCCTTCGGACGCCATTCGGCGGCAGGCACCTGGGAATTGGGCAATCCGGACCTGGACACCGAGACCTATCTCAATTTCGAAGCCAGTTGGGAGCGCCATACCGGCCCGCTGCGCTATGACCTGACGGCCTATTACAACCGCGCTGACAATTTCATCTATCTGGCCTCGGAAGACGACGGCGCGGGCAATCCGGTCTTCGTCAACGATATCGGCAATCGCGAAGGCGAAGGTGCGGCAGCCGGCTGCCTGCCCGGCGATGGCGGGCTGTGCCGTCTGCGCAACCAGTTCGTCACCTACGAGCAGGGCGACGCCCATTTCTATGGTGTGGAGCTGGGCGGCAGCTGGGAGGCGGTGCAGGGCGATACGCCGCTCACCTTCCACTTCGTGGCCGATTATGTGCGCGGCTCGCTGCGCGATGGCGGCGACCTGCCGCGCATCTCGCCCTGGCGCTACGGGCTGGGCGCCTCGACCCGGCTGGGCGATCTCACCTTGCGCGCCGACTATCTGCGCATCAATGCCCAGAACCGTGTGGCCGAGGCCGAAAGCACCACGTCGGGCTATAATCTGGTGTCGCTGGACGCCAGCTATGACCTGCCCTTCGACGGCGTGAACGCTTCGGTCTATCTCAAAGGCCGCAATCTGCTGGACGAGGCGGGCCGGCGCCACACCTCCTTCTTCAAGGACGAGGCGCCGATCATTGGCCGGGCCTTCTATGTCGGCGTGCGCGCCCGCTTTGGCGGCGCATAAGGCCCCGGACTTGCAAGAGCGCGTGTGACTCGGCGGCGCCAGGCTTTGTTGCCTCGCGCCGCCGCGTGCGCTAACGAACCGCAACCGTCCATCCAGGGGGAACCGACATGGCCGACGCCAATGCCAACGAGCCGACCCTTCAAGGTCAACTGCCGCTCTACAAAAAGCCTCAACCGCTCAGCGCCCAGACCCACAAGGGCAAGGGTCTGGCGTATACCGACCGTCCGTTTGATTTTCTCATGGACACGCATTTTGTCCCGCTTACCGTGGGCGAATTCAGCATGGCCTCTTCGCGTTTCCCCATCATCTTTCTGGGCGAAAACCTGACGCCGGTGGCGGCGATGGGTCTTCAGGCCGGCGCCAATCTCTTCGTCAACCCGGAGACCGGGCATTACGAAGACCATTGCTATCTGCCCGCCTTCGTGCGGCGCTACCCGTTCGTGGCTGCCAGCCATACCGATGAAAGCGATCGCTTCACTGTATGTGTGGATGCTGGGTCGCACCTGTTCTCCGACAAGCCGACCGAGCCGTTCTTCAATGATGACGGCACGCCGACGCCGTTCCTTGAGCGCGCCATCGACTATGTGCGCCGCTTTGAGAACGATGTTGCGACCACGGTGGAGTTCGTGAAGCAATTGCGCGATCTGGACCTGTTCGACCAGCAACAGACCAACTTCCAACAGCGCGACGCCG
>JBHYFR010000081.1:0-10282 GCA_051859425.1 Oceanicaulis sp. | reverse complement strand
ACACCCCACCCCCGTCAAACGCCTTCGGCGTCCGACCCCCTCAAGGGGAGGGAGATGTCGTGCATGTCTCAAATGCGGTTGCCCTGCCTTGATGGTGAGAGAGTGGCCAGCGCCCAGAGCTTCAATGCAGAGGGCGCCCCGCCTTAACCCGGCGTCGTCTGGACGCTGTCGCCCGATCCCATGGCCAGCGCTTCGCCGGCCAGATAGAGCGAGCCGCAAATGACGATGCGCGGCTGGTCATAATCCTCCAGCGCGTCATGAAGCGCTTCGACGAGACCCGCGGCGGTCTGGGCGGGCAGATCTGCCTGGCGGGCGGCCTGCGCGATGGCATGGGCGCCGTGCGCGCCCTCGCGCCCGCCGGAGAAGCTGACCGCGATCACCCGCGCCGCCAGGGTGGAGAACCAGCTCAAAAAGCCTTGCGCATCCTTGTTGCGCGACATGGCGCAGATCAGCACCAGCGGGCGTTCGCGCGCCGCCTCCCATTCGCCCAGCGCGGCCGCCAGCGCCTGGGCCGCAGCCGGATTATGCCCGCCATCCAGCCACAGCTCGGCATGGCCCTTCTGCGCGATCTCCGCCAGCGGACCGGCGGTCAGGCGCTGCAGCCGGGCGGGCCAGCGTGCGTTCGCGACGCCTGCACGCACCGCGTCGAGGCCATAGCCGCACGCGCGCGCCGCCGCCACGGCCACCGCCGCATTGGCCATCTGGTGGGCGCCCTTCAGGCCCGGCGCGGGCAGGTCCCACAGGAGGTTCTCCTCCTCATAGACCAGGCCGCCATGCTCGGGCCGGATGGTGAAATCGCGATCCCAGACCTGCAAGGGCGCGCCCCGGCGCCGGGCCGCCGCCTCGATCACCTTCAGCGCAGCCTCGTCCTGGGGGCCGCAGATCACCGGAACGCCGGGCTTGATGATCCCGGCCTTCTCGCCCGCGATCTGGACAAGGGTGTCACCCAAAAACGCCTGGTGATCGAGGCTGACCGGCGTGATCACCGTGCATTGAGGCTGGCTTACCGTATTGGTGGCGTCGAGCCGCCCGCCCAGCCCCGTCTCCAAGATCAGCCGGTCGGCAGGGGTTTCGGCGAACAGGAGGAAGGCGGCGGCGGTGGTGATCTCGAAAAAGGTGATGTCCGCCCCGTCATTGGCCGCCTCGCAGCGCGCGAAGGCGCCGCGCAGGGCCTCGTCGCTGACGATCTCTCCGGCCAGCACGATGCGCTCGTTGAAACGCACCAGATGGGGCGAGGTGTAGACATGCACGCGCTCGCCGGCGGCCTCGCCAATCGCCTTGAGAAAGGCGGCGGTGGAGCCCTTGCCATTGGTGCCGGCGATATGGATCACCGGGGGCAGGCGCGTGTGCGGATCGCCCAGCGCGCCGAGCAGGCGCTCAATGCGCCCCAGCGACAGATCGATGGATTTGGGGTGCAGGCGCGCCAGACGCGCGAGCCCCGCCTCGATGGTTTCGGCGCCCTGGTTCATGACGGCTGTCCTGTCTGCGCCCGTGGGCGCCCCGGCGCCCGAATCGTCAGTCCGCGCTGGCCGTGCGCCAGGCGGGGCGGGCCTTGATGCGGTCGAAATAGGCTCTTACCGGCTCGGGCGCGCCGTCGAACTGCTTCACGATCTTCAGAAGATACAGCATGTAGCCCACCGAGATGTCAGCGGCGGTGAAGCGCCCGGCGGCCAGCCATTCGCGGCCATCACCCAGGCCCCGCTCGGATATCTGCACCAGCTGGCGGTTCACATTGGCGATCGCCCACTGGGCCAAGCCCGGATTGCGTTGTTCTTCAGGCAGAAGGAAGGTGTGAGCCAGCGTCAGATTGACCGACATGGACATGGTCGCTTCAGCGAAATGCAGCCATTCGAGATAGCGGCCATAATCGGCCTCGTCCGGCGTCACCGCCAGCGGGGTCGGGCCGTGCCGGGTGACCAGGTATTCCAGGATCGCGGTGGATTCCAGGATCACCTGATCGCCGTCTTTCAGCGCGGGCACTTTCTGCATCGGATTGACCGCACGATAGGCGTCCCCGCCCACATTGCCCCGGTCAAACGCCACCCGCTCCAGCGTGTAGGGCAGGCCCATCTCCTCCAGCGCCCAGCGCGGACGGATGGAGCGGGTCATGGGGGCGTGAAACAGGGTCAGGTCGGGCTTGGCGGACATGGGCGCACTCCTGCGGCAGGGCTGGGCGCGCACTTCACTGCAAACCGCCCGGGCGGGCAAGGCGCCAGGTCAGAACGGCCGCGCGCCCAGCGCCAGCGTGACGATGATGACAGCGATGGCCAGGATGATGAAGCCAAAGCGAAGTGTTGCGCCGAAGCCGTCACCCGAGCCGGTGGATTTGCGATCAGCGCCTGCGGCGCCGTCATCACCTTCGTCCATCGCCCTTGCGAGCAGCCGAAGCTGAGTATGCGGGTGGGCCAGCCGGTCCAGACCTTCGGCCAACCCCTGAAGCTTTTGCGCCTGTTTGCTGGGCTCGACGCTCCATGTGCGTTGCGCAATGACCGCCATGATCGCCAATCTGCGCGCCGCGTAGCGCGCCGGCTCCCTGCGTTTCAGGCTCCAGGCTTCCAGGTCCGGCGCATACTGCACAACGGGGAACGCCGAGACAGCCAAACCGATCAGCCAGCCAAGCCCGCCAAACCGCAAGGACGCGACCAACGCACCGGCTGCGACAAGCACGCTTGCAGCCGTCGCCCAGATGCCCGAATGCCCGCGCCGCAAGAACAGCCAGCGCATGGTCAGCGCCTCACGCGCTACGGCAGTGGCGAGCGCAGGCGTGAAGCCCGCCGCTGCAAGCTGGCCGACCTCCCCGTCATTCAGGCCGCGCTGGATCATGCCCCTCTCCGGCGCGCACTGTGCAACCGGGGCGCTGCTTTGCCAAGTTGGCCGTAGCAGGCTAATCGGGTGGGCATGCGCCGTATCGAACGCCCCGCCTTGCTGATCCTCGCCGCCGCGCTGGCCGCTGCGCTGATGGGCGGCGCTATCGCCGTGTGGCTGGCCGCATGACGCCGCTGGAGGCGCTGGACGCCGCGGTGGCCGATGGCCGGCTGCAGGCGGACGCCGAGCAGCGCGCAGCGGCCGGGCGCCTGACCGCGCTGGCGCGTGAGATCGCCCAGTGGAAGGGCGGCAAGGCCGGCCTGCTCGGCCGAACCCGGACAGCCCCGCGCGGGGTGTATCTGTGGGGCGGGGTGGGCACGGGCAAATCCCTGATGATGGATCTGTTCTTTGACGCCGCGCCCATCACGGCCAAGCGCCGCGTCCATTTCCATCAATTCCTGCAGGAGCTGCAGGCGCGCATCACTGCCGAGCGCACGCGCCAGCAATCCGATCCCCTGCCGCGTGTGGCCAGGGCCATCGCGCGCGAGACGCGATTGCTCTGCTTTGACGAGCTGCAGGTCACCGATGTGGGCGACGCCATGGTGCTGGGCCGGCTGATTGATCACCTCTTTGCGCAAGGCGTGGTGCTGGTAGCCACCTCCAACCGGGCGCCGGACGATCTGTACAAGGACGGCATCAACCGCGCGCTCTTTCTGCCCTTCATCGCCGCCATCAAGGCGCAGCTGGATGTGATGCAGCTGGATTCAGGGCGCGACTACCGGCTGGAGCGGCTGGAGGCTGCGCCGGTCTATTACGCGCCGCTGGGCGCCGAGGCCGACGCGGCCATGGACGCGGCTTTCGAGCGCCTGACCCTGGGCGCCCAGGCGCGCGCGTGCGCGTTGACCGTGAACGGACGCACGCTGGATGTCCCGCGTGCAGCCGCCGGCGTGGCCCGGTTCAGTTTTGAGCAATTATGCGCCCGCGCGCGGGGACCGGCTGATTATCTGATGCTGGCCGAGCGCTTTCACACGGTGATGATCGACCACACACCCAAGCTGGGACCGGCGCGCCGCGATCAGGCCAAGCGTTTCGCCACCCTCATCGATGCGCTCTACGAAGCGCGCACCAAGCTGGTGATGAGCGCGCAGGCGCAGGCCGATGCGCTGTATGTCGAGGGCGATTACGCCTTCGAGTTTCAGCGCACCGTGTCACGCCTGATGGAAATGCGCAGTCATGACTATCTCGCCGCCGAGCGGCGGGCCGGCGAGGCCGGCCAGACCTGAAGACCTAGTCTTCGTCGTCGTCGTGATCGGCATGGCGCTTGGGCTTGCCGAACAGCTCGTCCAGCGTGGTGGGCGAGGCGCTGGGCGCGTCATACTCTTCGGCCGGCTTGAGCACATCTTCCTCGATCTTGACCGTACCGTCCTTTTCCATCTGGGCGCGGCGCGCCGACGCCTTGGTCACCTGGGCGTCCAGATCGATCTGCGTGCACAGACCCAGCGACACCGGATCGGTCGGCTTGATATTGGCCGAATTCCAGTGCTCGCGGCTGCGCACCGATTCAATGGTGGTCTTGGTGGTGCCGATCAGCTTTGAGATCTGGCCATCGGTCAGCTCGGGGTGATTGCGCACCAGCCAGGCGATGGCGTCGGGCCGGTTCTGACGGCGCGACAGCGGGGTGTAGCGCGGACCCTTGCGGCCAGTGTCCTGATACTCGGCGTATTTCGGCTTGCTCGACGCCATGCGGTAGGCCGGATCGGCCTCGGCCTTGGTCAGCTCTTCACGGTCCAGCTGACCGGCGGCGACCGGATCGGCCCCGCGCACGCCGGCGGCCACATCGCCATCGGCGATGCCCTTGATTTCCAGATGGTGCAGTCCGGTGAAATCGGCGATCTGCTCGAAGGTCAGCGCGGTGTTGTCCACCAGCCAGACCGCTGTCGCCTTCGGCATGAGAATGTCAGCCATGTCGTCCAACCTCGTTTGCAATAAAAAAACCCGGCGCGGACCGCCGGGCTTTCCGTCGACCGACCTTTCACCACCGGCGCATCCGCATCCACGTGATGAAAGGATTTGTTGGGGCTGCTTATAGCCTGCGCGCGCGGCTATGAAAACATCAGTTTGCAACCGCGCGCTCAGGGCGTCAGCAATATCTTGCCGGCATGGGACATGGCGTCCATGCGCGCATGGGCTTTGGCGGCATCCTCCAGCGCAAACACCGAATCGGTCACCGGGCGAACCTGGCCTGCCGCGATCCACGGCCAGACAAGGGTGTGGACGGCGCACCCAATCGCGGCCTTCTCGGGCGCCGGGCGGCTGCGCAGGGTCGACCCGGTCAGCGTCAGGCGCTTGAGCATGACCCGCATCAGATCGAGCTCCACCCGCGCGCCTTTGAGAAACGCGATCATCACCAGACGCCCGTCAGTGTTCAGCACCGACAGATTGCGCGCGGCGTAATCGCCGCCCACCATGTCCAGGACCACATCCGCGCCGCCAAAATCCTTCACCGCCTGCACCCAGTCATCGCTGCGGTAATTGAGCGCCAGGTCCGCGCCGAGCCGCCGGCACAGGTCACATTTCTCCGGCGTGCCCGCCGTGGCGATGACGTGCGCGCCATGCGCCCGGGCCATCTGGATCGCCGTCGTGCCGATGCCGCTGGCGCCGCCATGGACCAGCAGGCGTTCGCCCGGCTGCAGGCGGCCGCGGTCAAACACATTGCTCCACACCGTGAAGACGGTTTCGGGCAGGCCCGCCGCATGAACGAGATCCACCCCGTCGGGCGCAGGCAGCACGCAGCCCGCATCGGCGCGCGCGATATCGGCGTAACCCCCGCCCGCCACCAGCGCCACCACCGGATCGCCCGGCTGCACATGGGTGACGCCCTCACCGGTCTCGCGCACATGGCCGGACACTTCCAGCCCCAGCCCCTCGGGCGCGCCGGGCGGCGGCGGATAGAGGCCCATGCGCTCGAACACGTCGGGGCGGTTCACACCGGCGCCGGCCACATCGATCAGCACCTCGCCGGGGCCCGCGGGCGCCATGTCGCGCGTTTCCACGCGCAGGGCTTCGGGCCCGCCGGGGAACGGCGCTGTGATGATCCGGGTGGAAAGGGACATGGAACACGGGACTCCGCTGCGTATTGACGCTAGATTGGCAGACTTTCGAGGTGAAACAAAAGCGGGTTGCGCCATGTTCCAGGATGAACCGCATACGGAGCCAGCCGGCGCCATCAGGCCCGGCGAGGACCTGTCGCTGATGGCCGTGGCCGAGCTGGAGCTGCGTATCGAGACCCTGCGCAGCGAGATCGCCCGCGCGGAAGCGATGATCGCCCACAAACGCGACAAGATGAGCGCGGCCGAGGCGGTGTTCAGGCGCGGCTAAAGGGCGCCAACGCCCGCTCTGGCCCCTGGTTTGCTTGGGGTGGGAGAAGCGGACAGCCGCATGAGGGGAAGAGCATGAGGGGAACGCGCCAGTGATGAGCCCGGTTGATACAGATCGCGGACCCGGCATTGAAAGCCGGGTATCCGAATTTGCAGCCTCCGAGCTGTTCCGCCGCCTGTTCCGTGACGGGATGGAGCTGGTTGAGGAGACCGCCAGCTATCTCGACGGGGCGGGGCGCGACGACGCCAAGCGGCTGGGCCGGTCGGGCGCGCTGGCCTATGCGTCTGAATCCATGAGCCTGACGACCCAGCTGATGCAGTGCGCCTCCTGGCTTTTGACCCAGCGCGCCGTGGCCGAAGGGGACATGAACCCCGCCGAAGCCGCCGAGCAGCGCTACCGCCTGACGCCGGCGCGGGCCAAAGACGCGCTATGGCCGGCCGGCGACGATCCCTGCCCGCCGCGCCTGGGCGATCTGGCGCTGCGCGCCGCGACCCTGCATGAGCGCCTGTCGCGGCTGGACCGTTCGCTGTTCGACGGCGACGCCGCGCCTGAGGCGCCAAACCCGGTCGCGGGGCAGATGTCACGCCTGAACGCAGCGTTCGGGCGTTAATCCGCCGCCATCGCTTCACAGGACAACAGGACCACATAACAACGGGGCCGCATCGCTGCGGCCCCGCTTTCATGTCAGGCCGGTTTGAAGGCGCTGATCAGACCAGCTCCACCGCCATGGCGGTGGCTTCGCCGCCGCCAATGCACAGCGAGGCGACGCCTTTTTTGAGGCCGCGCGCTTCCAGCGCCGCGATCAGCGTCACCAGAATGCGCGCGCCCGAAGCGCCGATGGGGTGGCCCAGCGCACACGCGCCGCCATGGACGTTGACCACGTCATGGCTCAGGCCCAGCTCCTTCATGGCGATCATCGGCACCACGGCGAACGCCTCGTTGATCTCCCACAGGTCCACGTCCGTCATGGCCCAGCCGGCGCGCTCGGTCACCTTGCGCATGGCGGGCACAGGGGCCGTGGTGAAATAGGCCGGCTCGTGCGCGTGGGCGGCGGTGGCGACGATCCTGGCCAGCGGCTTCAGCCCCCGGCGGTCGGCCTCGGAGCGGCGCATCAGCACCAGCGCCGCCGCACCATCGGATATCGCCGAGGCGTTGGCGGCGGTCACCGTGCCGTCCTTGGAGAAGGCGGGGCGCAGCTGCGGGATCTTGTCGGGACGCGCGCGCTTGGGCAGCTCGTCGGTGTCCACCACCGTGTCACCGCCGCGCCCTGAAATCGTCGCCGGGGTGATCTCGCGCTTGAAGGCGCCGGTCTCGGTGGTCTTGAGGGCGCGCGACAGGGTTTCCAGCGCATAGGCGTCCTGGTCCTCGCGGGTGAACTGGTGCTCGCGCGCGATCATGTCGGCATAGATGCCCATGGCCTTGTGCTCATAGGCGTCTTCCAGCCCGTCCAGCGCCATATGGTCCTTGATCACGTCATGGCCGTATTTGAAGCCGGTACGGTGGGTGGGCAGGAGGTGCGGGGCGTTGGTCATGGATTCCATGCCGCCGGCCACGATCACCGAGGCCTCGCCCGACGCGATGGCCGCGCGCGCCATGATCGCCGCCTGCATGCCCGAGCCGCACATCTTGTTGAGCGTGGTGGCTTCCACCGATTTGGGCAGGCCGCCCTTGATGGCCGCCTGGCGCGCCGGGGCCTGGCCCTGACCGGCGCCGAGCACATTGCCCATAAAGATCTGGTCCACATCATCCCCGGCGATGCCGGCTTCAGCCAGCGCGGCCTTCACCGCCAGCGCGCCCAGCTCGTTGGCGGACAATGCAGACAATTCGCCCAGCAGGCCGCCCATTGCGGTGCGCGCCATGCCCACGATGACAATCGGATCTTCGGAACTCATGGGTCCGTCTCCTCAGGATATGTGTAGCCGGACGCGTCAGCCGCGCCCTAGCGGATGGCGCGCACATGACCCCCTTCCACGGCGCCGCGTCAAGCCTCTTCGCAGATGCAGCGAAATCGGGGCGCCCTCGCGGTCAGCCCGGTGAGCCCCGGTCCGTGCCCGCAATCCAGCCGCCGCCCAGTACGCGGTCATGATCATCGGGGCTGTAGAAGACGCAGGCCTGTCCCGGCGCCACGCCCTCTTCGCCCGCTTCGAGCAGCACGTGAACGCCGCCGTCTGCGCTGATGTCCAGCACAGCCGGGACCGGCGGGCGGGTGGAGCGCACTTTCACGCCCACGCGCGTTCCGTCTGCGTCCGCGAGATCGCTCTCGCCCAGCCAGTTCACGTCTTTGAGCGCAATGCGGCGCACGGCCAGCGCCTCGCGCGGGCCGACGATGACGCGCGCTGCATCAGCATCCAGCGCGATCACATAAAGCGGCTCGCCCGCCGCGATGCCGAGGCCGCGGCGCTGACCCACCGTGTAGTGGATCACCCCGTCATGGCGGCCCAGCACCCGGCCGTCGAGATGGACGATCTCGCCAGGCCGCGCCGCGCCGGGGCGCAGTTTTTCCACCACCCGCGCATAATCGCCGTCGGGCACAAAGCAGATATCCTGGCTGTCGGGCTTGGCCGCCACGATCAGGCCGAACGCCTCGGCCAGGGCGCGGGTCTGGTCCTTGGTCAGATGACCCAGCGGGAAGCGCAGGAAATCGAGCTGTTCGCGGGTGGTGGCGAACAGGAAATAGGACTGGTCCTTGCCCGCATCTTCGGCCCGGCGCAGCTGGGGCGCGCCGTCACGCACCGCGCGGCGGATATAGTGACCGGTGACCAGCGCATCGGCGCCCAGCTGCTGCGCCGTGGCGAGCAGGTCTGCAAACTTGACCGACTGATTGCAGCGCACGCACGGGATCGGCGTGGCGCCAGCGAGATAGGTGTCGGCGAAATCCTCCATCACCGCTTCGCGAAAGCGGGTCTCGTAATCGAGCACATAATGGGCAAAGCCCATGGCCTCGGCCACGCGCCTGGCGTCATGAATGTCCTGACCGGCGCAGCACGCGCCCTTGCGCGCGATCGCCGCGCCATGATCGTAGAGCTGCAGCGTCATGCCCACGACCTGATAGCCCGCGCGGTGCGCCACGGCGGCCACCACAGAGGAATCCACGCCGCCGGACATGGCCGCGACGATGCGGTGGCTGGCGGGATCGCCGCCCAGATCGAGGAAATCGCCGGTCAGGCCGAACTCAGCCAGCAGCGCATCGACACGCGCCGCGTCCATAACCGGGGCGCCGGGCGCACGGCGCGGCGCATCCGCACGCGGCGGATTGGAAATCAGGGTCGTCATCATCACCTCTCCCCCGCCGGGTCAAGGCCGGCGGCGAATAGCATCAAGGCCGGTGCATATAGGCGAAATGAGAGAGAGACGCCAGTCGCCGCCGCCTGTCACGCTGAACAGCTGGCGCCGCCGAGCACGCAGAACTGGGCGCAGAATTTGTGCTGCAGCTTGACCGGCCTCAAAGACGCTTCGAGCGTTCCGCCCAACTCGAACGCATCTTCATAGGGCAGGAGCGTGCAGGCGATGACGGCGGCGCGCGCGGCGCCCTTGCGCTTCACCACCATGCGGCTGGACGCGCACATGATGGTGTTGGGGTCGAGATCCAGAATGCCCCAGCAGGCGGTGGTGATCTCCGGCGGGCTGCCGGCCGGGTCCATTTCGGGAAACAGCACCAGGCGCGCCGGATCGTGCGCCGGTATATCCGCGCCGATCCGGGCGAACAGGGCCTCGAACCCGGCGCGCGCCTCTGCTTCGCTCTCGGCCATGGCGATGCGCCCCGCGCACGCCAGGCGAAATCCGTGCTGCGCCAGCCAGCTCAAACCCTCGATCGTGCCGTCATAGGCGCCCGCGCCGCGCTCGGCGTCATGAATGGCCGCGCTGTGATGGTCCAGGCTGACGCGCAGGGTCAGCCGGTCGCCATGGCGCTCTTTCAGCGCCAGCAGGCCGGCCTGCACGGCCGGACGCATCATCGGACGCATGGCGTTGGTCAGGACCAGAACCGAATGGCCGCGCTCCAGCGCCATGCCGGTCAGCGTGTTCATGTGGGGGTTGAGATAGGGTTCGCCGCCGGTAAAGCCGATTTCCACCGGCCCGAAGCCCCGCGCGTCGATCTCGT
>JBHYFR010000080.1:0-10405 GCA_051859425.1 Oceanicaulis sp. | reverse complement strand
TCAGGCGATCCAGCTGAAGCTGGGAGACATGGCCGCGCGTACCCGCGCCGCCGAGCTCCTGGTGGAGGACGCCGCGCGCGCCTACGACACCGGGGCGCGCATCGACATGGAAGCGGGCATGGCGAAATATTTCGCCTCGGAAACGGCTGTGGAAGTGGCCACCGAAGCCATGCGCATCCATGGCGGCTACGGCTATTCCAAGGAATACGTGATCGAGCGCCTCTACCGCGATGCGCCCCTGATGTGCATCGGCGAAGGCACCAACGAGCTGCAGCGCATCATCATCGCCAAACAGCTGGTCAAGCGGAACCCGGTTTAGGGGGCGCCAGGCAGTCAGAGATCACCCATGCACAAACCGCTTCAAGGCCTGCGCATCCTGACTATCGAGCAGTATGGCGCGGGGCCTTACGGCACCCAGCTTCTGGCCGCTCTGGGCGCGGACGTGATCAAGATCGAGAACCGGGCGGGCGGCGGGGATTCCTCGCGTGCAGCGGGCCCTCATTTCCTCGGCGCCCATGACAGCCAGTTCTTCCAGACCTTCAACCGGGGCAAAAAGTCCGTCTGCCTGGATCTCAAAGAGGCCGAGGACCGCGCCCTGTTCGAGGCCTTGGTGAAAGACGCTGACGCGGTGGCCAATAATCTGCGTGGTGATCTGCCGGCCAAGCTGAAGGTGGATTACGCCGCGCTCAAATCCATCAGGCCGGACATCGTGTGCGCGCATCTGTCGGCCTATGGGCGCGAGGGGGAACGGGCGGCCTGGCCGGGCTATGACTACCTCATGCAGGCGGAAGCCGGCTTCCTGTCGCTGACCGGAGAGCCCGGCGGCCCGCCCGCGCGCTTTGGCCTGTCCATGGTCGATTTCATGACCGGGACCATGATGGCGCTGGGCCTGGTCTCGGCGGTGCTGGGCGCGCGGCGCACGGGCCAGGGCTGTGACGTGGACGTGTCGCTGCTGGACACAGCCCTGCACCAGCTCTCCTATCCGGCCACCTGGCATCTCAATGAGGGCGATGTCACCACGCGCCTGGCGCGCTCCTCCCACCCGTCGGTGATGCCCAGCCAGCTCTTTCCCACGAAGGACGGCTGGATTTTCCTGATGTGCCAGCTGCCCAAATTCTGGAGCGTGTTCTGTGAGGCTGTGGGCCGGAGCGATCTCGCCGAACATCCGGATTACGCCGATATGCGTTCGCGCGCTGCCAACCGGGCGGCGCTGCAGGACGCGCTCGACGCCCTGTTCCGCACCCGCACCACAGCCGACTGGATGGCGGTTCTGGGCGGCAAGGTGCCCGTCGCGCCCGTGCATGACATCGCCGCGGCGCTGGACGCGCCCGATGCGCGCGCCATGACAGAGACGGTGGACCATCCTGACCGGCCGGACGGGCTGAAGCTCCTGCGCGAACCCATCCGGATCAATGGCGAGCGCCCCAGCCAGACCCGCGCGCCCAAGCTGGGCGAGCATGATGACGCGGTGCTGGGACCGCTCAGACGGGGCCAGACATGATCCTCACGCCCGAGCTTCTGAACCAGCATCCGGTCCCGCTCTCGCGCACGCTGGGGGTGGAGATGGTGGAGGCGGGCCCGGAGCGCGTGGTGGCGCGCCTGAAGGTCACGGCGGAGATCTGCACCCTGGGCGGCACGCTGCATGGCGGGGCGATGATGAGCCTGGCCGACATCGCCGGGGCCACCGGCGCCTATATCAGCCTGCCCCAAGGGGCTGTCGGCACCACCACCACGGAAAGCAAGACCAACATGATCTCCAGCCCGCCCGAAGGCGCGGTGGTGATCGCCACGGCGACCCCCGTCCACAAGGGCCGCACCAGCCAGGTCTGGCAGACCCGCATCGAGACCGAAGCGGGCAAGCTCGTCTCCATCACCCTCCAGACCCAGCTCAATCTGTGGCCAAAGGGATGAGGGATTTTGTCCGCGGGATATGCTAGGCTGAACCCATGAATATCGAACAGGACCACCCCCGGATTTCCATCGATCCCGCGATCATGTTCGGCAAGCCGTGCATCAAGGGCACGCGCGTGCCGGTGTATCTGATTGTCATGATGTTTGCCGAAGGCGAGACTCTTGAAGGCGTGCTTGAGGCCTATCCGCACATCACAGCGGAAGACGTGCGCGCGGCGCTCGCCTATGCGGCGGACCGGTCTGCTGACACCGTATTGCCCGCCGCTGAGTGATGAATTTCCTCGCGGATGAATGCGTGGATATGCGACTGGTCCGCCGTCTCAGGGACGCGGGGTTGGACGTCTTGTCCATTCTGGAGACGAACCCGAGCATCCCGGATCCTGATGTTCTGGCCCGCGCCGTGGAGACAGGACGCATTCTGATCACCCAGGACAAGGATTTCGGGCCCCTTCTGACAGCAACGCACTCCGGTGTGGCCGGATCCTTCCTTTTGCGCTCAGTGAGGGCACCGCGTTGCGCGGACGCCATTCTCGATCATCTCGATGCGGTCAGGGGACGCCTGATCGTCATTACTAACAATCGGGTCCGCCTGCGGCCCTTGCCGCCCTCCAGAAGGCAGTCCCCATGAAACTCTCCGGCCTCAAAGTCCTTGACCTCTCCGCCTTTCTGCCCGGCCCGCACATGACGCTGATGATGGCTGATCACGGCGCTGAAGTGGTGATGATCGAGCCGGCCAACGGCGCCGGAGAGCCGACGCGCGAGATCGGGCTGAGGCATGCCGACGGCGTGTCAGTCTGGTTTCGCAATATCGCGCGCGGCAAGCGCTCGCTGAAACTGAACCTGAAGGACCCGGACGGGCAGGCCCTGCTGCATGCGCTGGCGCGCGAGGCCGATGTGGTGGTGGAGGCGTTCCGCCCCGGCGTCGCCAAACGCCTCGCCGCTGATTACGAGACGCTGAGCGCGCTCAATCCGCGCCTTGTCTATTGCTCCATCTCCGCCTTCGGGCAGGACGGCGCCTATGCCATGAAGCCGGCCCATGACCTGACGGTTCAGGCGCTGGCCGGGCTCGTCGATCTCAATCGCGGGCTGGAGGACGCCAAGCCGGTCAGCCCCAATATGCCCGTGGCCGACATGGCCGCTTCGCTTATGGCGCTGTCGGCGATCCTCATGGCACTCTATCGCCGCCATGAAACGGGGCAGGGCGATTTCATCGACCTGGCCATGTATGACGCGGCGCTCGCCTGGACGCCCAATGTCACCGGGCCGGTCTTTGCTCAGGACGCCCACCCGCCGGTCAAGGACATGCGCTCGTTCGGCGGGGCGGCCATGTATCATGTCTATGAAACAAAAGACGAAAAACACCTCGTGCTCGGCGGGTCGGAGATCAAGTTCGCGTCCAACCTGCTCGAGGCGCTGGGCCGTCCGGACCTGTTGCACGTCGCCCGCCTTGAGCCCGGTCCGGACCAGGCGCCCCTGCGCGCCTTCTTCAAGGAAACCTTCGCCAGCCGCACGCTGGCCGAATGGAGCGCTTTCCTGACAGACATCGATGTGTGCTGGGCGCCCGTGCGTTCTCTGAAAGACGCGTTCGACGATCCCCACACGCGCGCGCGCGGCATGGTGTTCGAGGACGCGGCCGGCAACCGCCATATCGGCCCGCCGATCCGCTTTGCGAAGGAACCGCCGCGCCCTGATTCGGCTATCCCCGCGTTCGGCGCGCACTCCGAGGCTCTGGCGCGCGAGGCCGGGTTTGATCCTGAACGCATCGCAGAGATGAAGGCGCGCGAGGTGATTTGATGGCGCGCTTTCCCGCCATGCGCGCCCATGAAGGCGTCTGGGAGGGGGTCTACACCCATCTGGACGCCGAAGGCCGCCAGATCGACCGCCATCAGGCGCGGGTGGTCTGTGAGTTTCCGGCCTTGGGCGATCCCTTCTACGTCCAGCATATCCGCTTTGAGTGGCCGGACGGGCGGGTGCGCGAGGACCGGTTTGATGGGCGCATTTCAGACGAAGAGATCGTGTTCGACACGCCCACATTCTCCGGTCGGGCCTGGGAGAGCGCAGGGCTGGTCCTGCTCCATCTCGACCGCAAGGACGAGCCGGGCGCCCATTTCACCGAAATCATCGTCATGGCCCCGGACGCGTGCACCCGCGCACGCACCTGGCACTGGTTCAGGGACGGCGCTCTGGTCCGCCGCACGCTGTGCGATGAGAGGCGGGTCGGCTAGACTCCAGACGTTAAATCGCCATCTCCCCCGCCGGTTCGCGCAGGTTATAGCGCGACGCCATCACCGCGCCGTAGGCGCCGGTTTCGGCGATCAGCATGACATCGCCCTCACGGGTTTCGGGCAGGAGGCGTTCGGCGCCTAAAAGGTCCGCGCTTTCGCAGATCGGGCCGACCACCGAGGCGAGCCCGGCGCCCGCCTCGCCCAGCCGGGTGAGGTTCACGATTTCATGGCGTGCGCCGTAGAGCGCGGGGCGGATCAGCGAGTTCATGCCCGTGCCCAGCCCGATAAAGCGCGTGCCGAAGGCGTGCTTGACCTGGGTCACGCGCGCCAGAAGCACGCCGGCTTCGGCCACCGGATAGCGGCCTGGCTCCATCCACAGCTCGAAGCGCGGATGGGCTTTTTTGAGCAGCGCCAGCTCCTCATCCACGCGCAGCAGATCCAGCGCTGGCGCATCCGGGCTTTCCGGCACGCCCAGCCCCCCGCCGCAATTAAGGATGCGCGCATCGGGAAAGTCGCTTGCGGCCCTGGCCAGGATGGCGCCGATCTCGCGCCAGTGGTCGGCTTCGGTGACGCCCGAGCCGGCATGGGCGTGCAGGCCGATCACCCGCGCTCCGGCGGCGTCCGCGGCGGCGCGCGCTTCGCCCAGCGCGTCCAGCGGAATGCCGAACTTGGCCTTGGGGCCGGCGGTTTTCACATGCTGGTGGTGGCCGCGCGGGCGGTCGGGATTGACCCGCAGGATGACATCAGCGCCCCTGAATACGTCCGGCCAGTGGGTGAGCGGGTGCAGGCCATCAATGGTGAGATGGGCGCCGAACGCCACCGCCGCCTCATACTCGCTGCGATGGGCGAAATTGGGGGTGAACAGCACTTCATCGGGCCGGATATCGGCGAAGGTCTCGCGCACGCGCGCGATCTCGCCGGGCGACACGCATTCAAAGCCCAGTCCCGCCGCGCGGATGGTGCGCAGGACGTCGCGGTGGGCGTTGGCCTTCATGGCGTAGAAGGCGCGTGACAGCGACTGGATTCCCGCCACGGCCCGTGCGCGGGCGCTGACGGTTTCAAGATCATAGACATAGAGCCCGCCGGTTTGCGGCGCGATCTCGAGCAGCGCCTCGCGCTTGCGGGTCCACCAGGGGGCGGCGCGCACGGGCCGGGCGTCGCCGGGGCGGGCGAGTTCCGCCCAGCTCTGACCGAACACCGCGCCTTCGGGCGCCGGGCTGATCAGTTCCTCGTGCAGGCGCTTGGCGAGCGCTGCGCCCTCGGCCTCGTCGACCACGACGGTGAAGTTGAGATCATTGGCGGCCTGGCTGACCAGCCGGATCGGCTTGTCCTGGAACATTTCCAGCGCCGGGGCCAGCTGGTGCAGGATGCGCCGGATCCCGTAACCCAGAAGGCTCACGGCGGCGGCGTCCTCGATGATCTTCACCCGGCAAAGGGGCGCCAGCGTCTCGCGCAGCCGGTCAAGACGCGCCTGGTCCAGCCCCGGATCGGGATCAAGGCTCACCGTGACGTTGGTTTCCGAGGTGGACACCAGATCCACCGACACCCCGCACGTCTTGAAGCCGGCGAACACGTCGGCGAGGAAACCGGCCTGGCGCCACATGCCGGCGCCTTCCATGACCACCAGGCGCACGCCGGTCTTCACCGACACCGCTTTCAGCCGTGGCGCGTCATCGCCCGGCGCGTCGGTGATGCGCGTGCCGGCAAGCTCCGGGCGCAGGGTGGAGCGCACCTCCATGGGAATATTCGCCCGGCGCGCCGGGCCGATGCAGCGCGGGTGCAGCACCTTGCCGCCCATGGTGGCGATTTCCTGCGCCTCTTCATAAGACAGCGCGCGCAAATGCCTTGCGCCTTCGGTCAGGCGCGGATCGGCGCTGAACAGGCCGGGCACATCGGTCCAGATTTCCAGGCGCGCCGCCTGCAGCCTCGCGGCGAAATACGCCGCTGACGTGTCGGAGCCGCCCCGGCCCAGCAGCGCGGTGGCGCCGCTGGCATGGCGGGCGATGAACCCCTGGGTGAGAACCAGACTGGCGCCTGACAGCCGGTCCTGCAGCGCCGGATCGGCGTCCTCGCCCGCGCCATTGTCGAGCCAGGCGCGCGTCTCGTCGGCGGTGTTGAGGGCGGTGAGGGCGTCGCGCGCATCCAGGAACGCGGGATCCAGCCCGGCGCCCTTCAGGCATTCCAGCCCAAGGACGCTGGCCATCAGCTCGCCCTGGGCCATCAGCTCGGCGCGCAGACGTGCGCTGGCCTCGCCCGAATAGCCGATCCCGGCGGCGCGCCGGTCAAGGAGATCGAAGATATCCGCCAGCAGCGTATCGGCGTCGAGGCCGGCGGCGGCGGCGAATTCACGATGGCGCGCCTTGACCGCGTTGGCCGCGGCTTCCCCCGCGCCCGCCAGCGCCGCAGCGGGCAAGGCTTCAAGCAGGTTGGACACGCCCGCCAGCGCCGAATGCACGATCAGCACCCGCTCGCCGGCGTCCAGACGTGCGCGCGCAATGTCCGCGATCACGCGCCAGCGTTCGGGCGCGGCGACTGACGTGCCGCCAAACTTCATCACCACCCACGGCGGGGTGGATGCGGGCTGGTCAGTGGACGATGCGCGGGATGCGGGCATGGGTCAGGTCTCGTGCAAGAAGAGGCCGGTCACGGGCGAAGCCGTGTGACATAGCGCGCCATGCTGCACTGCGCAAAGGCGATTGGCGGACGCGGGGCCTGAGCCGCCGCGTCCCCCGCCGCGACTTACGAGAACGCCTGCAGGCCGGTCATGGCCCGGCCCAGGATGAGGGCGTGCACGTCGTGAGTGCCCTCATAGGTGTTCACGGTTTCCAAATTCACCGCGTGGCGCAGGATATGATACTCCTCGGCGATGCCATTGCCGCCATGGATGTCGCGGGCCTCGCGGGCGATGGCCAGCGCCTTGCCGCAATTATTGCGCTTCATCAGGGAGATGGCCTCGGGCACATAGGCGCCCTCGTCCAGCAGGCGCCCGAGGCGCAGCGCGCCCTGATAGCCCAGCGCGATCTCGGTCTGCATGTCGGCGAGTTTTTTCTGCACCAGCTGGGTGCCCGCGATGGGCTTGCCGAACACCACGCGCTCCATGGCGTACTCGCGCGCTGCGCGCCAGCAGAATTCCGCCGCGCCCATGGCGCCCCAGGAAATGCCGTAGCGCGCCTTGTTGAGGCAGGAGAACGGCCCGCGCAGACCCTTCACATTGGGCAGAAGCGCGTCTTCAGGCACTAGCGCGTCACTCAGGGAGATCGAGCCGGTGACCGAGGCGCGAAGGGACATTTTCCCCTCGATTTTCGGGGTCTCGAAGCCCTTCACCCCGCGCTCCACGACAAAGCCCCGGATGACGCCGTCCAGCTTGGCCCACACCACCGCCAGATCGCTGATCGGCGAATTGGTGATCCACATCTTGGAGCCGTTGAGGAGATAACCTCCCTCGACCTTTTTCGCCGTGGTGCGCATGGCGCCCGGGTCCGACCCGCCATCAGGCTCGGTCAGGCCGAAACAGCCCACCCATTCGCCGCTGGCCAGTTTGGGCAGGTATTTGCGTTTCTGCTCTTCGGTGCCGAACGCCTCGATCGGGTACATGACCAGAGAGGACTGCACGCTCATCGCCGAGCGATAGCCTGAATCCACCGCCTCGACCTCGCGCGCGATCAGGCCATAGGCCACATGGGACAGGCCCGACCCGTCATATTCCTCCGCCACGGTGGCGCCCAGCAGACCCAGCGCGCCCATCTCGGTCATGATCTCGCGGTCAAAGCGCTCCTCGCGATAGGCGCTGATCACCCGCGGCATGAGTTTTTCACGGCAATAGGCGCGCGCGCTGTCCGCGATCATGCGCTCTTCTTCGCTGAGCTGATGCTCCAGGTGGAGCGGGTCTTCCCACGAAAAGCTCAGCGGGGTTTGGTCTGCAGCGTCCAGCGCGGCCATGGGTCATCTCCTGATCACTGCCTGCATGGGCGCGGCGGTCAGGCGCGCGTGCGGGCTTGGGTTCGAAATGTTATAAAGATATATCCTTTGATCGGAAACCGTTTCGGCGTGTAGTCTGGCAGTGTGGTACTGAGGCGGAGCTATGGCGGCAACCCTTGTAGAGAAGATCATGGCGCGCGCAGCCGGGCGCGGCACGGTGTCGCCGGGCGACATCGTGACGATTGCCGTGGATCTGGCCATGGCCCATGATTCGTCCGGGCCCAGGCGCTGGCAGGCGCGGCTGGAGGCGTTAGGGACGGGTCTGTGGGACCCGGACCGGGTGGTGATCGTGTCGGACCACTATGTGCCCGCCGTGGACGCCGAATCGGCGGCCATCCTGCAGGTGACGCGCAATTTCGCGCGCGATTACGGCGTGAAAAACTTCTACGACATGAAGGGCATCTGCCATGTGATCCTGCCCGAGAACGGGCATGTGAAGCCGGGCATGGTGATTGCGGGCGGTGACAGCCACACCACCAATGCCGGCGCGTTCGGCGCCTATGCGGCGGGCTTTGGCGCCACCGACATGACCGCCATCGCGGCGACGGGCGAGACCTGGACCGTCGTCCCTGAAACCATCCGGGTGGAGATCAGCGGGGCTTTGAGCTCCGGCGTGACGGCCAAGGACATCATGCTCGCCCTGTGCCGCGATCTGGGCATGGGCAATCATTTCAAGGTCATCGAATATGGCGGGCCGTGCGTGGGCGCCATGGACATGGAGGCGCGCACCGTCCTGTCCAACATGGCCGCAGAGCTGGGCGCCGAGACCGGGCTGATTGCGCCGGACGATGTGACGCTGGCCCATATCCGCGCCCATGGCGGGCAGGTGGAGGACGAAGCCCTCCAGCGCTGGCGCTCCGATCCGGACGCGGCCTACGCGACAGTCTTCAAGCTCGACGCTTCGGCCCTGAGCCCCCAGGTCGCCGCGCCGCATTCCCCGGCGAACACTGCCGATGTGGGCGATCACCAGGGGGCGCGGATCGATCAGGCCTATATCGGCGCCTGCGTGGGCGCCAAGCTCTCCGATCTGCGCATGGCCGCTGCGGTGCTCAAAGGCCGCAAGATCGCCCCCGGCGTGCGCCTGCTGGTGGCGCCGGCCTCGTCGAAAGTCACGGCGGCGGCGGCCAGGGACGGCACGCTGGAAGCGCTGGTGGAGGCGGGGGCGATCGTGCTGGCCTCGGGCTGCGGCGCGTGTGCGGGGCTGGGCGCGGGGCTGCTGGCGGCGGGGGAGGTGTGCATCTCCTCCACCAATCGCAATTTCAAGGGCCGCATGGGCCACAAGGACGCCTCGGTGTATCTGGGCTCGCCCTACACCGTGGCGGCCAGCGCCATTGAGGGCCGGGTGGCCGATCCGCGCCCCTTCCTGACAGACAAGAGGGTGGCGGCATGAGCGCGCGCGAGGGCCGGGCCTGGGTCTATGGGGCGGGGATCGACACCGATCTCCTCGCTCCGGGCTACGCCATGAAGAAAAGCCCTGATGAGCTCGCCAGACACACCCTTGAAGCCATCGACCCGGATTTCGCGGCGCAAGTCCGGCCTGGCGACATGCTGGTGGCGGGCGATGATCTGGGCATCGGATCCAGCCGGGAGCAGGCGGCGATCTCGCTGAAAACCCTGGGCGTGTCGGCGGTGATCGCGAAAAGCTTTGCGCGGATTTTCTATCGCAATTGCATGAATATCGGCCTGCCCGCGGTTCAGTTCGATCCGGCCGGGCGCATCCATCCCGGCGACCATCTGCGCCTTGATCTGGCGGCGGGGCGGCTGGACAACCTCACCACCGGCGAGGGCTGGGCGGTGGCGGCCCTGCCGCCCCATCTCATGACCATGATCGAGGAGGGCGGGCTGATGGCCAGCCTCAAGCGCCGCTTCGCCCACACAACACAAGACGCCGGACACGGCGCGGCCCCAGGGAGCCCCTCATGACCGATCTCAAGACCCGCCTCGCCGCTGACGGTCCCGCCGTGCTGGCGCCGGGCGTGTATGACGCGCTGAGCGCGCTCATGGTGGCCGAGGCCGGGTTCGAGGCGGCCTATCTGTCGGGCGCCTCCATCGCCTACACCCAGCTGGGCCGGCCCGATCTGGGCCTGGTCAGCGCCAAGGAGGTGGCCGACACCATCGCGCGCATTCATGAGCGCACGCCCATTCCCCTCATCGTCGACGCCGATACCGGCTTTGGCAATGCGCTCAACGTGCAGCGCACGGTCAAAACCTTCGAGCGCGCGGGCGCCAGCGCCATCCAGCTTGAAGACCAGCAATTGCCCAAGCGCTGCGGCCATCTGCGTGGCAAGGGC
>JBHYFR010000079.1:0-10574 GCA_051859425.1 Oceanicaulis sp. | reverse complement strand
GCGGCTGGAACTGGTTCATTCCCTCCGCCCTGTGCCTGGAGCGCTGGATGATTGAGGCCGGGTTCGACAATGTCAGGACATACCGCTCGCCGGTTAAGGGCCGGGTGTATGGCTATGGCGAACGTCGGGGGTTTGTCGAAATCACGCGAGCTGGCTTTGCGCGGCGCGATGTGCCCTGAGAGGGGATGATAGCCAGAGCGTTGAGCGATTGGGCGGTCGCCGCCTCGTTCTTGCATGTCCGGACAAATTAGGCATTCTGCACGCCGAGATGCGTGGAGTTTGAGATGTCCAAATTCAAAGCGGCAATCATGGCCGCATTGGCCCTGGCGCTGGCGGCGTGTGAGCCTGGCGCCGGTGAAGCCGGGCAGGGCTCGCCGGCCTCTGCACCCGGCGCCGAAAGACCTGGCGCCGCCGCCCCCTTCATCGCCGAAACCGGCCGCGGCTGGCAGGAGGCGGTGGTGTCGGTGCGTGATCTTCAGCCGATCCGCGATTTCATGATTGAGGTAGCTGGCTTTGAGGTGCGCGCGTCTGGCGCGCTGGCGCCGGCCTGGCTGGAGGCCTGGGGGCTGGAGGGCGCGTCGGGCGAATACGCGCTGATGGCCTCGCCGGGCAAGGATGTGGGCTGGGTGCGCCTGGTGCGCTTTGACGCGGTGGAGCAGGACCTCATCCGCCCCGGCGCGCAGGTCTGGGATCAGGGTGGGTTGTTCTCCCTGATGGTGCGCGCTGAAGAGGCGGATCTCGTGATGGACGCCGCCCATGCGCGTGGTTGGAGCGTGTTCAACCGGCCCCAGGTGTTCGATTTTGGCGGGCTGATGATCAAGAATGTGGTGGTGCGCCTGCCCGACGGGGTCAATCTGGCGGTCTACTCGCGCGTGCATCCGCCCATCGAGGGCTGGGATGATCTTGAGGGCTTTTCCTACCCTTTCAACACCATGGCCATGGTCCATGATCTGGCTGCGGAACGGGCCTTTTTTGTGGACGGGCTGGGCTACGGGCCGTTCTGGGAGGGCGATCATATCGATCCCGAACCGGTGAGCACCAATCACGGCCTGCCCAACAATCTCTCCCATGTGATACCCAGGCGGACCTCGATCCTGCAACAGCGCCCGGGCGAGGACGGGCGCATCGAGCTGATGCATTTTGACGGGCTGGACGGGGATGATTTCTCTGACCGCGCCCGCCCGCCCAATCTGGGTATTATGGCCGTGCGCCTGCCGGTGGACGATCTGGACGCCGTTCTGGAGCGCCTGGCGGGGCAGGGGGTCACACCCTCGGCCGGGCCGGCGGGTTTCGATCTGGAACCCTATGGGGCTATGCGCTGGGCTGCGGTGCAATCTCCCTCGGGGATCATTGTGGAATTGATCCAACAACCCTGACGCGCCGGTGCGCAAATGCCACATAAGATATATCGTTTCGTCCGGACAAATTGACGCGACGGCTCGGCACGGTAGACTTCGCCACACCATAATCCGCTAAACCGGCTGATTTGTCTCAACAGGGGAGACCTTCCATGACCCGACTGCTTCACGCCGCCTTGATGGCCAGCGCCGCCCTGCCGGCTCTCGCCGCCGCAGCTTACGCTCAGGAAACCGAAACCGCAGCGCCGCGCGGGGTGGACCGGGTCATCGTCACCGCCCAGCGCCGCGAAGCCGATTCCCAAGATGTGCCGATCGCGCTCACGGCCATTGGCGCGGAAGAGCTGGAGCGACAGGCGATTGAGGAAATCACCGATCTGCGTTTCACCGCGCCCAACGTGAACATTCAGAAAAATACCGGCGTCGCCAACGCGGCCCAAGTCTATATCCGCGGTGTGGGGCAGGATGAATCCTCGCTGTTTGCCGAAGTGGGCGTCGGCATTTATCTGGACGGGGTGTATCTGGGCAAGCAGAACGGCACCACGATCGACCTGCTCGATCTTGACCGCATCGAGGTGCTGCGCGGCCCGCAGGGCACGTATTATGGCCGCAACACCAATGGCGGCGCGATCCGCTTCATCTCCCGTCGCCCGGAGCTGACCGGCACGCGCGGCGTGCTGGATGTGGCCGTGGGGACGAATGACCGCCTGGACGTGCGCGGCTCGTGGTCAGCCCCGATCGTGGAAGGCGAGAGCGGCTTCAAGATCGATCTGTTCAGCCGCAATATGGGCAGCGATTTCGATCTTCTCAACAACCCCGCCCCGACAGCCGGACCGTTCACCTATCAGCCGCAAAGCACCGTGAACAATGTCGAGCGCTTCGGCGCGCGCGGCTCCTTCCTGTGGGAGCCGTCGGACCGGGACATGTCGGTTTATATCGTGGGCGACTGGACCATTGATAACTCCGGCGCCTTCATCCCCACCCCGATCCAGCGCCAGGCCGACGGTTCGGTCACCGAGCCTTTCGGGCGGCGCGCGGGGAATATGTCCATCGCCCCCTTCCATGAGTATCGCGGCGGCGGCGTCAGCGGTGAGGTGAAATTCGGCACCGAGCTGGGCGAGATCACCTCCATCACCGCCTACCGCACCTTCTCCCAGAACCTGACCGCCGATCTGGACGGGCCGGGCATTGTCGATCTCTACCAGGAGCTCGATCAGTGGCAGTTCACCCAGGAAGTCCAGCTGGTCGGCGGCAATGAGCAGGTCGACTATGTGCTGGGCGCCTATTATTTCCGCGAGAATGTGGAGCAGCTGGCCAATAACCGTTTCAATCAGATTTTCTCCTTCCTCATCGGCCAGCCCTTCGGGCTTAATGATGATGTGCAAGACACCACGTCCTGGGCAGTGTTCGGAGAGACCACTTTCCACGTGACCGATCAGCTCTCTCTAACCCTGGGCGGGCGCTACACTTCGGACGAGAAGACCGCCAACCGGCGCCTGCTCGATCCCAACACTCTGGCGCCGATCTGGGATGTGGACCCGTCGTTTGACGACACCAATTTCTCCTGGCGCGCTGTGGCGCAGTACCGGCCTAACGAGAACCTAATGGTCTATGGCTCGTACTCCACCGGCTACAAGGCGGGCGGTCTCGCCGGCACGCGCCCGATCACGCCGAACGTGGCGTTCAACACCTATGAGCCCGAGGAGCTGTCGTCCTGGGAGGTGGGCCTGCGGTCGGACCTGTTCGACAATTCGCTGCGCTTCAACGCCACCTATTTCTACTCGGTCTATGACGCGCTGCAGCTCTCGGTGCTGGAGCCGGCCACCTTCCAGTTTGGCGTGATCAACGCAGACGCCATCGTTCATGGCCTCGAGCTGGAAGGCGTGTGGCGCCCGACCGACCAGTTCCAGCTGTCGGGCAATCTGGGCACCACCAATTTCCGCTATGACGAGGGCTCGCGCATTGATCCGGCTGTGGGCATTCCCTTCGATACGTTGGACGGCAAGCAATTCCCTGATCTGTCCGCCCGCCTGAATGCGGTGTTTTTCCAGCCCACCGGGCTGGGCGAGCTCGCCTTTGGCGGTTCGGCCACGCACTCCAGCGCCTTTGCCCGCAATGTGGGCAACTCGCCGGCGATCTTCTCCGACGAGGTGACCACGTTTGACCTGTTCGCTCAGCTGACCTCGCCGGACGGGCGCTGGCGCCTGAAGATCGAGGGCAAGAACATCACCGACGAGGACATTTTCCTGGCCGGCAACGCGCCGGGCGCCGCGCCGGGTTCGTTCGGAAGCCGCTATTACACCTACGGCGCCATCTGGAGCGCGAGCCTGCGTGTGGAATTCTAGGCGTCAGACAAAGGCCTCAATGAAAAGCGCCCCGGCCAGCTGGCCGGGGCGTTCTTCGTCAGGGCTCACAGAGCGTGAGCGCTGCTATTCCCCGCCTGCTCCATCCGCCGTCTCCGGCGCTGTGGCCGCCGCCAGCCAGGCGATCAGGTCATTGCGGTCGCTTTCATGGCGCAGGCCGGCAAAGCTCATGCGATTGCCCGGCAGGAAGGTGCGCGGGTTGGCCAGCCACTCGTCCAGCACCTGCGGCGTCCAGGTGAAGTCAGCGCTCTCCAGTGCGGCGGAGTAGCGAAAGCCCTCCGCGCCACCGGCCGGCTGACCGAACATGCCGTGCAGATTGGGCCCGACCAGATGGCGCGCACCCTCATTGACGGTGTGACACGACTGGCAGCGCCGCCACAGCCGCTCGCCGTTGGCCAGATTGGCTGAAACGTAAGGCTCGCCCAGAGCGGCCAGCGCGGCTTCGGCGCTGGCGCTGCGCGCGGGCGCCGGCTCGGCAGGCGAGGGGGAGGCGGTGCTGCCCGGCGCCGGCGCTGGCCTGGTTTCGGTGTCCGCAGCCGGCTCTCCGCATGCGGCGAGATACAATAACGCCGCTCCCGCGGTCAGAACTGGCAGAGCGTAGGGTTTGGACCGGGTGGGCATGACGGGCTCCTTGTCGATCAGCCGGGTGTCTTGTTACCGCGCCTTGGCGCGGCGCTCAACGGGCACGACGCCGCAGCGTTCCGGGTGCATGTTCAAGCGGGTTTGATCCCGGTGCAGAACACCACCGCCTGATCGTGGTAGGGCGCGCCGGGCGTGCGCATGAACCGGGCGGCGGTGGCGGCGGCCTCATGGGTCCCGGTGAGCCCGGCGATGATTTCCACATTGTCGGCCTGAAAACGCGCCCAGTCTGACCCGGTTTGCACCACGCGCTCAAAACGCTGCGCCTGTACCTGCGACAGGCCGGCGGCGCGCATGCAGGTCTCCAGACGTGCGCCGAACGCGCTGTCCATCAGGCCGGAGCTGTCCATGGCCAGGCGCAATTGCGTCATCGCATCGGCCACTGCCTGCATGTCAGGCGTGCCGGTGTCGACCGGAACGGAACCAGAGCAGTCCAGATCGGCCAGCGCCAGCATGCCGCCTGGCTTGAGCCACTCCATAAGCCGGGCGATTGCGGCGTCCGGGTCGGACAAATGCCCGACCACCAGACGTGCATAAACCAGATCAAATCGTCCGGGTTCCGCTGCTGGGGCATGAAGATCCGCCTCCATCAGGCGTATCGGCGGCATGGGCGGATCGGCGCGCGACAGATCGATGTCCACGCCCAGCACATCGCCCTCAGGGCCTGTGCGCTGCGCGAACCAGGACAGCATGCGCCCGGATCCCGGGCCGAACTCGGCGATGGCCATGCCAGGCGAAAACCGCACCGCCTGCTCCAGCCAGGCCTTGGTCGGCGGTGCGTAGAATCGATCCAGATGCTGCAAGCGCGCAGCCTCATCGGCGGCGCTGCGGGCGGATGCGAAATAGACCGAACTGAGCTCTCCCATGTCCGGACAAATATCGGGAAAGCGGGATGGGGGCAAGGGGGGGGGAGGGGGACCAAGCCCCGCACCCGGCTACGCCGGACCGAAGCCGCGGCTTCGCCGAGGCGAGAGCGCACCTGCGCGCCCGCAGCTTTAGTGAAGGAGGATGAGAAAAATGAACCCGTCAGGGTTCGCAAGGGCAAAGCCCGCCCGCAGCTTTAGCGAGGAAGCGAAGGCCCGGACGGGCCTGAGCACTTATGAAAAATGGTGCCGGCTGAGGGACTTGAACCCCCGACCTTCGGTTTACAAAACCGCTGCTCTACCAACTGAGCTAAGCCGGCGCCGGGCCGCCCTCCATCCTTGGGAGGAGGGCGGGGAAGGCGATATCAGTCTAGCCGACAATCTCGCTGCCGGCGAAGAAATAGGCGATCTCTTCGGCGGCGGTTTCCGGCGCGTCGGAGCCGTGCACAGAGTTGGCCTCGATGGATTCAGCAAATTCCTTGCGGATCGTGCCCGGCTCGGCATTGGCCGGGTTGGTGGCGCCCATCACCTTGCGGTAGGTGGCGATGGCGTCTTCGCCCTCCAGCACCTGAACCACGACGGGGCCGGAAATCATGAACGACACCAGATCGTTGAAGAAGCCGCGCTCACGGTGCACGCCGTAGAAGGTCTCGGCCTGCGCCTTGGTCATGTGGATGCGCTTTTGCGCCACGATGCGCAGGCCCGCCGCCTCGATCAGGGCGTTGATCTGGCCGGTCAGATTGCGGCGCGTGGCGTCGGGCTTGATGATGGAGAAGGTGCGTTGCAGCGCCATGGTGTCAGTTCCTTGTGGGTCGTGGGGAGGAATGGATTGCGGCGGCTTATAGCGGCGCTTCCGCGCCCTGTGAAGGCGTGCTAGGCGCTTCTTCCATGCTCCACATCAACGATCTCACCCACCGCATCCAGGGCCGCTTGCTGTTTGATCAGGCGACGCTTTTTCTGCCGGCGAAAACCCGCATGGGGCTTGTGGGGCGCAATGGCACGGGCAAGTCCACCCTGTTTCGCCTGATCCTGGGCGACGCCTCGCCCGAAAGCGGCGAGGTGCGCGTGCAGCCGGGCGCGCGCATCGGCACGATCGCGCAGGAAGCGCCCGCCGGGCGCACCAGCGTGATGGATTTCGTGCTGGCCGCCGATCTGGAACGCGCGGCGCTGATGGCCGAAGCCGAAACCGCCAGCGATCCCAACCGCATCGCGGACATCCAGACGCGCCTGGCGGACATTGACGCTCATTCGGCCGAGGCGCGCGCCGGCGCGATCCTTAACGGGCTGGGTTTTGACACGGCGGCGCAGGGGCGCGCCTGCGCGGAGTTCTCCGGCGGCTGGCGCATGCGTGTGGCCATGGCCGCCACACTGTTCGCCGAGCCCGATCTGCTGCTGCTGGACGAGCCGACCAACTATCTCGATCTCGAAGGCGCGCTGTGGCTGGAGACGCATCTGGCGAGATTTCCCGGCGCGGCGCTCATTATCTCCCACGACCGCGAGCTTCTGAACGCCAGCGTTCACGCCATCGTGCACCTGAAAGACTGCAAGCTGTCGGTCTGGGAGGGCGGGTTTGACGCCTTCCAGCGCCAGCTGGTCGAGCGCCAGCGCGTGCAGATGAAGATGGTGGAAAAGCAGGAGGATGAACGCCGCCGCCTGCAAGGCTTCGTGGACCGGTTCAAGGCCAAGGCCAGCAAGGCCAAGCAGGCCCAGTCGCGCGTCAAGCGGCTGGAAAAGCTCGCCCCCATCGCCACCATGGTCGAGGACCCGGTGGCGCCGTTCGAGTTTCCAGGCTCCGAGCGGCGCATGGGCAATCCGCTGGTGCGCTTTGATGAGTGCGACACCGGCTATGACCCGGACAAGCCGGTTCTGCGCAAGCTCAATCTGCGCATTGATGTGGATGACCGCATCGGGCTGCTGGGCCGCAACGGGGCGGGCAAGTCCACCTTCGCCAAACTGCTCACCGGCGCGCTGCCGGTGACGTCCGGCGCCATGCGCATGCACAAAAAGGCGGTGGTGGCCCATTTCGCCCAGCATCAGATCGACGCGCTGTCGCCGGATCACTCGGCCTATGACCATGTGCTCGAACGCATGGAGGAGAAGACCGAGGCCCAGCGGCGCGCGCGCCTGGCGCGTTTCGGCCTGCCGCGCGACCGCCAGGAGACCCCGGCCAAGAACCTGTCAGGCGGCGAGAAGGCGCGCCTGTTGATGAATCTCATCACGTTTGACGGCGCCCATCTCCTGATCCTGGACGAGCCGACCAACCACCTCGATATCGACAGCCGCGCCGCGCTGATGGACGCGATCAATGAGTTTCCCGGCGCGGTGATCCTGATCAGCCACGACCGCAGCCTGATCGACACCTGCGTGGACCGTCTCTGGGTGGCCGAAGGCGGAACGATCAAGGCCTGGGACGGTGATCTGGACGATTACCGCAAGCATATGCTGCAGGGCGAGGTGAAGGCCCGGCCCAAGGGCCAGCCCGCCGGCGGCCAGAAAACCCATGACCGGCGCCAGACGGCGGCTGCGCGCGACCAGCTCAAACCGCTCAAAGCCGACATCGCCCGCTGGGAGCGCGAGATCGACCGGCTCAAGGGCGTGCTGGACAAGATTGATGGCGGGCTGGCCGTCGCCGGCCTGTGGGAGAAAGACCCGGGGCTCGCCGCCGAGCTCACCAAAAAGCGCGCCCGCTGCGTGGAGCTGATCGACGCGGCGGAAATGAGCTGGCTGGAAGCGGCTGAGGCGTATGAGACCGTGCAGGCGGCGGCGGGGGTTTAGGGCCCGTTTTCCCTCCCCTGAAGCGGGGCGGAGCGCAGCTCTGGTCAGTGTGGAGAAAACCATACAGACGCTGCCTTCCCGGACGGCGAAGCCGATCCGGGACCCATCCACTGCTCATTTGCATCCGCTTAAGCGGATGGAGAGTTCGGGGGATGGGTCCCGGATATGGGCTTCGCCCATTCCGGGAAAGCAGGCGGACTTATATACATCCTGCCAGCCGCTCCCCCCGCCTCAACACCCGCTCAGCCTGGCCACTTCGCCCGCGTTGAAGGCGTCGTCGCCCAGATATTCGCCGGCGGCCTGGGCGCGCTTGAAGTAAAGGCCGATATCGTACTCGTCGGTCATGCCGACCCCGCCGAACATCTGGATGCCTTCGCTGGCGGACAGGCGCGATACGGCGGTGGCCTTGGCCTTGGCCGCCGCGCACCAGAGCGGCGCCTGGGCGGGCTGGGTGTCGAGCACGGTCAGCGCGCGGCGCACCAGCGAGCGGGCCAGTTCCAGCTCGCCATAGAGATGGGCGGCGCGGTGCTGCAGGCCCTGGAACGTGCCGATGGCGACGCCGAACTGCTCACGCTCGCGGATATAGTCGAGCGTCATGTCAAACGCCTTCTGCCCCACGCCCAGCGCCTCTGCGGCCTGGGCCGCGCGGCCTATGTCCAGCAGGTGGCGATAGGCCGCTTCGCTGTCTTCCGCGCCGCCCAGCAGGGCGTCGCCGTCCAGCTTCACATCGTCAAACTGGATATCGGCGGGCACATGGCTGTCCAGCGTGCGCCGGGAGGTGCGGGTGACGCCCGGGACGTCGGGCGAGACCAGGAAGAGATTGATCCGGTCATCCTCGGTGCGCGCCGCCACGATCAGCAGGTCCGCGCCGGCGCCATTGACCACGTATTTCTTGGCGCCCGACAGGCGGAAGCCATTGCCGTCCTTCACCGCCTTGGTCTTCACGTGGGCCGGGTTGTGGCGCGCCCGCTCGTCCAGCGCCAGCGCGATGACCGTCTCGCCAGCCGCGATTTTCGGCAGCCAGGCGTCTTGCTGCGCATCGGTCCCGGCCAGTTTGAAAGCGCTGGCGCCCATCACCGCGGTGGACAGGAAGGGCGAGGCGGTCAGGTTGCGCCCGATCTGTTCGAGCACCAGCCCGGCCGCGGCGCAGCCCATATCCACCCCGCCATGATCCTCGCTGACCAGAATCCCGCACCAGCCCATATCGGCCATGGCGGTCCACAGATCGCGCGAGAAGCCGTGCGGATCGCCGCTATCGCGCAAGGTGCGCAGGGCGGTGACCGGCGCCTGCTCCTCCAGGAATTGCTGTGCGCCATCGCGCAGCATGGTCTCTTCTTCGTTCAGAACGAAAGACATGTCGGATAATCCCTTGAATTAAATGGCCTCAGGCGCTCGGCAGATTGAGCACGCGCTTGGCGATGATGTTCAGCTGCACCTCGCTGGTGCCGCCTTCGATGGAGTTGGCGCGGGCGCGCAGCCAGGCCCGCGCCGGATCGCCATCGCTGTCCTTGTCGCCCTCCCACAACAGGCCGTCGCTGCCCAGGGCGGACATGTTCAGCTCGTGGCGGCGCTTGTTCAGCTCGGTGCCGACATATTTGAGCATGGAGGCGCGCGCGCCGACGCCTTCGCCGTGGTCGCCTTCTTCCTTGGTGCGGCGCAAGGTCGCTTCAAACGCCAGGCCGTCAATGGTCAGGCGGGCCACATCGCCGCGCAGGATGGGATCGGCCAGGCGCCCCGTCTCGTCCACCTCGCCCGACTGATGGGCGGCGGTGACCGGGTTCATGCCGCCGAACGCCGCTTCGGACACAATGCCCGCGCGCTCATGGCTGAGCAGATACTTGGCGATCTCCCAGCCCTGGCCGGCATTACCCAGCCGGTTGGCCACAAGGGCCTTGGCGTCGTCAAAGAAGGTCTCGCAGAAGGGCGATTTGCCCGAGATCAGCTTGATCGGTTTGGTGGTGACGCCCGGCTGGTCCATGTCGATCAGCAGGAAGGAGATGCCCAGATGCTTGGGCGCGTCGGCTTCGGTGCGCACCAGGGCGAAAATCCAGTCTGACTGGTCAGCGTAGCTGGTCCACACCTTCTGGCCGGTGACCGTGTAGTGATCGCCGTTGAGCACGCCCTTGGTGCGCAGGGAGGCGAGGTCGGAGCCTGCGCCGGGTTCGGAATAGCCCTGGCACCAGCGGATCTCGCCGCGCGCGATGGGCGGCAGGTGCTCCAGCTTCTGTTCGTGGGTGCCGTATTTCAGCAGCGCCGGGCCGAGCATCCAGATGCCGAAGCTGTCCAGCGGCGAGCGCGCCTTGATGGCTTTCATCTCTTCCTTGAGGATGAAGGCTTCTTCCTTGCTGAGGCCCGCACCGCCGTATTCCTTTGGCCATGTGGGGACCGTCCAGCCCTTTTCCACCATGCGTTCCAGCCAGATTTTCTGGTCCTCGCTGGCGAAGCTCCAGTCCTTGCCGCCCCAGCAGATATCGGCCTCCGAGGCGATGGGCTGGCGCATGCCGGGCGGGCAGTTGGCCTCCAGCCAGGCGCGGGTTTCGGTGCGGAATGTGTCGAGCGGCATGGCGCTTCCTCCCTTA
>JBHYFR010000078.1:3912-10584 GCA_051859425.1 Oceanicaulis sp. | reverse complement strand
AGCTGGTTCACCGAGGCGCGGGTGACATCGGTGACCGGCGTCGTGAAGAAGCCGAGCCAGATCACCCCGACGCCCAGGACGCCGAGATTGATCCATTCACGCAGATTGAGGTCCTGCGCGTTCTCAAGCTTGGGATTGGTCATCTCGCCGAACGCCACCTTCTTGTAGAGGGTGAGCATGTAGACCGCCGAGAAAATCACCCCCAGCGCCGCGCCAGCCGCCCAGATGGGTGCCACCATGAAGGCGCCGGTCATGGTCATCAGCTCGCCGACAAAGCCCGACGTGCCCGGCAGGCCCACATTGGCCATGGCGAACAGCGCAAAGAAGGCGGCGAACACCGGCATTTTGTGCACCAGCCCGCCATAGAAGGCGATGTCGCGGGTATGGAAGCGGTCATAGATGACGCCCACGATCAGGAACAGCGCGCCGGAGATCAGGCCGTGGGAGATCATCTGGAAGATGGCGCCCTGCACCCCGATCTCGTTCATCGAGAAAATGCCCAGCGTCACAAAGCCCATATGGGCCACGGACGAGTAGGCGATGAGCTTCTTGATGTCGGTCTGCCGGAAGGCGATCAGCGAGGTGTAGACGATGGCGATGATCGACAACACGAACACCATGGGCGCGAAATAGGCGCTGGCGTCGGGGAACATCGGGATGGAGAAGCGCAGGAAACCGTAGCCGCCGAGCTTCAGCAGGATGCCCGCCAGGATCACCGAACCGGCCGTGGGCGCCTGCACATGGGCGTCCGGCAGCCAGGTGTGCACCGGCCACATCGGCATTTTCACCGCAAAGCTGGCGAAGAAGGCCAGCCACAGCCAGGTCTGGATGTCGCGCGCGAACGGATGGGTCAGCAGCACCTCGATATCGGTGGAGCCGGCGGCGATGAACATCATGATCATCGCGCCCAGCATCAGCACCGAGCCGAAGAAGGTGTAGAGGAAGAATTTGAACGCGGCGTAGATGCGCTCAGCCCCGCCCCACACCCCGATGATGAGGAACATCGGGATCAGCGAGCCTTCGAAGAAGATGTAGAACAGCACCAGATCCAGCGCGCAGAACACGCCGCTGATCAGGGTCTGCAGGATCAGGAAGGCGGCCATGTAATCGGCCACGCGCCGCTCGATCTTCCAGCTGGCCAGGATGCAGATCGGCATCAGGAAGGCGGTCAGCAGCACGAACAGCACCGACAATCCGTCCACGCCCATCTTGTAATTGATGCCCACCCCGGTGAGCCAGGGGATGGTCTCGACGAACTGGAAGCCGGCCTGGCTGGTGTCGAACTCCACCACCAGCAGCACCGACATGGCCAGTACAAACAGGGTGACAAACAGCGCCACGCCGCGCGCATTGCGCTCCAGCAGCGCCTGGTCCTCGGCGCGCATCAGGGCGCGCAGGATCAGGATCGCCACCGCGCCGACGGCGGGCAGGAAGGTGATCGCAGACAAGATGGGAAGCTGGCTGAGCATAACCGTTACACCCCCACCCCGGCGATGAGCCAGAGGCACAGCCCGACGACGCCGATCAGCATCACGAAGGCATAGTGATAGAGATACCCGCTCTGCATCCGGGCCACGCGCCGGGCGCCGGCGAGCACGCTGGCCGCGACGCCATTGGGGCCGAACCCGTCAATGATGCGCTTGTCGCCGCCCTTCCAGAACACATCGCCCAGCCAGCGCGAGGTGCGCACGAACAGAACGTCGTAGATCTCGTCGAAATACCATTTGTTCGACAGGAAGCTGTGCAGCGGGCCGCGATTGGCGGCGATCTTGCCGGGCAGGTCGGGCTTCATCATGTAGAAATACACCGCCGTCAGGAAGCCGATCAGCGTCACCGCGACCGGCGCGACCATCACCCAGGCCGGCGGGTGGTGGCCGGTGGCGCCCGGCCCGTAATTGCCCTCGGCATAGGGTCCGGGCGGCAGCGAGCCGGCCCAGAATTCCAACGCTTCCTTCTTCACGAACTCAGACACGAACAGCCCGCCCGCGAACACCGCGCCGATGGCCAAGAGGATCAGCGGAACCAGCATCACCCAGCCGCTTTCATGGGCGTGCTTGAGGGTTTCCGGATCGCCGCGGTGCTTGCCGTGGAAGGTCATGAAGATCAGGCGCCAGGAATAGAAGGAGGTCAGGCCGGCGGCGAGGATTGCGATCCAGAAGGCCAGGAGGCCGAACGGCACGCCGTCCATGCCCGCCATGAAGGCTTCCTCGATGATCATGTCCTTGGAGAAGAAGCCGGCGAAGCCCAGGCCCACGAAGGGAATGCCCACACCCGTCAGGGCCAGCGTGCCGATGATCATCAGGATCCATGTGGCGGGCATCAGCTTGTAGATGCCGCCCATATTGCGCATGTCCTGCTCGTCATGCAGGCCGTGGATCACCGAGCCGGCGCCCAGGAACAACAGCGCCTTGAAGAAGGCGTGGGTGAACAGGTGGAACATGGCCGCCGAGTACAGGCCCAGCCCTGCGGCGAAGAACATGTAGCCCAGCTGCGAACAAGTCGAATAGGCGATCACCCGCTTGATGTCGTTCTGCGCCAGACCCACCGTGGCCGCGAAGATCGCGGTGGTGGCGCCGATCACCGTGATGATGGCCGAGGTGGCGTCGGCCAGCTCGTAGATCGGGTAGGCGCGGCAGACCAGGAACACGCCCGCTGTCACCATGGTCGCGGCGTGGATCAGGGCGGAGACCGGCGTCGGGCCTTCCATGGCGTCCGGCAGCCAGACATGCAGGAAGAACTGGGCCGACTTGCCCATGGCCCCGACGAACAGGAGGAAGGCGATCAGCTCCAGCGCGGCGAAATTCATCCCGAACACGGTCAGAACCGTGTCGGAGTGATCACCCACGGCGGCGAACACATCGTCGAATTTCAGCGTGCCGAACACCGCAAAGATCGCCGCGATCCCCAGCACCAGGCCGAAATCGCCCACGCGGTTGGTCACGAACGCCTTGATCGCCGCGTCATTGGCCGACTTTTTCTTGTACCAGAAGCCAATCAGCAGATAGGAGGCGAGCCCCACCCCTTCCCAGCCGAAGAAGAGCTGGATGAAATTGTCCGCCGTGACCAGCGCCAGCATGGCGAAGGTGAACAGCGACAGATAGGAAAAGAAGCGCGCCCGGTGCGGGTCGTGGGACATGTAGCTCCACGAATAGACATGCACCAGCGAGGACACCGAGGTGATCACCACCAGCATGACCGCTGACAGCGTGTCCAGACGGATCGCCCAGGCGATCTCGAACGAGCCCACGGCCATCCAGGTGGCCAGCTCGTAGGTGCGCGCATTGCCGTTCAGGGCGACATCGACAAACAGCCAGGCCGAACCCAGCGCGGCGGCGATGGTCGCGCCGGTGGTCACCAGCTGGGCTGCCCGGTCGCCGATCTGGCGCTGGAACAGGCCGGCGATGATGGCGGCGATCAGGGGGGCAAAGACGACGATATAGGCCATGGCGTGCGTCAGCCCTTCATCATGCTGGCGCCGTCAACCGCGATATCGCCGTGATTTCTAAAGAAGACCACGAGGATGGCGAGGCCGACAGCCGCCTCGGCGGCGGCGACGGTGAGGATGAACATGGCGAAGACCTGACCGGCCAGATCGCCCATGTGAGAGGAGAAGGCCACCAGGTTGATGTTGACCGACAGGAGGATGAGCTCCACCGACATCAGGAGGATGATGACATTCTTGCGGTTCGCGAAAATCCCGAACACGCCGATGGTGAAGATCATCGCCGCCAGCGCGAGATAATGGCCCAGCGTAATTTCGAACATCAGCCGATCCCCTCGCCGCGTTTGACGTCGATGACTTCCACGCCTTCGGCGCGGGTGCGGTTGACCTGGCGGTGCATGTCCTGGCGCTTGACGCCGTCGCGATGGCGCAGGGTCAGCACGATGGCGCCGATCATGGCCACCAGCAGGATCAGGCCCGCCAGCTGGAAGAACAGCACGTAGCGGTCATAGATCAGCGCGCCGAGAGCGGCGATGTTGTGCGTGTCGTCGGGCGTGGGCGCCTGGAACTGCATGGCCGCGCCGTCGGCGCTGACCCAGGCGAAGCCCACCAGCGCCAGCTGTGCAGCCAGCACGATGGCGATGAGGCCGCCCAGCGGCAGATAGCCCGTGGACCCGGCTTTGAGCGTGGCGAAATCGATGTCGAGCATCATCACCACGAACAGGAACAGCACCGCGACCGCGCCCACATAGACGATGACCAGGATCATCGCCAGGAACTCCGCGCCCAGCAGCACGAACAGGCCGGCCGCCGAGAAGAAGGTCACGATCAGGAACAGCACCGCGCGCACAGGATTGCGCGCCGTCACCACCATGAACGCCGAGATCACCGCACAGGCGGCCAGAATGTAGAACGCTGCAGCTGGCAGCATGGGAACGCCCCCTTTGGCGTGCGGCGGAGCAGGGCGCCCCGCCGGTCGGGTTCGTCAGACGGAGCCGGGCCGAGTCGCCGGTTCCGGAGTGAAGTTGCGCCGCGTCATAGCGCTAGCGGTAGCGCGCGTCGAGTTCGAGGTTCCGTGCGATCTCACGTTCCCAACGGTCGCCATTGTCCAGAAGCTTGGCCTTGTCGTAGTACAGCTCCTCGCGGGTTTCGGCGGCGAATTCGAAATTCGGCCCCTCCACGATGGCGTCCACCGGGCAGGCTTCCGCGCAGAAGCCGCAATAGATGCATTTGACCATGTCGATGTCGTAGCGCGTGGTGCGCCGCGAGCCGTCCTCGCGCGGTTCGGCCTCGATGGTGATGGCCTGGGCCGGACACACCGCCTCGCATAGCTTGCAGGCGATGCAGCGCTCTTCCCCGTTGGGATAGCGGCGCAAGGCGTGCTGGCCGCGGAAACGCGGGCTGAGGCGCCCCTTCTCGAAGGGGTAGTTGATGGTCGGCTTCTTGCGGAAGAAATACTTCATGCCCAGGCCGAACGCCCCCCAGAAGTCCAGGAGGGCCGCGCCGCGCAGGGTTTGTGCAATCCGGCTCATGGGTTTCCTAACCAGCGTTCGAGTAAACGACGATCCCGCCCATCACGGCCACGGCCGCGAGCGAGGTGGGCAGGAAGATTTTCCAGCCCAGCCGCATCAGCTGGTCGTAGCGGTAACGCGGGACGAGGGCCTTCACCATGGCGAACATGAAGAAGAAGAACACCACCTTGATCGCGAACCAGAACACCGGATGGATCCAGGTGAAGGGCGCGAAATCAAACGGCGCGTGCCAGCCGCCGAAGAACAACACCGTCATCAGCGCGCACATCAGCACGATGTTGAGATATTCCCCGATCATGAACAGCAGGTACGGCGTGGAGGAGTACTCCACCTGATAGCCCGCCACGAGTTCGGATTCCGCTTCGGGCAGGTCGAACGGCGGGCGGTTGGTCTCGGCCAGGGCGGAGATGAAGAAGATCACGAACATCGGGATGGTGATCAGGAAGGCCGGCCAGGGCAGCATGCCGGCTGACAATACGTGCCAGTTCCAGAAGCCCCCGGCCTGGGCGTCCACCACGGCCGACAGATTCATGGAGCCCACCATCAGCAGGACCGTGACCAGCACGAAACCGATGGAGACCTCGTAGGAGACCATCTGCGCGGCAGAGCGCAGCGAGCCCAGGAAGGGATATTTCGAGTTCGACGCCCAGCCGCCGATGATGATGCCGTACACGCCCAGCGACGAGATCGCGAACACGTAGAGAATGCCCACATTGAGGTCGGAGATGACCCAGCCCGGCGCCACCGGGATCACCGCCCAGGTGATGAAGGCGAAGATGAAGGTCAAAAGCGGCGCGAGCAGGAACAGCGGCCGGTCCGCACCGGCGGGCACGATGATTTCCTTCAGGACGAATTTGATGAAGTCGGCGAAGGACTGCAAAAGGCCGAACGCGCCCACCGTGTTGGGGCCCTTGCGCATCTGCACCGCCGCCCAGACCTTGCGGTCCATCAAGAGCAGGAAGGCCAGCGACAGGAGCAGCACGATCACGAAACCCATGATCTGGCCGATCACCAGCATCGTGCCCCAGAGCGGACCGTTTTCAGTGACAAACTCGTACATCAGCCCCTACTCCGCCGCCTGCAGCCGGGCGCGCGCATCGGCCGCCATGACCGAGCATTCGCCCATGGTTTTCGATGACCGCGCGATGGCGTTGGTCAGATAAAAGTCCTTGATCGGGCTGACGAAAGCCTCAGCGGACACCGCGCCCGCCTCGCCCAGCGCCGACGGATCAAACTCCGCCGCGCCATCGGCGCCCGGGGCGTAGTCGATCTGGCCGAACACCGGGTTTTCCTCGATCAGCGCCGCGCGCAGGGCGTTGAGATCGTCATAGGGCAGCGTCTTGTTCAGGCGCGCCGACAGGGCGCGGAAGATGGCCCAGTCCTCTTTCGCCTCGCCCTTGGGGAAGACCGCGCGCAGGGCCAGCTGGGCGCGCCCTTCGGTGTTCACATACAGGCCCGGCTTCTCGGTATAGGCCGCGCCCGGCAGGATCAGATCGGCGCGCATGGCGCCCGCATCGCCGTGATGGCCCACATAGATGACGAAGGCTTTGCCCAGGCGCGCCATGTCGATCTCGTCGGCGCCCAGCAGCACCACGGTCTCCACCTCGCCCTTGCCGGCGCCGTCCAGGATGGCGGCCGTATCGCGCCCGCCCTCGCCCGGCAGGAAGCCGAGATCCAGCGCCCCGGCGCGGCTGGCCG
>JBHYFR010000078.1:0-3902 GCA_051859425.1 Oceanicaulis sp. | reverse complement strand
CGCATGCAGCACGTTGAACCCGTTCCACTCCGCGCTCACCGCGCCCACGGCCTTGGCGAGCTCACCCGCCGCGCGCAGCACCTGCGCTCCGTCAGAGCGCGCCAGCGCGCCCGCGCCCAGAATGATCATCGGGCGCTTGGCGTCTTTCAGGGTCTTGATGAAGCCCGAACGCTTCTTGGCCAAGCCCGCCAGCGTGTCCGCGCCGGTCCCCAGATGCTCATACGGATAGGTCAGGTCGCCCGCCTCGCCGATCACGGCGATCTGGCAGTCGCCATTGAGCCAGCGCTGGCGGATGCGCGCGTTGAGCACCGGCGCCTCAAGGCGCGGATTGGAGCCCACGATGAGGATGGCGTCGGCCTGATCGATCCCAGCGATGGTGGAGTTGAACAGGTATGACTGACGCGGCGCAGAGCCGTCGCGCGCGCCGATCTTCGCCCCGTCCTGGCGCGCATCGATGGAGGCCACGCCCAGCGCGTCGAACAGGTCTCTGGCGGCTTTCAGGCCCTCCACATCATTGAGGTCGCCCGCGATCGCGCCGATCCTCGCCGGGTCGCCCGACAGCTTGTCCGCGGCGATGGCCAGCGCTTCATCCCAGCCAATCGGAACCAGACGGCCATCCTTGCGGGCATAGGGGCGGTCCAGGCGCTGGCGGCCCAGCCCGTCCCACACAAAGCGGGTCTTGTCGGAGATCCACTCCTCGTTCACGTCGTCATGGATGCGCGGCAGAATGCGCAGCACCCCGCCTGAACGGCTGTCGACGCGGATATTGGCGCCCAGGGCGTCCATCACATCGATGGTCTCGGTCTTGGTCAGCTCCCAGGGGCGCGCGTTGAAGGCGTAAGGCTTGGAGGTCAGCGCGCCCACCGGGCACAGATCGATGACATTGCCCGACAGTTCCGACGTCATGGCCTGTTCAAGATAGGTGGTGATCTCCATGTCCTCGCCGCGCCCGATGGCGCCCAGCTCCGGCACGCCCGCCACCTCGGTGGAAAAGCGCACACAGCGCGTGCACTGGATGCAGCGGGTCATGATCGTCTTGATCAGCGGGCCCATATACTTGTCTTCGACCGCGCGCTTGTTCTCAGCGTAGCGCGAGCCCGAGCGGCCATAGGCCAGCGACTGGTCCTGCAGGTCGCATTCGCCGCCCTGGTCGCAGATCGGGCAGTCCAGCGGGTGGTTGATGAGCAGGAACTCCATCACCCCCTCGCGCGCCTTCTTCACCAGCGGCGACAGCGTGCGCATGGCCGGCGGCTCGCCATTGGGCCCGCCGCGCATGTCGCGCACCAGGAACGCGCAGGACGCCACCGGCTTGGGCGCGCCCACCAGCTCCACCAGGCACATGCGGCAATTGCCCGCCACCGACAGACGCTCGTGATAGCAGAAGCGCGGAATCTCCCGCCCCGCCGCCTCGGCGGCCTGCAGCAGGTTGTAGTCCTGCGGAACGGTGACCTCGTCGCCGTCAATGATGATGGTGCGCGTATTCTCGGTCATGGCCCCTACTCCGCCGCTTGCGGATGAATGACGGACTCCGGCAGGCGCTGCGAGGCATGCAGCACCTCGATGCCGACAATCCGGTTGTCTGCATCCAGATCGATCACGATGTCCGCAGCCACCTCGTCGCTCTCCACGACCTTGGCGTCCGTGAGGCGCAGATAGGCGGCGTCCGCCTCTTTGTCATAGCGCCAGTCCATCACTCGCTCCTGCCTCGGCGTGCTCCACGATCGAAGAACGCCCTCACGATTGCGTGCTCCCCGGCTTCGCGCCGGGCGACCACTCTCAGGACCCGCCCGTCAGGGACGGGCATCGCCTTGTAATATCTTACCAGAACCGGGTCTTCCGGGTCTGGCGTCGTCCAGTCGGGATCAGTCAAGGCAGCCTTGATCTGCTCCGTTGTTATGCCTCTCGCCTCGATCCGCTCAGCGGCATGCGCTGTCAATCGAAGCTTCACGTCCCTACTCCGCCGCCACCGGCACGAACACCGGCTTGCCGGCGCGGTAATTGTTGATGCGGTCTTCGATCTCGTGGCGGAAGTGACGGATCAGGCCCTGGACGGGCCAGGCCGCCGCGTCGCCCAGCGCGCAGATCGTGTGGCCTTCCACCTGGCCGGCCACGTCGAGCAGGTCGTCGATCTCGCTGATCTCCGCCTCGCCGCGCGCCATGCGTTCCAGCACGCGCCACATCCAGCCCGTGCCTTCACGGCACGGCGTGCACTGGCCGCAGCTCTCATGCTTGTAGAAATAGCTGATGCGCGCGATGGCTTTGACCACGTCGGTGGAGTTGTCCATGACGATGACCGCCGCCGTGCCCAGGCCCGATTTGTGTTCGCGCAGGGCGTCGAAATCCATCAGCACGTCGTCGCAGATATCCTTGGGCAGAAGCGGCACGGAAGAGCCGCCCGGGATCACGGCCTTGAGATTGTCCCAGCCGCCGCGCACGCCGCCGGCATACTGCTCCAAGAGCGTCTTGAGCGGGATGGACATGGCCTCTTCCACATTGCACGGCGCGTTCACATGGCCGGAAATGGAGAAGACCTTGGTGCCCGCATTGCCGTCGCGGCCAAAGCCGGAGAACCAGTCGGCGCCCCGGCGCAGAATGGTCGGGACCACCGCGATGGATTCCACGTTATTGACCGTGGTCGGACAGCCATAGAGGCCCGCGCCCGCCGGAAACGGCGGTTTCAGGCGCGGCTGGCCCTTCTTGCCTTCCAGGCTTTCCAGCAACGCCGTTTCCTCGCCGCAGATATAGGCGCCCGCGCCGTGATGGACGTAGAGATCGAAATCCCAACCGTGGATATTGTTCTTGCCGATGAGTTTGGCCTTGTAAGCCTCGGCGATGGCTGCTTCCAGGCGCTCGCGCTCCAGCACGTATTCGCCGCGGATATAGATGTAGCAGGCATGAGCCTGCATCGCGAAGGACGCGATCAGACAGCCTTCGATGAGATGGTGCGGATCATTGCGCATCATCTCGCGGTCCTTGCACGTGCCCGGCTCGGACTCGTCGGCATTGACCACCAGATAGTGCGGGCGCGCGCCCACCTCTTTGGGCATGAACGACCATTTCAGACCGGTTGGGAAGCCCGCCCCGCCGCGCCCGCGCAGGCCTGATTTCTTGACCTGATCGATGATCCAGTCGCGGCCTTCTTCGAGCATCTCCCTGGTGCCATTCCAGCACCCGCGCTGGCGCGCGCCCTCCAGGCGCCAGTCTTGGCGGCCATAGAGGTTGGTGAAAATGCGGTCCTTGTCCTGAAGAAGCATGGTCTAGTCGTCCTTCTTCTTGGCAGCGGGCTTCTTCGCGGCGGGCTTTTTGGCGGCCGGCTTTTTTGCAGCGGGTGTCTTCGCCGCCTTGGGCGCGGGCTTGGCCTCGGACGCCGTCTTTCGGGCCTTCGCCGGCGCCTCAACCGCCGCCTTGGCGCTGCCCGCCGCGCCGGAGGCCGGCTTGCTCTTGCGGTCGCCTTCCGGCCTGGCCGCCGCGCGCGCCGAATGCGGCAGCGTGATCGCTTTGGCGCGCGAGCCGTCAAACAGGGCGGCGTCTTCCAGCACCTTGACCTTCGCCTCGGTCGGCTCCGAGCAGGCGCGCCGGGTCACCGGGCCGTATTCCACCGGCTTGCCGGCGGCCAAATCGTCCAGCATCGCTTCAAGCGCCTGCGGCGTCAGGTCTTCGTAATAATAGTCCCCGTCCGCGTTGGAAATCTGCACCATGGGCGCGTTGGAGCACGCCCCCAGGCACTCCACCTCTTCCCAGGAGAACTTGCCGTCGGCGGAGATATTGCCACGGCCCTTCTTGCCGATGCGCTTCTCGCATACGGCCTTCAGATCATCGGCGCCGCGCAGCCAGCACGGGGTCGTGCCGCACACCTGGATCAGGTGCTCGCCCACGGGTTCCAGGTTGAACATGGTGTAGAA